>NZ_VORR01000021.1 GCF_007997085.1 Polaribacter sp. IC066
CAAACACAACCATTTGCTCCCAAGTTTCTGCCCCACAAATGACCGAAGTTATTCCGATAAGAAGAATGTCGACTAAATTGTGAAGTCGGTTTATATGGCTTCTATGATCTTCTATTTGACCAAAAATATGCTTTAAATTACCCGATGATTCCATTTAGTTAAATTATTGATTATCAGCATAATATACGAATAATTAACAACTTAAACAACTGTAAATCAATTAAATAAATAATTTAAACACAAAAAAAGTATGATTCTGCCCTGACTCAACCACACCTTTTTCTTGTGGCAATGTTCCGTCTAATTTCTCACGTTCTCCACAAATAATAGCAACAGGATCTCCACTATCAGGTCGTATGACTAGTTTGCCATCTCTCGATAAAATTTCATTTTGTAATTTTGGCAGATAATCTGTAAGTACTTTCCATAAATCCCAAGTATCACTCACAACCGATAAAATTCCTGTTGGATAGGTTTTTATCAATGCTCTAAAAGTTTCTATCTCGTCATTTTTAGTACCCGCGCACATTACAGAATGTTCTGTAGCATTTACAGAACCAATTACAAAACCTTTTGCGTTATAATATTTCCTTAAACTACTTATTACGGGTAAAGTATCTGACCCTAAAAACACACTTGCATGTCCCATTCCTGATAGTATAGCACTTTGTAAACCACCCATACCTCGCATTGAAAAATCATGCCCTTGAAAATCGATAAAATCTATATGTTCTTCATCCGTTAAAAGCGCCCATTTTTTAAAAATTCGTTTATACAAAAGTGCAATAGTAGCCGATGTAATTGGTTGCCATAACATTGCAGAAAAAATCGTTTCTAAAAAATTAGTAACCCAATAGAATTCTTTATGTGTGTTTACGACTGTAAGCATCGGAACTCTCATTGGTACTTCTACCCCTTCTTCTAATGCTTTTACTTTGATTGGTAAATGTTGTAAATCATGTAGTTTTTCATAATGCAACACATCATAATCAGTATTTAGATACAAAGAAAGTTCTTCCTTTATTTCATGGCAAACAGTATTTTTATCTTTAGAGAAAAAGTTTTCTTCAAAATAATCATGTAACCATTTCATTACATATTGCTGACCAAAAGAAACCACTTTATCGCAACCTTTAGGCGCGTATGTATTGCTTCTTGGCGTCCAATTAGAATATACCTCTTCTGTTCCTTTTGGGTACTGTTGGTGATGTCCTGTTTTGTATCCGTCTGTTAATAATAATCCATTCATATTTTTTGTATTTGCGTAATTATAACACAAATATAGATTCAAATCAAAACCCTCGCAAATATAATTAGTGTTATTTTTACACAAAACATGTATGTAACTTATAATAAGCGTATTAAATTTCGAAAATAATTCCCTCTTGTTTTAAATGAAAGTATCTTTCTTGATTGAATTGAAATAATTTAGCCGGTCTACCTGAACCCTGAGACACTTTTTCATTTAGTTCATCTAAAACAGTTAGCTTTATTATTTTCTTTCGGAAGTTTCTTCTATCAATTTCTCGACCTAAAAGTGTGGTGTATAATTTTTCTAAATCAGAGAACGGGAATTTTTTATCTAACAACTCAAAGCCAATCGGTTCATAGGTTATTTTACCCTGTAATCTTACAATAGCTTTTTCTAAAATAGCTTTATGATCAAAAGACAACTTTGGTAACGCTTCAATAGAAAACCACTGCACTTTTTCTGCATCTGTAGCAGCAACTATTTTAAAAGCATTTGGTCTTACCAACCCAACATAAGCAATCGTTATAACTCTTCCTCTTGGATCTCTATCTGTGTTTCCAAACGTGTACAATTGCTCTAAATAATTTATTTTTACGCCAGTTTCTTCCACTAATTCTCTCTCTACTGCGGCTTCTAAAGATTCATTATTTAAAACAAATCCGCCAGGAATTGCCCAATCTCCTTTAAAAGGTTCGTATTTTCTTTTAATCAATAAAACAGAAATAACACCTGCTTCATATCCGAAAACAACAGCGTCTACAGAAACTTGAATGGCCTGATTCATAAATATGCGTTTAGTTTACACAAAAATAATAAATTCAGTTTTAACACAATCCATAAAGCGAATACTTATCCTTTTTATTATTTTAGAACTTTATACACCAAACAAAACCAACATGAAAAAACTATTACTATTCTCATTGATTTTAGCTTTTACATTTCCTAAAGAAATAAATGCTCAAAGAAAGAAATCTAAAGACGAAAAAACAGCGCAAACAACTCCAAAACCTAAAAAAAGTAAAATTCCAAAATATTCAGATTTTGTGACTAAAGAAACAAAAACTGATGAAGGGCTTTTTAAAGTTCATGAGTCAGACAATAATTATTTGTATGAAATTCCGAAAACTCATTTCGGAAAAGAGATGTTGTTGGTAACAAGAATTAAAGAACTTCCGGCTGGCTTGGGAGGTGGCTATGTAAATGCAGGATCCAAAATTAACGAACAAGTTGTTGTTTGGGAAGAATTTCAAAACAAGGTTTTATTAAAAGTAAAATCTTATAATGCTATTGCAAACGATTCTTTACCTATTTATAAATCTGTAAGAGCAAACAATCTAGAACCTATCATCTATGCTTTTGATATTAAAACACAAAACACCGATTCTACAGCCGTTATAATAGATGTAACAAAATTCTTTGCTACCGATATAAAAGCGATTACAGGTTTGCGTGACGCTTACAGAAAACGGTATAAAGTAAAAAGATTAGATCCTTCTAGAAGCTTTATTAACAGTGTAAAAAGCTATCCGAAGAATATAGAAGTTGTGCAAGATTTTACGTTTGATGCAGATGCACCTCCGAGTAATTCAAGCACAAATACGATTACTTTGCGCGTAAATCAATCGATGATTGTGTTGCCAGAAAATAAAATGACTCCTAGAATATACGATAAAAGGGTCGGTTATTTTTCTATCGGTACTGTAGATTATAGTTCGGAAGCCTTAAAAGCAGATAGCAAAAGGTATATTAAACGCTGGCGATTAGAACCAAAAGACATCAATGCTTACCATCGTGGGGAATTGGTAGAACCGATAAAACCGATTGTCTATTATTTAGATCCTGCCACGCCAGATAAATTAAAAAAATACATTAAACAAGGTGTTGACGATTGGCAAAAAGTTTTTGAAACTGCGGGTTTTAAGAATGCAATTATGGCAAAACATCCACCAACAAAAGAAGAAGATCCGGCATTTAGCATGGAAGATGTGCGCTATTCTTCTATTAGATATGTAGCAAGTACTACAAGAAATGCAACAGGACCGAGTGTTTCTGACCCAAGAACCGGAGAAATTATAGAAAGCGATATTATTTGGTATCACAACCATTTGCGCTCTTATAGAAATCGCTATTTATTAGAAACGGGGGCGGCAAATCCGTCTGCAAGAACACTTGATACCCCTGCGGAAGAAATTGGAGAAATGATGCGCATGGTAATTTCTCACGAAATTGGTCATGCTTTAGGTTTGCCTCACAACATGGCGGCTAGTTATGCTTATCCTGTAGATTCTTTGCGTTCGGGTAAATTTACTCAAAAAATGGGAATTGCCGCAACCATTATGGATTATGCACGTTATAATTATGTTGCGCAACCGGGTGATGAAAACATCCGTTTTATTCGTCAACTGGGGCCTTATGATCAGTATGCTATTAACTGGGGATATCGTAAAATTCCTGAAGCAACAACTCCTGAACAAGAAATAGCAACTTTAGATACATGGATTTCAAACAAGGCCGATAATCCTATTTATAGATTTGGTGCGCAACGTTTTGATCCTTCTGCACAAACCGAAGGGATTGGTAATGATCAAGTAAAAGCCTCTACTTACGGTATGAATAACTTGAAAATTGTTGCTGAAAATTTACCAAGTTGGACTTCAGATCAAACCAATAATTATGATGATTTATCTGAATTATATGGAGAACTTTTAGGTGTTTGGAACCGATATGCTGGTCATGTTTCTGGCAATATCGGTGGTGTTTATGAATACAATAAAAAACCAACGCAAGATGGTGTTGTTTATCATCCTGTTTCAGAAAAAAAACAAAAAGAAGCAATGGTTTGGTTGCAACAAAATGTATTTAAAACACAAGATTGGTTGGTTGATAAAAGCATACTTTCTAATATTGATGAAAGCGGATATACAAACAGTATGCTAAATCTTCAAAACAGACAATTGTATAGTCTTTTAAATGCATCAAAACTAGAAAGAATGATTGATGCAGAAATTATAACCTCTGATACTTACAATGTTTTAGACATGGTTCGTGATTTGAGAATTGGTGTTTTTTCTGAAGTAAATTATATAAAAAATGTTGATGTATTTAGACGTAATCTTCAAAAATCGATGATTGCCAGAATGGGCGAGTTATTTAATGCTAAAAATATTAAAAATTCTGATATTAACGCGATTATTAGAGGTGAACTAGAAAGTTTAAACTTTCAATTAACAATTGCAAAAAACAGACGTGTGAATAGAATGACGAAATATCATTACAGCGATTGTTTGGCAAATATTAAGGAAATATTGAATCCTAAATAACTTTTACCTGGCATTGCTAATTACAGTTTTTCTGCGAGCTATGGCAATCTTACTTTTTATTTTGAATACTCTGTGACTGCCAAAGTCCTTTCAAAATTATTTTCTTAAAAAACTATTCCCTATTGCACATTGTAAACAACGTTTCTTTGTGCAATAGTTGTTTTTAAGCTCTAGTAAAGCCTGGCTTTCTAATGCATTTTTAGATTTTATTTTAAGCGACGAGAAATTAGAAATAATACTATTTTTTTCTGATGAAACTTGTTTTATCAACTGTAGAATCTCTTCTTCATCCACTGCTCCTCTACTTTGTAAATAGACAAATTTTAAGGGGATAATCGTATTGATTAAAATCAAATCAATAAAAGCTTTTGATAATTTTTTGGGTGATTTTTTTGAGACTGATTCAAACGTATAATGTGTTTTCCAGAACTCTTGAATTTCAAAATTAAACACGATATAAAAATCCTCTTTTTTCTGACAATTCATCAATTTTGAAAATAAATTTTGATGCGTAAACATCAAAGAGGCTAATTGTGCAATTCTTATGGTTGGAAAGTTTTGAGGCCGCATCCTAAAAAATTGAAACTGCCTATTCGCAATAGGAAGTAAATTATGTTTGTGTTTCAAATAGTGATATATTTCCTGTAACTGTTTATGATAACCCACTTCAGCGTCTTCCTCTAAAAACCCTGCTTGCCCAAAAAATAATGCTGTTAATTGCAACAGATCAAATCGTTCTTTTTTAACAATCGAAAAATCCATGGACTTTGCTAATTCTAAAAACGAATCTCCATTTACTTTTAATCCGAAGTTTTTAGCCAATAATTGAAACAAAACAGCTTCAAAGTCGGCATTTGTGTCTAATAATAAATCTTTTATAAAAGTTGATTTCTGCTCTAACCTTTCAAAATAAAGACGTTCTAACCAGTTATTTAAAACAAATTCATCGACATTTAAAATTTGATTTTCACAAGGAATAAATTGTTGTTGATGGTATACCAAGCTTTTATAATTTGCTAAAAGCGCTTTAGAAACATAGTTTTTCAGCTCTAAAGTTGGCAAAGGTTTGTTGTTTTTCATATAAACAGCTACATCGTGTTCCCAAACAACATGCAAAATTACGGCATCATAATTTACATCCTCTTCATGTTTATGCAAATACCAATCAGAAGATTTTACGTGCATTTCTGTATGACCAACCCAAAGTTGCTGGTCTATTTTTATGTGCGAATTTAAAAAATCAGGCCCTGAATTTTTATTATGCATTCCAGATTTTACAATATATACTTCTTTAGCATCTAAAGTTTGTAGATTTAAACTCGAAAACATGTTGTGTTTCCACACGTAATATAAAAATTCTTCATTCATCTCTTTTTTTGTTTACAAGATACAAAAAAACTTATTTGCTCATCAATTTTTCCAATAGAAGGAAGAAAAATAAACCCTGATAAACATATACTTTTGCAGTCTAAAAATAAGGAAATGAATTCTGTAGAAAGTTTAAAATGGCGATATGCTGTTAAAAAATTTGATGAAAATAAATCATTATCAACATCACAAATAGACACTATAAAAGAAGCGTTTAATTTAACGGCTACTTCTTATGGCTTGCAGCCTTTAAAATTATTGGTGATTAAGAATAAAACAATTCAAAAAGAATTGGTTGCACATTCCTGGAATCAGCCACAAATTTTACAAGCTTCACATCTTTTAGTCATCTGTATTCCGAAAGAGTACACAACGAAAGAAGTAGAAAGTTATTTTAATTTGGTAAAAGAAGTTAGAGATTCACCTGATGCCGTTATCAATCCTTTTAAAAAGTTTTTAACTGGCGAAATAGGAAAAAAAACACAAGAAGAATTGTTGGTATGGAACAAAAACCAAGCCTATATCGCTTTGGGTAATTTACTAACAGTTTGTGCTTTAGAAAAAATAGACTCTTGCCCAATGGAAGGTTTTTCTCCTGAAAAGTATGATGAAATTCTAAAGCTAAAGGAACACAACTTAACATCTACTTTGGTTTTACCTATTGGTTTTAGAGCAAATGATGATTATATGAAAGACTTAAAAAAAGTGCGTAAAAACATTCATGATGTAGTCATAGAGTTTAACTAAATCTATTAAAAACAAAGGAAGCCTTCTTTAAACAGAAGGCTTTTTTTTGGTCTTTAAAAACTGTACTTTTGAGGAACCAATTTTAAAGTAAATACAATGAGTCAAGATATTAGAAATATAGAGCCAAAAGCTGTTTGGAATCATTTTTCAGATTTAAATGCAGTACCAAGACCTTCTAAAAAAGAAGAAAGAATTATCCAATTTATGGTCGATTTTGGAAATAATTTAAATCTTGAAACTTTTGTAGATCACGTTGGGAATATAATCGTAAAAAAGCCAGCAACAGCTGGTATGGAAAACAGAAAAATCATTGTGATGCAAGGTCATATCGACATGGTACATCAAAAAAATGCAGATACTGTTTTTGATTTTGACAAAGAGGGTATTAAAATGTTTGTTGATGGGGATTGGGTAAAAGCAGAAGGCACTACTTTAGGGGCAGATAATGGATTAGGTGTTGCTGCAATTATGGCAATTTTATCTTCTACAGACATAGAGCATCCAGAAATTGAAGCTTTGTTTACGATTGATGAAGAAACCGGAATGACCGGTGCAATGGGTTTAGAAGGTGGTGTTTTAAAAGGTGAAATTTTATTAAATTTAGACACTGAAGAAGACGATGAAATAGGCATTGGTTGCGCTGGTGGTGTAGATTTAACGGCTAAAAGAACTTACAAAGAAGAAGAAACTCCTGCGAATACAACTGGCTTTACAATTGCCGTAAAAGGTTTAAATGGTGGGCATTCAGGAATGGATATTATTAAAGGTTTGGGAAATGCGAACAAGATAATGAACCGTATTTTGTTTGATAGTTTTACAAATTTCGGCTTGCGTATTTCCGAGATTAATGGCGGAAGTTTGCGAAACGCAATTCCGAGAGAAAGCTTTGCATCTGTGGTTATTGACACCGTTTCTAAAGAACCTTTTTTGTTTGAAACAACGCAATTAATCAACACAATAAAAGAAGAGTTTTTAACCCTAGAAGCTAATTTAGAAATTGAAATTATAGAAGTTACAGCACCAAAAAACGTAATGGATTTGGGTGTGCAAGAAGGTTTTATAAAGGCTATTTACGGCGCTTTAAACGGCGTTTATAGAATGAGTCCTGATGTTCTTGGTTTGGTAGAAACCTCTAATAATATTGCAAGAATTATTGTAAAAGACGGCAGCATTAAAGTAGGGTGTTTAACCCGTTCGTCTTCTGAAAGTAATAAATGGGATTTGGCAAACTCTTTACGCTCTTGTTTTGAATTGGCCGGTTTTGATGTCGATTTTTCAGGAACGTATCCTGGTTGGTTGCCCAACTTAAATTCAGAAATTTTAGTGGTTGTAGAGAACTTGTATAAAGAATTGTTTCAAGAAAATCCGAATGTAGCCGCTTGTCATGCGGGTTTAGAATGCGGAATTTTAGGTCAGAATTACCCTAATATCGATATGATTTCTTTTGGACCAACTATAAGAGGTGCACATTCTCCTGATGAACGTGCTCAAATATCATCAACCAAAAAATTCTGGAAACTACTGATCGAAGTTTTGAAGAATATTCCAGAAAAAACATCAAAATAGATTCAGAAAAATAATCTTAAAAGCAGATTTAATTTTAAGAATTGTATTTGTTTAAAAACATTAAAAAAAAACTTATAATAAATTGATTTTCAATTTATTATAAGTTTAGCTTTTTGTTAACATCTTTCACTTTTATAAAACAGAAAAATATGTAATTTTACTCTTTAATAACATCAAACTTATATGGGAAAAATAATTGCAATTGCAAATCAAAAAGGAGGTGTTGGTAAAACAACAACAAGCATTAATTTAGCCGCTGCTTTAGGTGTTTTAGAGAAAAAAGTATTGCTTATTGATGCTGACCCTCAAGCAAATGCATCTTCTGGTTTAGGCATCGATGTAGAGACTGTAGAATTTGGAACCTACCAAGTTTTAGAACATTCTATCAATGCAAGAGAGGCAATTGTAAAAACATCGTCTCCAAACGTAGATATTATTCCTGCGCATATCGACTTAGTAGCCATTGAAATCGAACTAGTAGACAAACAAGAAAGAGAGTATATGCTTAAAAAAGCAGTGCAAGATATTAAAAATGAGTACGATTATATTTTGATTGATTGTGCACCCTCATTGGGTTTAATTACTTTAAATTCTTTAGTGGCAGCAGATTCAGTCATTATTCCTATTCAATGTGAATATTTTGCTTTAGAAGGATTAGGAAAGCTATTAAACACTATTAAAAGTATTCAGAACATTCATAATACAGATTTAAATATTGAAGGTTTATTATTAACGATGTTTGATTCTCGTTTACGCTTATCAAACCAGGTAGTAGATGAAGTTAGAAAACATTTTTCTAGTATGGTTTTTGATACAATTATAAGACGAAATACTCGTTTAGGAGAAGCACCAAGTTATGGAGAAAGTATTATTGCTTACGACGCCACTAGCAAAGGCGCTGTAAATTACTTAAATTTGGCTCAAGAATTATTAAAAAAGAATTCGTAAAATGGCAAAAGCAACCAAGAAACAAGCTTTAGGAAGAGGATTATCTGCTTTGTTGCAAGACACACCAAACATTAACTCTGCATCTGACAAAAATGCAGATAAAGTTGTGGGGAGTATTATTGAACTTGAGTTGGGCTTAATTGATGTAAATCCGTATCAACCAAGAACGTATTTTGATGAAGAATCTTTACGTGAATTAGCAAGTTCTATAAGAGAATTAGGAGTTATACAACCAATTACCGTAAGGAAATTAGAAGGAAATAAGTTCCAATTAGTTTCTGGAGAACGTAGGTTTAGAGCCTCAAAATTAATAGGCAACAAAACTGTGCCTGCTTACATAAGGCTTGCCAACGACCAAGAAATGCTAGAAATGGCTTTGGTTGAAAACATTCAGCGTAAAAATTTAGATCCGATAGAAATAGCACTTTCGTATCAACGTTTAATTGATGAAGTTCAATTAACGCAAGAAGATTTAAGCACAAGAGTTGGTAAAAAACGCTCTACGGTCACCAATTATTTGCGTTTATTAAAGTTAGACCCTATTTTACAAACAGGCATGCGTGACGGTTTTATATCTATGGGCCACGGACGCGCAATGATTAATGTAGAGAATACAGAAGATCAGTTAGCTATTTATGAAAAAATATTACGCGAAAAATTATCTGTAAGACAAACCGAAGATTTAGTAAAAAATCTAAAATCTGGCGCTATCGCAAAACCAAAAAAGAAAGCTGTACCGCCATATATTAAAAATAGCTTAAAAGATATTAGTGACTATTTTGGTCATAAAATAGATGTTACTGTATCGGCCAACGGAAAAGGAAAACTTTCAATTCCTTTTCATTCAGAAGAAGACTTTAATCGCATAAAAAATCTTTTAAAATAAATTGTCTTTAAAAAAAATCATACTTGTTTTATGCGTCGCATTTTTTTCTGCGAATCTTTTAGCGCAAAAAGATTCGATACCAGAACTTTTAAAAGTGAAAAATATAAAGGTAACAGGAAAAATAAAAAATACAGGAGGTATTTATGATCCTTTAGCACCTTCTAGAGCGGCTTTTTATTCTGCTATTTTTCCAGGAATGGGACAAATTTATAACAAGAAATACTGGAAAGCGCCTATTGTTTGGGGCGCATTAGCTATTCCAGCCTATTATTATCAAACTAACAATAATGATTATATTCGATTTAGAACCGCTTACAAGTTAAGAGAAAACGGTTTGGTAGATGAATTTACAGTAAATGGTGTAGAAATTGTTTCTACAGAAACCCTAGAAACTGCGCAAAAACAATTAAGAGAAAATAGAGATATGTCGATACTAACGGGCGTTATTTTATATATTTTACAAATTGTAGAAGCCAGTGTAAATGCACATTTACTGCAATTTAACACCGATGATAATTTATCATTTAAACCCACCATGATTACAAATCCTATTCGATTTGAATCGCCCACCATAGGATTAAAAATTAAATATACTTTTTAAAATGAAAATTGCACTTTTAGGTTATGGAAGAATGGGTAAAGAAATTGAGCAAATTGCAATTTCTAGAGGTCATGAAATAGTGATTAAAAAAGATGTTGATGATGCTATTGATATTACTTTAGCAGATGTAGCAATTGATTTTAGTGTACCAAATTCCGCTTTTAATAATATTTCTAATTGCTTTAAGAATAACGTGCCTGTTATTTCTGGAACAACAGGTTGGTTAGATGCTTATGAAGATGCAGTTGCGCTATGCAAGCAAAAAAAAGGCGCATTTATCTATGCCTCAAATTTTAGTGTTGGCGTAAATATCTTTTTTGAGTTGAATAAACAATTGGCAAAAATGATGAGTACTTTAGAAGATTATAACATTTCTATGGAAGAAATTCATCACACAAAAAAATTAGACGCACCAAGCGGAACAGCAATCTCTTTGGCAGAGGGAATTATAGCACACACTTCAAAAACAGGTTGGGAATTAGACGCTGTTTCATCCGAAGAAAACATACCTATTATAGCAAAAAGAATAATAGATGTACCCGGCACACACACTGTTTGGTACAAATCTGAAGTAGATGCCATCGAAATTAAACACACCGCTCACAGCCGAAAAGGTTTTGCATTAGGTGCCGTAATTGCCGCAGAATGGATTTTAAATAAAACAGGTGTATTTTCTATGAAAGATGTGTTAAACATCCGTTAAGAACTGTAACATTTTCTTTATTTTGCGCCTTATAAAACAATACAATTATTCCTTGTAAAGGAAACAAAAAATATATTATGACATATTCGCAGTGGTTTATCTTTTTTTTAGTAGTTCAAGTTCTCCATTTTTTAGGCACTTGGAAACTCTATGTAAAAGCAGGCAGAAAAGCTTGGGAAGCTGCAATACCTATTTATAATGGTGTGGTTTTAATGCAAATTATAAATAGACCTAAATGGTGGATTATTTTACTTTTTATACCTGTCATAAACCTATTAATGTTTCCTGTAATTTGGATAGAAACCATTAGAACTTTTGGCTACTACAAAAAACTAGATTCGCTTTTAGTCATCTTAACGTTAGGTTTATATATTTTTTATATCAACTATGCAACAGACGCGGCGTTCAATGCTGATAGAAGCTTAAAACCTCGATCTGAAGTAGGCGAATGGGTAAGTTCTATAACATTTGCCATTATTGCTGCAACCTTGGTGCATACCTATTTTATGCAGCCTTTTACCATACCAACTTCTTCTTTAGAGAAATCTTTATTAGTGGGTGATTATTTATTTGTAAGCAAGTTTCATTATGGTGCTAGAGTTCCGTCTACCGTAATTGCAGCTCCGATGGTGCATGATTCTTTGCCCTTTACAAGTTTAGCTTCTTATCTAAAAAAACCTCAACTACCTTATACCAGATTACCTGGTTTACAGAATATTAAAAACAATGATATTGTTTGTTTCAATTGGCCTGCAGATACTTTAGCGACTATGTGGGGGGATTATTCAGGTAAATTTACTTACAAACCTGTTGATAAAAAAACAAATTACGTAAAACGATCTGTAGGTATTGCTGGTGATTCTTTAGAAATTAGAGATGGCTATGTATATATAAACGGTAAAAAGAACAATTTACCATACAGAGCTAAATTGCAATTCTATTACACTTATGAAGCTAAAGGACAGATTGATAGAAATACCTATCCGCAGTTTTTGTTAGATAAAGGTAGAACTGGCGTGTATAAAATTCTTACAAAATTATGGGTTGATGAAAGAATTCAAGAAGCGATAAAGCAGAACGGAAATCTTTCTAAAATAGGACAAGATTCTCTATACACAGAAGTTGTTGGAGGCGTAAACCAAGCTTTTGCCCAAAAAATAAAAATGATTTCTGTTGATAACAAAATCAACATTAACATGACCGAAGCGGAAGCTGAAAAGCTTAAAAAACAACCGCTTACCTTGTCTGTTAAAAAAGTAAATCATGCCCCAGACAATGCCATTTTTCCGCACATTGAAAGCAATCAATGGAGTCAAGATAATTTTGGACCAATTTACATTCCGAAAGCTGGCGCTACCGTAAAATTAGATGCAAAATCTTTACCTTATTACGAGCAGATTATCAAAAATTATGAAAATAATGATTTAACAATTAATGGTGATGCTATTTTTATCAACGGAGAAAAAGCAGATTCTTACACCTTTAAACAAGATTATTATTGGTTGGTTGGGGATAACCGACACAACTCTTTAGATGCGCGTTATTGGGGGTATGTGCCTTTTGATCATGTATTAGGAAAACCTGTAATGATTTGGTTTAGCTGGGATGCAAATGCGGCAAGCCTTGGTGCAAAGTTAAAATCGATTCGATGGGACAGAATGTTTACTACGGTTCATGGAGATGGCGAACCGGTTTCTTATCGCTATTTTGTTTTTGCATTGATCGCACTATATATTGGTTGGAGTTTTTATAAAGCTAGAAAAAATAAAGAACTTAAAAAATAGTTAGTGTTTAGTGGTTAGTGGTTAGTGATTAGTGATTAGTGATTAGTGATTAGTGATTAGTGATTAGCAAAATTCTTAAAATTAGATTGAAATAATTAAAAGTAAGTTTTATTTAATTAAAATTTTACTCTGAACTGCAACTGAATACGGTAAATTAAAATTATGTCCTTATTTATACCAACCTACTTCGCTCCTATTTCTCAATATTCAGAAATTATAAAAGCAGCTACCGTAACTTTTGAAATGGAAGATAATTTTCAGAAACAGAGTTATAGAAATCGTTGCTATATTTATAATTCTAGCGGAAAACAATTGCTGAGTATTCCTGTAAAACATCAATTGAAAGACGCCCGAAAAAAAACCAAAGACACTTTGGTTGAAAACAACTTTCGTTGGCAAGACCAACATTTTAAATCTTTACAGATTGCCTACCGCACATCGCCTTTTTTTGACTTACTAGAGGCTGATATTGCCCCTATTTTTGAAAAAAAATATAAATATCTTCAAGATATAAATATCGATACTTTTTTATTTATTACGGATGCTTTGCAATTGAATTCTGATTTTTCTGCCACTGAAAATTATAAAGTCGAAACGACTAAAAATGATTATAGATTTTTATCCGACAGAAAACACAAACCCACAAAACCTATAGAAAACTACATACAAATGTTTGATGACAAACATGGTTTTATCCCTAACCTTTCTATTTTAGACTTACTTTTTATGGAGGGTCCAAATACTATTAGTTATTTATAAGAATTTTTATTATTTTAGCGTAACATCTAAAACCCCTCGCTCATGAAAAACTTAAACAAGTTTATTAATAATTTTCATGTTTTACCTGCAGATTCTTACAAAAATTTTTATAAACTTACCGAACTAAAGAAATTCTCTAACAAAGAAATATTAGCAAAATACGGAGAAACACCCAAAGACCTTTTTATTCTTAAAAGTGGTATTGTTAGATCTTATTACACCGATGAAAAAGGCAAAGAATACATAAGAAGTTTATTTACACCCTTTAGCGCTACCGGTGCATTAGGCGCTTTAATTCTAGACAAAACTTCTGATCTTTCTTATGATTGTTTAACAGATTGCGAGTTGTATGCAATTAACTTTAAAGACTTAAAACTACTTGCTTTAAAAGACAAGGATATTGCCTATATGTACGCAAGTGCTCTAGAAAGTGTGTTCTTATTATTAGAATCAAGAATTTACGACCTCACTGTTTTAAATGCAACTATGAGATATGATCAATTAAAAAAAGTAATTCCCGATATAGAAAATTTAATTCCTCAATATCATATTGCCTCCTTTCTAAATATTTCTCCGGTTCAGTTAAGTAGAATACGTAAAGAACTGTATTCTAAATGATCTATTAACATAGGTAAAGAAGTTATCGTTGAATATCTTCTATATTTGAAAATAAGTAAAAAATCCCTCAACTTAATTATATATAATTGCTATGAAAAAGATTTATTTTTATAATAAGTCTTTTTTTTTATGATAAAGTTTCATTTTTATGATAAAGTTTTCAATTCACTACACGCTTCATTTTTTAGTTCCACTTTTAATTGCCTATTTCTTTTTTAAAGGGCGATGGAAAAGGGTGTACTTAATTTTCTTGCTTTCCATGTTGATTGATTTAGATCATTTACTGGCAAGTCCTATTTTTGCAGAAAATAGATGTAGCATTAATTTTCATCCTTTGCATTCTTATGTTGCAATTGCATTTTATTATATAGGGCTATTTTTTAGAAAGACAAGAATTATCTGCATGGCACTGCTATTTCATATTCTTACAGACTTGATCGATTGCTATTTATAAAATCGTTTCGTTAAGTTTGTTATTTCAGTTGAAACATTCAGTTTTATGATCAAAAAGACATATAAAATAGTAATTAAAATACTTTTTAAAAGGATGTTTATAATCGGATGCACAGGAAAATCAAACAGATAGATTTCGCTGATAGGAAAATCCCAAAAATTAAAAAGGACATACAGCACAGCAATTATTAAAATCATTAAAAATGATTTATCTGTAAAAGGCGTTATTGAAAATTTATTTTTTACAAAAATAATCTTCCCTGTATTTGCGAAAAAAATTACAATTAACGTTGCCAACGCCAAACCATCTGTACCCATATCTAACTCATAATAAAAAAGTTTATTTAAAAAGTAGACAGAAAAAGCCATTATTAAACTAAACGGTAAAGTAACTTTATAATATTTTGAATTGTTGATGATAGCGCCATTATTTCCTAAAAATCCGTTATACAATTTTAATAAAGAAACCATAAACACCACCAATGCACCTCCAGCATATTCTATTGGCAACAGACTAAATAACTGCCCTACATTGGCATTAATCAACACGAAAAACAAACCACTAATTAACAATAAATTAATAGAACTTTTCTTATATAAAGAAGCAACTTCCTTGTGATTTTCTTCATTTAAAGTTTTAGAGGTTAAGGGTTGTAAAATATTTAACATCGCTCTACTTGGTGCTTCGATAAAAGAACCAATGAAAACAGCTACCGAGTAATAAGCTGCTTTTTCTAGAGATTCTTTACCCGGAATCATAAATTTATCAATATCTAAAATGATAGCACCTGCGCTACCTGCCAGTATAATATAAAGAGAAAAACGAACTATTTCGTTAAAATTCTCTGGTCTTGAAAACGTAAATTTCGGAAAATATAGACTAAAAGCATAGAACATCATTACAAACATTCTTAAGAAATAAGCTCCTGTTAAGTAATAGATAAATTCAGCTTTTGTTATAAATTCTAAATAGACAGCAAAGAGCAAAATCATCACCACTACTCTGTTCCATAATTCTTTTAAAATATTACCAAAAACCGATTGAAATTGCACTTTTGCCCAGGCATAAAAAACTTCAAAATAAGCACACGTAAAGGCAATTAAATAAATTACAAACGTGTATTCTTTAATTACCGGATTTTCTACTGATAGAGAATTACTAATCTCTTCATAGAAAACATTACCTAAAAATCCCATCGGAATTGCAATCAGTAATGGCAAAAATAATACGGAGGATAAAAATTTATCTTTTTCTACTTTGGTAAAATAACTCGAGAAAAATTTTATAATCGTATGGTGAATTCCTAATGCTATTAAAGGCATTAATAGGTTTGATGAAGACAGCAGAAAGGTAACTAAACCATAGTATTCATCTTCTAAAAAACGAGTATATAAAAATAGCGTGTTAATACCGCCAAAGGCAAAACCTAAATATATAAATAATGTATTTTTAAAAGATTGTTTTAATACAATTCCCATATTACGAATGTAAACTTTTAATGAGTACCGCTAACTGTCTGGTTAACTGTTTTCTATGATATTGTGCTATGTTTTTCGAATCTACAGACAAAAACCCCGTTTTGTATCGATAATACAATTCTTCAATAGCTTCCTTTATTTTTTCTTCGTTTTTGTAAGCTACGACAAAACCCGTATTGGTTTGCTCTAAAATATCTTCTAGATCTATGTTTGCCGGACTAATAGCGAATATAGGGCGGTTTGCTGTTAAATATTCGAATAATTTGCCCGTTAAAATTCCTTGGGCGTTCTCAATATTCGGAATTAATAACAACAAAACTTGCGCTTTTTGCTGATATTCAATCGCTTTTTTATGAGAAACATACCCAATAAATTCGGTGTTCTCTGATAAATTATTGATTTCGATTTCATTTTTTACCTCATCAGAAATATCACCAATAAAATGCAACTTTAAATCGTTTTTAAAAGCAGTATTTTCTGCACATATTTTTTGCAATGCGCTAAAAAACAATGTAGGATTGCTCTGCTTTGGCAGCAAACCAATGTAAGAAATATTGAATTTTTCATCTAACGCTGATGGGGTAGAAACTAGAACCTCACTGTCATAACCATTGGTAATAACTTCTACCCTTTTTGCTTGTTTTACAAATTCTTCTTTTAAAGAATTACTAACTGTTAAAACACAATCTGCATTTTCTAAAATAATCTTTTCTAACTTTTTATTTTTATTGATGGCAAATTTAGACTGTTTAAAATCTTTGTTATAGTATAAGTTAGACCAAGGATCTCTAAAATCTGCCAGCCATTTTATGTTTGTTTTTTGATGTAGTTGGTTTGCAATTAAATGCATGCTGTGCGGCGGACCTGTAGAAATAATCGCATCAACTTTATGTTCTTTCAAATACTTTTCAAGAAAACTAACAGAGGGTTTTACCCAAAACACTTTCGGATCTGGAATAAAAAAATTACCTCGAATAAAAGATAAAAGTCCACTGTTTGTGCTATTCGAAATATCTTTTTTTTGTTGATTTTTTTGTTTCCAAAACATCAAATCTGTTGGTTCCCAAATAGGCTGTTTTAAAATCAGTACTCCTTTGGGTATTTCATCAATTAGACTAGCATCTTCTTTTGGATACTTTGCATGATCTACGGTATAGACAATAGGTTCGATGCCAAAATTTTGTAAATACTTTACAAACTTTAGCCAGCGCTGAACGCCAGAACCCCCAGCAGGCGGCCAATAATATGTAATAATGAGTACTTTCAATTTTGTAAATTATCGTATAAATATAATAGTTTTTTAGAGGTTTGTTCCCAAGAAAATTCATTTCTAACAAACTTCTTTCCGTTTTCTCCTAACTCATTTCTTAAAGAGGCATCGTTGTATAATTTTAAAACCTGATTTATAAAATCATCCACATTTTTTTCTTGATGCACCAACCCTGAATTTGTTCTTTCTATCAATCTTTTTTGAGCAATGGCATCACTTACTAGCAAAGGTTTACCTAAACTCATATATTGAAAAATCTTGTTTGCATACGCAACATCATGTTGTAAATTTCTATGCAAAGGAGAAATACAGATAGCACTAGAAAGAATATAAGACTGAAAAAGAGTAACGTTTTGCCATCCTTCAAAATCAACGAAATCTGTAATATTTAAATATTTAACTTGCTGCTTTAAAATAGTATCTGTTGTATTCTTCCCCACAATCACTAATTTTAAATTAGGGATTTTAAGTTTCAATGTATCGACGGCACTAATCGCTGTTTGCAAACCTCTTCTTATATGTGTGTCACCTAGATATAAAATAACAAATTTATTTTTATATTTTTCAGTGATTGTTGCATCCACTTTATAAGCCTCATAAAACGACTTTCTAATGGTATTGGGCACCAAAACAAACTTCTCTTTTTCTATTGGTAATCTAATTTGTAGCGTTTCTATAAACTCTGGTGAAACTGAAATTACTTTATCGGCCTTTAAAATAAACTCCTCTTCTTTTTGTTTCCATTTTTTTGGTGATATGACATATTTTCCTGGAAATTTTTGCAAATGAGGATATAACTTCATCACCTCTGGCATATTATCATGTAAATCTAAAACAACCGGTACCTTGTATTTTTTATTAGCATTAAAAACAGCCTCTGCAATTCTAATATCATGAATATGCAAAGCTTCGATGTTTGTTTCTTTTATAAATTGATGAATTTTTTTCTGCATCAAAAAAGTATACAAAGGAATTGTATAGGCTAAAGCAGATAGTTTATATTCTAATTGATTAGAAGTATATCTTTTAACTTGAATTCCGTTTATAATTTCAGATGTCTTTTCATTGGCATATTTTAAACAAAAAAGAAAAACTTCATGACCTGCTTTTACCAAAGAAACAGCTTCATTTTCTACTCTGGGGTCAGGCGGAAAGACAGCATCTAGAATCATTCCTATTCTCATGCTCGTTTTTTCTTCTTCTTTTTATCATAAAATAACCAACCAATTGTAATTAACAGGAGTAAACCATAAGATGTTAAAGAAATAAAACCTCCTTTTTGTATCACTTCAGGCTCAAATTTAAACTCAATTGTATGCTCGCCCGCAGGAACTTTCATTCCGCGTAAAACGTAATTTACTCTAAAATGTGGGGTTAATTCACCGTCTACATAAGCATTCCAACCATCTTTATAATAAATTTCAGAAAAAACAGCAAACTGTTCTTTTGTTGCTTTTGATTGATATGTTAACTCAGTAACATCATATTTTAATAATTTAATGGTAGCCATTGAATCTTTTAAAATATTAAATGTTGTTTTATTTTGGACGCCACTAATATCAATTACAGCTGTAGTTTTAGTTGGTAAAGAATCTAAACTTTGCATTTCTTCATTTGCAGAATTCACCACTTTTACAGTCTCTACAAACCAAGCATTTCCGTTTGCATCGGTATTTTGTTGCGCTTGAGGTTCGCCATTTTTATCAGGAATCAAAAAATATTTAGTGTTTAACATGTTTAAAACCTCCATGTTATTTTTTGCAATCTGATGATCGAACAACTCTTGATAACGCCCCATTTTTGCCGCATGATACCCACCAATAGATTGATGAAAATAAGAAGTGGAACCATCTTGCATCGGATCGCCAGCAAAATTAGCTACTCTAAAATGCGTTTTGTCTTTTAAAATTAACTTATCTGCACTTGAAGCCGTAAATGGTTTTTCTACTTTTTTGGCTGCTTTAAAATCTGATTCGTTTACATACTTTTTATTCACAGAAATTAAATCAAACAACATAAATACAGCTAGCCCAATAATGGTAAACTGTTTATTTAATTTATTTTTTAAGAAAAACCATAAAATTCCGCCAGAAACAAGCACTAAAGCTAAAGAGCGCAACGTGTCTATTAATAACATCGATTTTCTATCAGCAATAATGGCATCTAAAACGCCAGTCATAGAATATTCTTTTTCAATATTTAAATAGGTTGCATCTCTAATACCCTCAAAAGTTGAAAAACTATGGGCTAATAAAAAACCAGCAACAATCAATCCTCCAAAAATTAGAACCGCTTTTTTCAAAGATTCAGTTTTTTCTTTGGATGTGATGTTTGATGAGAAAAAGGCTTTTAATCCTAGAATTCCTAAAATAGGCACACATAATTCTGCAATAACTTGTATCGAAGAAACGGCTCTAAACTTGTTATATAACGGCACATAATCGATAAAAAAATAGGTTAGTCCTTCAAAATTTCTACCCCAACTTAATAAGATTGAAAACACAGTAGCAGCAACCAACCATTGTTTTAAGCGTCCTTTTACAAGAAACATCCCTAGAAAAAACAAAAAGAAAACAACAGCACCAATATATGCAGGCGCTTCAACAATGGTTTGATCTCCCCAATAGGTAAGAGCCTGTTCTGTAAAATAATCTGCTCCTTTTTTACCTAATTTAGTTTCAATTACTTCATATAAATTGGAGTTTTTACCCAATTCCTCCACAGTTCCGCCGCCCATAAAACCCGGAATAAATAAATTAAAGGTCTCTAATTTTGCGTAACTAAATTGTGTTATATAAGCTTTATCTAAACCTTTTGTGACCTCTTTTTTAGTTCCGTTGGGGTTGATTGTCAATTCAGATTTTCCTCTTGTACTAAAATCTGCATATTCTTTCATTGCCATTAATCTAGAAGCATTTGCGCCAAAACCTAAAATAACGGCTGCTAAAATAACAGCGGCTTGCTTTATAAAAACAGGTAAAATATTTTCTTTAATGGCATTTATAAGCTCTACAATTCCTAAAATTAACAAACAAAAACCTAAATAATACGTCATTTGTATGTGGTTTGTGTAAATTTCTAACGCCATTGCCAAACCTGTAACAATAAACCCCAGCACATATTTTTTCTGAAAAACCCACAAAACCCCCGCTAAAACCAAAGGCATATAAGCAATTGCGTGTGCTTTAGAATTATGACCTGGCACAAATATGATAATTAAATAGGTGGAAAAGCCAAAGGAAAGTGCCCCTAAAATTGCCAACCTCCATTTTACTTTGAGTGCCATCATCAACACAAAAAAGCTTAAAAAATAAAGAAAAGTATAATCTGCGGGTCTTGGTAAAAACCGAAGTGTTCTGTCTAAAGTTCTTACAAAATCATACGGATAATACGCGCTTATTTGGTAGGCTGGCATGCCGCTAAAAGACGCTCCTGTCCAATAAGGTTCTGTATTTTTATCGGCTCTAAAGTCGTTAATTTCCTTCACCATTCCTCTAAACTGCGTAATATCTGATTGCGCTATTTTTTGCCCTTTTAAAACCGGATAAAAATAGGCTAAAGAAGCAAATACAAAAATTGCGACTGCGATACTATAAGGTAATATTTTTTTTAATTTCAAATACTTCATGTATACGTTAAGATTGTCTTTTATGGTTGATAAAAACAGCATCTAACAATGCTTATTTAATACTTTTAGTCTATTTCTTCAAAATCTACATAATCGCCCACTGAATTTTTAGTCTGCGCTGTATTTTTTGGCGCTTTATCAATAATAGTTTCTCCTTCTTTTACAGTGCTTTTTGGCTGTTGACCTCTAAACTGCTCTTCAGCCTTCTTCTTCATTGTATCTGCTACTTTTTTTACCAAAAAAGGAGCTAATAATTTTACCAAAATTTTAAAAATGTAATAAAATAAAAAAAAAAAAAATAAAGTCTTTAATAAACCCACCATAATGCATTCGTGTTAAAAATCAACCAAAAATAACAATTTGCTAACAATTGTAGCGTTAACAAACTATAAAACTTTAACAAAGGTAAAAAAGTATGCAATGTTTTTACAAACAGCATTTTTGTGCTATGTTTGTTCGGTAGATAAATTTAATTTAAAAATCTTTTTTTGGTGATGAAAAACCTGCTATTAAAAATATTTATTTTCTTATTTCTTCTTAATTTTTCATCTATTTACAGTCAATATACAGAAGTTATAAACTCTAACAAACCTGGTTTTTCAGAGAGCCCTTATAGTGTTGGAACGGGTGTGTATCAATTTGAAAATAACTTTTTTTTTAGCAATAGCTCTATAGAACCTACTTTTTCTAGACCACAATCTTTTGGATTTGACATGTTATTTAGAACTGGATTTTTATCAGAAAAATTAGAATTAAATGCACAAATAAGTTACCAGAGAGATCAAATAGCGTTTAAAAATATTTTTACCTCTAGTTATTTTACAACAGGCTTGGGTACTGCAACCATAGGGGCCAAATATTTATTGTATCAGCAAACATATGAGGATAAAAGTAAAGAGGTAAGAAGCTGGAAAAGAAGACAGGCTTTTGACAACAAAAGATTGATACCTTCTATAGCAATTTATGTGGGTATTAATACCGACCTTGTAAACGATCCATACAAAACAGGCAGTGTTACCCCTAAACTAGGCCTTTTATTTCAACAAAATTTAAGCAATGATTTTAATTTAATTTCCAATTTTTTCTATGATAAAATTGGAACAGAGTTTTTTGAATATTCTTATATCATTACCGGAACCTATAATTTTAATAATCGCTGGTCTACTTTTTTTGAAAACCAAACAGTGTTTCAGAAATATCAAAACAACACAAATATAGGCACAGGTTTAGCCTTTTTATTTAGCAAAGATTTACAAATTAACGCTTCTGCAAGGTATCTTATAGAAGGACCATCTACGGGTGTTTATTCAAGTTTCGGACTTTCTTATAGAATTGACCATCATAAAGATTCTTATATAGAGCTCGATGAAAACGGACGAAAATTAAAAAACACACCAATTTCTAGATACGAGAAAAATAAAAAAGGTTTTTTTGGCAGGCTTTTTAGTGTTTTCAAGAAGAAAGAAGGCCGAAAAAAAGCAAAAAGAAAAAGGAATTAATCTGAAAATATTTCTATGATTACTTTAAAAAAAGTTACCTCTAAAAAAGAAATGAAAGCATTTGTTGTCTTTCCTTTTTCATTATATAAAAATAATCCTTATTGGGTTCCGCCCATTATTAAAGATGAAATTGCCAATTTCGATCCTAAAAAAAACCCTGTTTTTGACAATGCAGATGCACAGTTTTTTTTAGCCTACAAAGGCGATAAAATTGTAGGCCGAGTTATTGCGATTATCAATTGGTATGAAGTGAACAAACAACACCTCAAAAAAATGCGTTTTGGTTGGTTTGATGTTATTGATGATATCGAAGTTTCAAAAGTATTGCTAGAGAAAGTCAACGAAATTGGGCGTGCCAATAGCTTAGACTATATAGAGGGACCTGTTGGTTTTAATAATTTAGATAAAACAGGCGTTTTAGTGCATGGATTTAATCATATAGGCACCATGATTACTTGGTACAATCATCCTTATTATAAAGAACATTTAGAACAATTAGGCTTTGTAAAAGAAAAAGAATATTTAGAGAATAAATTTAAATTTAATAAAGTTGATGGCGTTTATTTTGATAGAATAAGTACTATAATTAAACGTAGATATTCTTTAACAGCGTTAGATTTCACCAAAACTAAAGACATTTTGCCGTATGTAGATGAAATGTTTGCAGTTTTTAGTGCTGCCTATTCTAAACTCTCTACTTTTGTGCCAATTTCTGATGCTCAAATTGCTTTTTTTAAAAAGAAATACATCAGCTTCATCAACCCAGAATATATAAAATTTGTGGTTGACAAAGATCATAAACTAGTTGCATTTGCCATTGTAATGCCATCGTTTTCAGAAGCTTTACAAAAATCGAAGGGCAAGTTATTTCCTTTTGGTATTTTTCACTTATTAAGAGCTAGAAAACATTCAAAAGATGTAACGTTTTATTTAATTGGTGTGCACCCAGACTATCAAAACAAAGGAGTGCATGCTATTATTTTTGATCAATATACCAAAACATTTGCACCTCTAGGCATCGAAAATTGTATTCGAACTCCAGAACTAGAAAATAATGAAGCTATTAAAAAATTATGGAAAGATTTTGACCCCGTAACTCATAAAAGAAGAAGAACGTATAGAAAGAGTATTCTGTAAGCTGGCTGTGGGCTGTGGGCTGTGGGCTGTGGGCTGTGGGCTGTGGGCTGTGGGCTGTGGGCTGTGGGCTGTGGGCTGTGGGCTGTGGGCTGTGGGCTGTGGGCAAAATAAAAAAATAAAAATGAGTTTGCTCTAAAAACAGTTAGTATTTTTCATCTTTTAAAATAAGAACTTGAGTACTATAAATTAAAACTTTAATCTTTTAAAAATGCAACTATTTTATAACCCTGATATTGACACAAAAACTTCTTCAATTACTTTTGATAAAGTAGAAAGCAGACATATTGTTCGTGTTTTAAGAAAAAAAGAACGTGATACTTTACACATTACAAACGGCAAAGGGTTTTTGTTTGATGCAAAGATTATTGTTGCTAGTGATAAAAAGTGTGTTGCAGACATTATAAAAGTGCAAGAAAAACCGAAACCCTGGCTGTATTATTTGCACGTTGCTATTGCGCCTACAAAAAATAACGACAGAATAGAATGGTTCTTAGAAAAAGCCACAGAAATTGGTATCGATGAAATTACACCAATAATCTGTAGTAATTCTGAACGAAGATTTGTAAAATTAGAACGGTTTGAAAAAATAATTCAATCGGCAATGAAACAGTCTTTAAAGTTTACCTTACCTAAAATCAATGAACCTGTAAAATTTAATGAGTTTATCAACCAAAATTTTGAAGGCAAAATGTGTATTGCTCACTGCGAAGACGGCCATAAAAACCTGCTACAATCTGTGATAAAACCAGCAGAAAAAACAACTATTTTAATTGGTCCAGAAGGAGATTTTTCTTCGGATGAAATTGCAAAAGCGTTCGATAAAAAATTTATTCCTATTTCTTTAGGCGAAAGTAGGTTGCGAACTGAAACTGCTGGTTTGGTTGCTGTGAATATAGTTTCTTTTGTAAATGAATAGATAACTTAGCAGAGACAGCTTACTAAAATTAAAAATAGAAATTTTGACAATAACAGAAATCTTTAATCTCTTTTTATTGGCAAGTACAATTCACGGTTTTCTGTTTTGCACTGTTATTTTATTTTCGAAAAATAGAAGAGAAAAAAGTATGCTCTTCATAAATCTATTGGTTTTAGTTATTTCTTTGAATAATTTACAATCTTGGTTTATTGCTAAAAACTTTTTTGCTGCCTATTTTTATTTAGATTATATTCATATTCCCTGGCATTTCTGGATTGCTCCATTTTTTTACATGTTCTTAATCCACTATTTAAACATTGAAAAACAGCGTAAAAACCTTATAAAATTAGTTGTTCCCGTTTTTCTAATTATTATAAGTATTAGAATTGGTTTCGTTTATTTTTATAGTTCTAAAAACACAGCTGACATTGCTTATCTTTTTGAAAAATATACATCCATCGAAGAAATTATTAGTTTAATTTTTTCATTGAGCATCTTTTTTTATACCTATCATATTTTATCAAAAAAAGAAAAATTGTTTGCAAATATTCTTTCTTTTGATAATTTACGTTGGATCTATACATTCTTTAAGATTGGTGGAGTTGCTTATCTTTTTTGGATTATTGCTTTGGCAGTCACTGTCGCACTAGATTTTAAAGGTTTTATTTACTCTTATTATCCGTTAAGAATTTTAACCACAATTCTTATTTATTGGATTGGGTATCAAGCCATCATTCAACTTCGATTATTAAAAGAACGTAAAAATTTAAGAAATCAATTGCAATTTGTTCCTTCAGGTTTTGCATCCGCAGAAAACACGAATGAGGAGTTAGATGAAGTTAAAAAATTGCAATTCAAAAAGATAGATGCGTTTGTTACATCACACAAAAAGTTTACAGAAACAAAAATAAATTTAGAGTCATTATCTAACGATTTAGATATGAGTTCTGGCAGATTAACACTGTTGATAAAACTCTATGCAAAGAAATCTTTTAACGAATATATTAATGAATATAGAGTTGAATTGGCCAAAGAATTACTTTCTGATGCTTCTTATAAAAACTATACCATTACTTCTATTGGTTTAGAATCTGGTTTTAATTCTAAATCTTCCTTTTATTTAAACTTCAAAAAAGTGGAAGGAATTACGCCTGCAGCTTACCAAGAGCAACAATCTTAAAATAATACGTCCTAAAATTTACAAATGAGTCCTATATTCTCTGTTTATGAGGAATATAGGACTCTTGTTTTTAAATTGATTTCTAATTTAGTTGGAAATTAAAATTCACATGAAAACTAACATCTACTTTTTATCGATCTTAATTTTATTTCAAAGTTGTTACTCTTATAAAATTTTCGATTTAAAAAATTATAAAACCATACAACCTGATAAAGTAAAAATTGAATTAGAAAATTCTAAAAAGTATAAAGGAGAAATTATTGCATTTAATAACAATCGAATTTTATTAAAAAGTTTCGAGAAAAATATAGAAATCCCTGTTTCTGATATTAAAACTATTAAAGAAAGAAAAGTCTCTGTTTTAAAAATTATGGGTTTATCATTTAGTATTGCATTAACTTCATTAATAATACTTTTAGCCGTTTTATTAAATGGATTTAGATAATAGTTCTTAAAAACATAGTTTTATATTATTTAAAAGGAAAAAAACTAAAAGAAAATTAAATATATAAAATACTTAAAATTAATACAATAAAAATAAATTAGTCCTAAAATATTTATAACAAAGAATTTAGGACTCTTAAAATTTAATTGTTATCTAATTTTATAATCTACGAACCCCAAAACTATAATTATGAAAAACTTAATCATAAAATTTACACTTTTATTAATTGTATTTCTCGGAATTACAATTAAAACTTATTCTCAAAATTTTAGCAATCAAAGTTTAAAAAAACTTGAATCTTTTGAAATTAATATTAATAAATTAGATAATCCGAAAGTATATAACGATTTTAATTTAATATTAAAATTAGAGAAAAAAAGACGTAATAATAAAACATTAGGTATAGTTTTAACTTCGTTTTCTATAGTGTCTACAACTTTAG
Organism: Polaribacter sp. IC066; assembly: GCF_007997085.1. Lineage (GTDB taxonomy): Bacteria > Bacteroidota > Bacteroidia > Flavobacteriales > Flavobacteriaceae > Polaribacter. Next base: position 27,002 of record NZ_VORR01000021.1, read on the forward strand.
GAATTTTTGTATTTTCTCAAGGGAAAGGAACTATTACCAACTCAATTGGAGGTGCATTTTTAGGAGCTGGAATTGTTTCAGGTTGTATTTCTATTCCTTTATTTAATTCATCTAAAAATAAAAGAAAACAGAGAGACCTTTTAATTAGAAAGTATCAAATAAACTAAAAAAATCTATAACAAAATTTAACCTTAAATTATTTATAAATATGAAAACAACATTTTTAAAAACAGCACTATTAATTTTTATAACAACTATGTTTAGTTGCGAAGACAACACCAACACAAACGACTCCACAGGGAAAGATTCTTTTTCTTGTTACGTAAATGGAAAACTTTATATACCTTCTGCTGGAACTGGTATTGGTGGTGGAGATATTAGACCTTTTAATTGGTCTTTTGATGAAGGATCTAATAGTTATATAAATATTCAAGGGGGAGGTGAGTACACAGTATTTATTAACATAATAAATCCAAAAAAAGGGATTAATAATTTAAAAGAAGAATTAAAGCATTCACTTGATTATGGTCACACAGGTATGATTGTATTAAATGAGATAATTTATTACAATACGAAAGATAACCAAAATAATGGCACCATAACCTTTACAGAATTGACAAACACTAAAGCTATTGGAACTTTTGAATGCACTTTATACAATGATAATGGAGATGAACTAAAAGTAACCAATGGAAAATTTAACTTATCACTAGATAGCAGAACGAATTAAAAAAAAGCAGTAGCTGTAACTACTGCTCTTACAATTAAATATCAACAGAAATAATTAACATTTAAAACACAAAATTATGAAAAAAATTATGAAAACGCTGAACTTGTTTCAGTGCCTTATTGCACTTCTATTTTTGCTACCATTTTCGATGATAGCACAACAGTTAGAAAACATAACAACTTACAAACAAGAAAGTACTATTGAACTAGCACCTTTATTACAGGCAGATGCAACACTATTTAAAAACTCAATTTTGTATGATAGAGTTATGCCTTTGGCTAATTTAAGAGAAACAAGTGCAGTAATGGAAACCAACACCACACATTTTAAACGTGCTTAGCAAGAATTGTATGATGCCAGAGCAACACCTACCAACAAACATATTGCACTAAAAGATTTCAATAAATTGGTAACGCATTATCAAAACCAAGGTACTATCCCAGTTGGGTTTCTACATTTAGATTTTACGCAGTTTACCAACACTGCATTAACAGATTTAGAAGAAGATAGAACCACTATTAATCTATTAGCAACTAGAAACAGAGCAACCACAGCATCGCCTTATGAAAATAAGCACTTGTTTTTAGCAAGCCCGATAACAGAAAGTAGTATTAAAACACCAGAAAACACCCCTGTAAATTTCCAGTTTGGTACATTAGGTGTACAACAAGCCACTACCAACATTACTACTTTACAAGTAATGTACAATAATGTTACCAAAACCATTATACAAAATGGCACCTTAACACAACCTAATTTTAGTTTTAGTTTTACAAGTTCTGGTTTAAAAATTCTTCAATTTAAAGCTATCTTAAACAATAATCAACAATTAATTAGCAATGCTACTATTAATATAACTATCCAAAATGTGTTGGCTAAAAGCAATGCTATAAAAGATATTTTCGCAACACAAGCTTTTAGAGGCTATGATGAACCCACAGATTGTAATGGCAATTGTTTTGGAAAAGGAGAATACCAAGTATTTTTAGGAGATGGTAATACCCAATTAACAAAACCTTTAATTATTTTAGATGGTTTTGACCCAGGTGATGAACGTAAAATTAGAGAAGGAGAGGGTTCAATTGTTCAATTAATTGACAATGATTTCAAAGAAAAAAATATGAAGAAATTTTCAGATGAAGGTTTTGATGTTGTTATTCTAAATTTTCCTAAATATGAAATAGCAGATGAAAGTTTTACTTTTTGGCATCCTTTAGCTAATCAAAAAATAACAGTTGTTAATAAAATTTATAGAGATGGTGGTGCAGATTATGTAGAACGTAATGCTAATGTCTTAAAAGCATTAATAAATAAGTTAAATGGAGAACTTGCTACAAATGGTAGTACAGAAAAACTAAAAATTATTGGCCCAAGTATGGGAGGTTTAATAAGTAGAGTTGCCTTAACCCAAATGGAGCAAGCCAACCAAAACCACAATACAGATATTTGGGTAAGTTTTGATAGCCCTCATTTAGGAGCAAATATACCAATTGGCTTGCAGTATTTTTTCAATTTTATGGAGTTAGACCAAATAGAAATGTTAAAAAGCCCAGCAGCAAGACAAATGTTAATCACACAAGTAGTAGAGCCAACTTATATTACAAGAAATACCTTTAAGAATTTATTAAACACTTTGGGATTCCCACAACAAACAAGAAATTTAGCATTAATTAATGGAAGTACAAGTGGTTCTATACAAGGTACACCCAAAGGAGTTGAGTTAGACCTTAATGTAAAAGTAGTTGGTACATTATTTGGTAGTTTGGGTAGATATAAAATAAAAACATTTGCCACTCACAATGGTGGTAGGCATAAAATATTTGAACGTTACAAAAGAATCACCTTCTTTAAAAACACAAAATCTGCATATTTGATAGACAATTCTGGTAGAGGAAGTTTAGATAATGCACCAGGTGGTACTTTTGATATGAAAAATACTTTTGAAGAAGCTCTAGGCACAAAACTACCTTTAACCAACAGCAATCTTGGTGTCGCTGTTAATGCAGCCCTAGATGTGAGAGACGGTGTTTCAAGGTGGCTTGTTGATGCTTTTGTACAATTCCTTTTATTCAGATTTAATAGTTCTATATATTTGAATTTACATCAAGGACTACCTTCTTTTATACCGACAAAAAGTGCATTAGCATTTACTGGTACTAATAAGCTATGGAGAGAAAGATTAGATAACAGAAATTTAGTTTGTACAGGTGAAATACCTTTTGATAGTTACTATGCACCAAATAATAATGAGGAGCATATAACATTAAACTCAAATAATATTCCTTGGGTATTAAAGGAGTTAAATGGAAATCCTCAACAACCTAATGTAAACTTATTTAAAAATGATAATATTAATGGCGATTTAGCTGTTTGTGATAATAAAACAAATACTTATACTTTAAACATCCCTAATACTTGTAGTGGTTTTAATGTAACTTGGAGTTCATCTAATAATATAGATATTTTATATTCAACTAATAATAGTGTAACTGTAAAACCCATAAATGGCACTAGTGATATTATTGGTCACATAAGTGCATACGTAGTAGAAAAAAATATTACACTAGACAAAGTAGTTTGGGTAGGTGTACCTGATCCTAATTTTTTAAGTATTAATGTTGGTAATAGTTATAATTTTTATGCAAACCAATGGACAAAATTGAGAGTAATACACCCTGCACCACCAATGGAATTGATGGGAAATACTTTAAATTATGGTTTAACTTACGAATGGTCTGTGCCAAACAGTCAGGTTCGTAATTTTTCTGATACAAGTAGTATAGATGTAAATCCTTACAGCACAGGGCAATTAAATGTTGGTGTAAAAATGTATAATCAATGTGGTTGTACAGATTTTAAATATCAAATGTTTAATGTAACTAGTCAATCTTCTGGAGGAGGTGGTGGTGGTCACACTATAATCGTTAAACCAAGAGGTAATTAAAACATTTGGAAAAGAAGTATTTTAAAGCGTCATTAATTTTAATGGCGCTTCTTTATTATCATTTTTTTGTGTTTATATAATTATTTTTAGATAATTAATTCCTTAAATATAAAAAATCAATAATAAAATCTATGAAAAACACCATCTATTTTTTATCGATTTTAATTTTATTTCAAAGTTGTTATTCTTATAAAACCTTTAAGATAGAAAACCATGGATATACAGCTTCTAATTCTATAAAAATTCAATTAAAAAATTCTAAAAAGTATAAAGGGGATGTTATAGAATATAAAGACGACAAACTAACTTTAGAAACTTGGAATGAATTTGTTATAATTCCATTTTCTGAAATTAAAAAAATTAAAGAAAGGAAAAAATCTAATTTAAAAACACAATTATTAATAAGAGGTTTAGGAACTGTCATAATTTTAGCTCTTTTCTATTTATTATTAACACGAATCTAAAAGATTATTATTTTAAAATCTTCTTTTTAAAAAACGAAATTTGAATTTACTATCTTGCTTCAAATTCTGTTAATTAGTTATGAAGCAATTTATAATACTATTTATTGTAAACTTTTTTTTTCAAACAAACGCACAAGATGTTGCCATTTTAAAATATAATGGTGGTGGAGATTGGTATGCAAACCCAACTGCAATTCCTAATTTGGTGGCATTTACAAATCAAAATATTAAAACGAATATTTCTGAAAATCCACAAAGTGTTGCTGTAAATAGTGAAGATCTTTTTAATTACCCTATGTTATTTATGACAGGTCATGGAAATGTTTATTTTTCTGATGAAGAAGCAATCAATTTAAAAAACTATTTAATTTCTGGCGGATTTTTACATATTTCAGACAATTACGGTTTAGATAAATTTATACGAAGAGAACTGAAAAAAGTTTTCCCATCTTTAGAATTTCAAGAAATACCAAGCAATCATCCTATTTATAATCAAACGTTTAAATTCGCAGAAGGCATTCCTAAAATTCATGAACACGATAAAAAATCTGCACAGGGTTTTGGCTTATTCTATGAAGGAAGATTGGTGATTTTTTACGATTATGAAACAGATTTAAGTGATGGTTGGGAAGATCAAATCATACACAACAATCCGAAGGAAGTTCGTGAAAAAGCCTTAAAAATGGGGTCTAATATTATTGAGTATGCTTTTACAAATTAGCAGTTAGCAGTTAGCAGTTAGCAGTTAGCAGTTAGCAAAAATAAAAACTCCGATACTCTTACTAAAAAGCTTTAAAACTTTGAAAATGCAAAACCAAATAGACATAGATGCCATAAAAATAAACTTTGATGAAAGCGGTTTATGGGTTTTAAACATTGCGATTGCTATTATCATGTTTGGAGTTGCTTTAGCAATTACAGTAGATGATTTTAAACACCTTTTTAAAAACCCAAAAATAGTTTTTGTTGGTGTTTTATCACAGTTCATTTTATTACCTGCTGTTACATTTTTAGCAATTATTCTTATAGAACCTCACCCAAGTTTTGCTTTAGGTATGATGCTGATTGCAGCCTGTCCTGGCGGAAATGTTTCTAACTTTTTCAGTAAAATGGCTGGCGGAAACGCTGCACTTTCGGTAAGTTTAACTGCTTTTGCAACCTTAATTTGTATTTTTATGACACCTTTTAACTTGCAATTTTGGGGAAGCATGTACCAACCTACCCATGAAATTTTAAAAACTGTAGAACTCAATTGGCTCGATTTATTAAAACTCGTTTCTTTAATTTTAGGAATTCCGTTAATAGCTGGCATGCTTATAAAACATTACCATTCAGAAATGGCAGGTAAAATTGAAAAAGTTTTAAAGCCACTTTCTATGCTAGTTTTTATCGCTCTTATATTTATTGCCTTCTCTCAAAATCTAAAGGTGTTTCTAAATCATATTCATCATGTAGTTTTATTAGTTATTTTTCATAATATAATTGCCTTTATACTCGGTTTTTACACTGCAAAAATTTTCGGATTAAGTCATCAAGATTGCAAAACCATCTCTATGGAAACAGGAATTCAGAATGGCGGTTTAGGGTTGTTATTGATTTTTGGTTTTTTTGAGGGTCTTGGAGGTATGGCTTTATTGGCTGCTTTTTGGGGTATTTGGGATGTGTTTTCAGGAATGGCATTGGCTACCTTTTGGGGCAGAAATAAAAATAAATTAGAGATCGAAAATGTTGATTAAAAAAATTTGGTATGCGAGTGTAAAACTTTTTTTAAAAATTAGTTTACAGTTTTATGCAAAAAAAATAAAAGTTTTTGGCACTGAAAACATTCCTAAAAAAGGAGCTGTTTTATTTGCCATCAATCACCCAAATGCCCTTATGGACCCTTTGTTTGTGACGTCTAATAGTACTAGAGAAAGTCATTTTTTAGTAAGGGCAGATGTTTTTAAGAAACCATTTATTAAAAAAGTATTAGCTTCTTTAAATTTAATGCCCATCTATAGAATTAGAGATGGCAGAAAAGAACTTTCTAACAATGAAGACGTTTTTACAAAATGTTTTGATATTCTTAAAAAAAAAGAAACTTTAATGATTTTTCCGCAGGGAGGTCATTGCAGAGCCCGAACAATTCAGCCTTTAAGCAAAGGATTTACAAGAATTGTATTTGGCGCTCTAGAAAAAAATCCAGCTTTAGACATTGCAGTAATTCCCGTGGGCATTACCTATCAGAATTCTTCTAGCTACCCAGCTAAAGTAAGTATTCATTTTGGTACAGTCATTTATTCGAGAGCAATTTTTAGTCAGAACGAAAAGCCAAAAGCAATCAATATTTTAAAAACTACAGTGAGTAATCAACTAAAAAAACTAACAGTTCATATTCCTGCAGATGAAAATTACAATGCTATACTATCTAAATTAAATAACGCTAATGTAGATTTTACCCAAGTAGATTTGGTTAACAAAATGATTGCCGAAAACAAGTTCCCTAAAACTGTAAAAAAGCAAATAAATTATGTGCAACCTTTGTTTTACATCTTGCTTTTAAATAGTGTTTTTTCGTTTTTACTATGGAAAAAATTGTCTAAAAATATTGGTGAGATTGAATTTATCGACACGATGAAATATGCCGTAAACGCTATTAGTTTTCCAGTCTTTTATAGCTTACAAGCGCTTCTGATTCATTTTTTATTCGGATGGAACATCGCGATAAGCTACTGGCTTCTTTCCTTTGTTTTGGTTTTGGTGTACACTAAATTTTCTGTTACCAATACGGAAAACTAGATGATAACTAGATGACTTATACATAAAGGTATAAAATGTCGCAATTTTCATCAACGAGCCTTTATCAAGTAATTAAATTTATCCAATTTTATAGTTTCTTACTATTTATCAACATAATTTTCGATCTCAAACTCAAAATTTTATTGTTTTTCAGTACTTATTATAATCGTACCATACGCTCCTTTTAGCTCTGCTTCGGTATCTCAATTTACTCCTGTAATTTTAAATTGAGCAGGGCTTTTTATCTTTAATGTTAATGCGCGCTCAAAAGTAGAAACTTTTTTCATTTTAACTTTATCAGGACGCCAATTTCCTAAATTAGTTTGACTGCCTGTTGTGTAAATTGTATCTTTTTTGCTTAATGTTTTTACTTTTAACGTAACCTCGTAGGCCTCAATACTTACCTCTTTTTCTTGCAAATAAAATATTTCTTTAAAATAAAATTCAAACGCTTTATTGAGACTTGGCGAAAAAGTATTCCAATGATTATTTTCTAGAAATTCGCTCATTTGAAATTTGACCTACGTATTCTTTAAAGTTTTATTAAAAAATGAGGAACCTCTATCTGTGGCAGGTTTCTGTTATAACCAATACTTTATACCTTCATTTGATTTGCTTATCATTGGTGTTCGATTAAAAATATTTTTAGTTTGATAGACCCTCTTAAAATAAAGGATTCTGCAAATTTTTTAAATGACACCTTGCTTTTTTAAAAATAATTTCATCAACATAAGATAGACAATTTTATTTTAATTTGTAGCTGTTTTTCAGGTAGTTAGGGTCAAGTCTTGATTCCCTGCCTACCGGCAGATAGGTTGGTTCTGAAAGCGGAGCAATCTCGAGTCTTTTATCGGACAAGAATGATTGTTATATATAAATGCGTTTATCTATTTTAGAGTAATCAAAATGAATAAGCTTGTTTGCTAATTTAACATTATTATAAGCCAAGTTTGGCGAGATAGCAATGTAATTATTAAATAAATTAGGATTCTTACTAAATGAATCTAAAATAAATAAAGTACTTAATAAATGCCCAACAGCAATTGCATTCTTTAGCGTTCTATAATGCGCATTTATTTAAGGTATAAATTCTGTACTTACATAACCAAAGAAATTCTCTGCATTTTCAGCACATTTTCCATATCTATCGATCGAGTTTTAAGTTTCTAAAACAGGTAATAACTCGTTATTTCTTGCATAATCTAATTTTTTGTAATAAGGAGAAGTTATGCCAGCCACAATAAAAGATTTTGTATTTTCGGTTAAAAAAAAAATAGCGCTCGGATATTCAGAAAATGCTAGTTTGGCTGTCAAACACATTGATTACATTAAAATATTCGTGAACTCTCCAATCATGATCAACTGGCGTATAAGTTAAAATATCTCTTTTTTACTGTTTAACTTTCGACTGAATTTTTACGTTTTCAACTCCCGCAATATTTTGTAGAAGTATAAGACTAATACAAAAAGAAATTAAAATAAAAATTACTTCATTTTTTTCATGATTACTACGTTTTATATCATACGATAACTGCTTTTAAAAAACTTTTTACAGAGGCATACTAGAGTGATTTTTTTAAAAAGGTAAGCTTGCTAAAATTAGCAAAAAGTAAATTGAGCCAAATAAAAAATTAAATAATAGCTATTTTTTTAATTAGCACAAAACAAGCGGACTATACAAATAGCCGACAAACAAGTTTAGCCCAGATTGAACGGCCTGTTTGAGCTCTTACGCTTTTGGGCGTAAAGCGAGTAGTGAAAGCTGGAAATAGCTTCTAAAAAAAGAAGGACAAAATTAGAATTGGCTTTTCTATTTAATTTTGACTGTTGTGTAATTTACACAAAATTTAGTTTCACTAATCAATAATAGCATCTTGAATAATTTGCTGAATTTTAGTCCGAATATTTTCTTTAATCAAACCTCTATTGCCCATATTAGGATACACTCTGTTGGATAAAAATACATACACGATTTCGCTTTTTGGATCTGCCCAAGCATACGTGCCTGTAAAACCAGAATGCCCAAAACTCTCCTCTGAAACACAGCCACAAGTTGCTTCTACATTTGGGTTTAATTGCGGTTTATCAAACCCCAAACCACGGCGTACTTTTTTATCGACATAATAGCGCGTGTTAAATTTATCTATGGTTTCTGATTTTAAATAACGTCTGCCACCATAAAAACCTTTTTGCAAATACATTTGCATCATTTTTGCAACATCATTAGCATTGGCAAACAAACCCGCATGCCCAGCAACGCCTCCTAGCATAGCAGCGCCCATATCATGCACATAACCATGCACTAATTGATTCCGAAAATAATCATCTATTTCTGAAGGTACAATCTCTGATTTTTGAAACTTTTTAAGCGGTAAATACGTCATTCTATCCGCACCTAAAGAACTATAAAATTGCTGCTCGGCTAATTTATTTAGCGGCAATCCGTAGTTTGTTTCTAGCGCTTCTTTAAATAAATAATATCCTAAATCGCTATATTTATAACCTTCATCTATTCTTTGATCTGCATCTCTGATATATTTATAAATACTGTCTTTATACGATTTTCTAATATAAAGATCTTCGGCAACTTTAACATTGTATTTATAACTTCTTTTTTTTCTGTAAAAAATTGGTAAATTTTTATGCGTAATACTATCTTGTGTTTTTAAATAAAAAGGAATCCAAGCTTTTAGTTTACCAGAATGCGATAATACTTCTTTTACAGACACCATGGCTTTATTTGTAGCTGCAAAACTTGGCAAAATATCTTGTACATTTGCTGTTAATGGTATTTTTTGATCTTCTTCTGCCTTCATCATTAAAGGTAAAGAAGCCAACATTTTGGTTAAAGATGCCAAATCATAAATATCAGAATTTTTTACAGATCTCGTTTTTTTTTCGGTATGATAGCCGTAACTTTTCTGAAAAACTACTTTTCCTTTTCTTGCCACTAAAACCTGAAAACCAGGTGCCATTTTTTCGCTTAAAATGGTCTTTGCAATCGTGTCTATAAAAGATAACTTTTTAGACGATAACTTAACCGCTTCTGGTATGGTGTATTCTAATCTGCTTAAACTATAAGTTTGTATGCCCTGCCCAACTTTAAAATCGCTACCTATAGATACGGGTAGTTTTCCTTGCGCTTTAAAAGCACCGAAAATAATTTGTGCAGAAATTTCTTGCGCCAATTTACTGTTTTGATAAGAAACAATAATAGTTTCTATGTTCGTAAAACTTTTTACTTTTAGTAAACTATAGGGACTTGTAAAAACATCTAAAATTACATTTTTTTCTCTAGCAATTTCTTGCAACCAAACTAACTCTTTGCTTTTAAATTTATAACTTTTCCAAGGATGATCGTTTGATTTATGAAACCCAATAATTACTTGATTGTACGGTTTTAATTTTTCTAGTAAACCATCTAAATTTTCATCAGAAATTACATCTACCTTTGTATAATTCTTAAGCATATTTACAAAATGAGCTGCAGGTGCATCACCTAACTTTACATAAGCAATTTTCTTGTACTCTAAATTTGCAAAAGGAACATTTTGATTTGTGTCTTTTACCAGAGTAATAGCATTCTTTACAAGTTCTCGATGCAAAAGTTCGTCTTCTATGGTATTTAAATCTTCTTGTAAATTAGCTAATTTAACAGGGGTGTAATTTTGCAAACCCATCCAATACTTTGCCTTTAAAATCTTTTTTACAGAAAAATTAAGTCTTTCTTCGGTTAGTGTTTTTAAAGTGAGTGCTTGTTTTATAAGACGAATACTTGCTGGCACGTCTTGCGGAATTAACAAAAGATCATTCCCTGCCATAAAAGCTGCCAAGTCTATTTCTGCAGAAGTTGCATAATTAGCTGCACCTTTCATGTTTAATCCATCAGTAATAATTAAACCATTAAAGCCCAACTCTTTTTGCAATAAATCTGTTACGACACTTTTTGAGAGTGAGGTTGGCAAATTCGTGTTAGACTCTAAACTTGGTATGTTTAAATGCGCCGTCATTACACTGCCCATTCCTGCATCAAACACTTTTCTATAAGGGTATAATTCTATGGAATCTAAACGAGCTTTATCAAAATCTAAAAGCGGTAAGGTATGGTGAGAATCTGTTGCGGTGTCGCCATGCCCTGGAAAATGTTTTGCATTGGCCATTACTCCGTATTTTTGCATTCCTTGTGTAAAAGCAATCGCTTTTTGGGTAACGTTTTCTTTGCTTTCGCCAAAAGAACGATTTCCGATAATAGGATTTTCTGGATTTGTATTGATGTCTACAACAGGTGCAAAATTAATATGAATTCCTAATCTTTTACAGTGCTTTCCTAAATGTTCTCCGAACTGTTTTACCAAAGAATCATTTTGAATGGCACCTAAAGTCATGTTCCAAGGAAATTTATAGGTGTTTTGTAAACGCATGTCTAAACCCCATTCGCCATCAAAACCAATCATTAATGGTAGTTTAGCAGTTGCTTGATATTTATTATTTAAAACTGCCTGTTTTTGCGGAGTTCCTTGCATAAAAATTAAATTACCTACATGATATTTTGTAATCATTTCAGTAATAAAATCTTCATGGTTTGTATCTAAATTAGAATACGCTTGCACCATAAATAACTGACCAATTTTTTCATCGACCGTCATATTACTTAACAAACTATCTACCCAGATTTCTTGAGCTTCAAAATCTTTAGTTCTTAAAGGGTCTATGGTTTGGGCGCTTAACTTAATACTTAAAGCGATTAATACTATGTATAAGAATTCTTTTTTCATCTATTCTTTTGAATATTTTTAGGGATTTTAGCAGGCTTTCGCTACTCAATTTTTTTTAGGTTTGTTTCTGTATCATTTCGCTAAAAAGCAGAACTACTGCAACTAACAGGCAAAAAGAGTCCAAGCAATTAACTTTTTTTGAGGTTGCCGTTAGGCTCAATCGCTACAGCAACTTGCCAATTAACAGCAACGCTTAATTTAAAATCAATCGTTATACCAAAAAGCGTTTGTGCCAACTTTGCGCTGCCGGAATTTCCCAATTATTTTCGAAATCTTCTTTTGTATGTACCATATTGTTAAATACAATAGTTTCTGAAGTAATCTTTTTCTCTTTTGCAAAATGCTGAAAATCAGATAATTTTAACATATTTACATGTTCGCCATCTTTAAAAGTAACGTTCATTTTATCCATTAAATCTAATTGTAATTCTTTTTCTATTGCTTGTATAAAACGAACAGAAGAATCAATAGAACAACCAGAAACATTGTTAAAGCTTTCATCGACCGCCAACACTAAAAACTGATTGTATTTAATAGTAAATGAGCCTTTTAAATTGTCTCCATGTCGCGTCCAAGTATTGATAAACTCCACTGCTTTTTCTGAAATAAATTCTATTTCTGTAAGGGTGAATTCTCTATTAGATTGATAAATCCAAACACGAGAATTATGAGGTAAATTTTTATATTCTGTAAACATATTTTAAGAATGTTTAATTGTTTAAGTGTGTATTTGTTTAATTAGATAAAGTTAATGAAATTGCCGGAGCATATTTTTTCATTTCCTGAATGCTATTTATTGGCGATAATTGCCACTTTCCTTTTCTATAAAGATAAAAATTGTCATTTCTATCTTTCCTACCATATTTAGCATACCCAATAATAGGGGCATAATAAAGTTCATTTTCAGTTATTCTATCGTTTTCTCCGTATTCATTAAACGGAATAAGTAGTTTTTCAAAGGCGATAAAAAGTCCGTTTTCTGGCATTTCTAAATTATAGTTAGCAATATCAATGCTTACTTTTTTTTGTCCTTCTTTTATCTCAACGGGTACATTTACATTTAAAATATCTTCTTTTGGCATCCCTGTTTTAGTGTCTTTATTAAAAACTCGAATTCTAAATTTCGCTTTTTTTCTATGCGCATTTCGTTTAGAAAAATGAATTTCTAACGTTTCTAAATAACTGCAACAACTTGCTCTTTTATCCTTCGGAAAATATTTTGCTAGCATCCTCATTCCGGAAGTATGCACGCCCTCTACCCTACTTTTTACTTCCCCTAAAACAACTGATTTCTCAATTCTTTTCGTCAATGTAATTTCATCTAAAACGATATTTAAAGCCTGTAAATAAAACGTTTTCTTGTACAAATCTTTTGCAAAAACAAGGGTGTCTTTATAATTTAAACAAGAAACATGAACTTTCGATTCTAAATATTTTTTATTTAAATTCATTGAAAATATACCACCTTCATTTGACGAAATCCCTTTGTTTGAATTCAAAAAACTGATGTTTGCATACACCACAGGTTCTTGTGTTTTTGAATCTACTAGTTTTCCTTTGAACTCTATTTTTTGAGAAAACAGTTGTGTGGATATGAATAAAAAAAAAAGTAAGTTTTTCATCAATTATTTTATTGTTTAAAATCAACTGCATAAAAAACATAGCACACAGCCTCTATATTTTCTAAATTAAAATAAGGTGATTTTTTTTAATTAGAAATGATACCCTCACAAAATACAGTGATACACTATTAATTTTTGTTGATTTATTTTACATTTAAACCACTTTTCGATACAAAATTCTTGAAAAAATAAATTTACTCAAAGTAACCGTATCTTCTATCTCAAATTAAATTTTTGCTGTAAAGCTTGTAATTTATCGGCATCAGACATCGTGTCTTTTGGTGCAGACATTCGCTCTTTAATTCCTTTTAAAACCTTTTTTGTATACAACGGAAAATCGGCATTCTGAATCCAGTTATTATACCCAGGGTTTTCTGTAAACACCTCCTCTACAGTTTTACCTCTATATTTTCCGAAAGAAAATATTTCTTGCTTTTTATCATTCATTAAAATAAAACCAGCAAAATCTGCTCTTTCTCCGTGAGTAGAATATTCGCTTAACGTATCCACTGTGTTGCCGATATCGCCATACTTTTCTACTTGCGCTAACAAAATTTCATAGGTTGCGTTCGTATCTGCCTCGGCCCCGTGGGCGCCCTCTAATTCTTTATCACAATAAAACTGATACCCAGCTCCTAGCGTTCTTTGTTCTTTTTTATGAAAAATAACTTGCACATCAATTGCTTTTCTACCCTTCATATCAAAATCGATGCCTACCCGCATTAATTCTTCTGCTAATAAAGGAATATCGAATCTATTCGAGTTAAAACCTGCTAAATCACAACCTTTAATCATGTCATTTACTGTGGTTGCCAATTCTTTAAACGTAGGTTCTGCGGCTACTTTTTCATTGGTAATGCCGTGCACAGCGGTAGACTCTCCTGGAATTTCTATTTCCGGATTTACCAACCACGTTTTACTTTCTTTATTGCCATTCGGAAAAACTTTTAAAATTGATATTTCTACAATTCTGTCTTTTGCAATGTTTACTCCTGTTGTTTCTAAATCAAAAAATACGATGGGTTGCTTTAATTCTAAATTCATTTTGTTATTTTAATCTCTTTACTACGATGGCAAAAATAGTGTTTGTTAGTTTCAACGCAATAGAGAACTATTCGTTATTTAATTGTGCTTTAAATTTTTCTACTTGATCTTGAACTTTAGCGGGTAAACTTGGCTCTTTAAAGTTGTACTTTTTTAATTCTTTTACTAAAATTTTTGCTAAAATTAAACGTGCCGTTGGTTTATCATCTGCAGGAATTACAAACCAAGGAGCATTTTCTTTAGAAGTTCTGTTTAATAAATCTTCGTAACAAAACATATAATTGTCCCATAATTTGCGTTCTTTAAGATCTGCCATAGAAAACTTCCAGTTCTTTTCTTGAATGTTTAGCCTTCTTAATAATCTATTTTTCTGCTCACTTTTAGAAAGATTTAAAAAGAACTTTAAAACAATAGTTCCGTTTTTAGCCAAATGATTTTCGAAATCATTAATTCTCTCCATTCTATCATGATAAAAATCATCGTTCAAATCGGCCAAATTTTTTATTACCGGAATATTTTCACCGAAAACATATTCTGGATGCACTCTTGTTACCAACACGTTTTCATAATGCGTTCTATTGAAAATACCTATTTTTCCTTTTGGCGGAATCGCAATATAATGTCTCCACATAAAATCGTGCTTCAACTCTAACTCCGTTGGTACTTTAAAACTATGAACTTGCACTCCGCTTGCATTTACATCTTTAAAAACTTCTCTTATAAGGCTATCTTTGCCAGAAGTATCCATTCCCTGCAAGCAAATTAGCGCACCATATTTGCCTTCTGCATACATGCTATTTTGCAAATTGCTTAACTTTTTTCTAATTTTTTTAAGCTCCTTTTTGGCATCTTCTAGCACCTCTTTTGTAGAAACTTCATCGAGTTTAAGAGTACTGCTAACTTTGTATTTCTGTAAATTCATAGTACTTTTTATAAAGGTTTAAAGATAGAGAAATTAGTGGCTTTAGTGTAGTTTTTACGCAACGATTTATCATTCTAAATGGTAATTATATCTTAAAATATTATTACCGAAGCTTTTTATTTTTTAATTCTAAAATTTCTTATATTCGTGCGAAAATTAAACAAAGTGCCGAAGAAAGGAAAAGCAAAAAATACTGTTAATAAGGCGAAGCACACAAAATTGATGCATCAAAAAATAAGCAAGGTAAAATCAGAAAAACAACTCACTAAAGAGCGTTTAAAAGCAATTATTAAAAAAGCTAACGAACAAAAGGATACATAAAAATGAGTTTAAAATACTATTTAGGTATCGTTGTTTCTTTTCCACTTTTACCCATTATGTATTTGCAAGGAAAAAATATACGTAAAAACGTACCAAGACTTCCTGAAGCAAGAAACCCGAGAGGATACATAAAAACGGATGCGGAAAAAACCTTAAAAATTATAGCAATTGGCGAAAGTACTGTGGCAGGAGTTGGCGTAGATTTTCATAAAAACGGATTTATTGGTGCGCTAGCCAAAGAAATATCAGAAAAAACAAACAGCTCGGTTTTATGGCGTGTTTATGCCAAAAGCGGTTTTACCGCAAGAATGGTGCGAAAAAGAATTGTTCCTGAAATTGAAGACTCTAATGCAGATATTATTGTGATTGGTTTAGGCGGTAATGATGCATTTAAATTAAATTCTCCTGAAATTTGGATGCACAACATTCATCTTTTAATTAAAGATTTAAAAAGAAAGTTTCCTAAAACGCCTATTTATTTTACAAATATGCCACCAATAAAAGAGTTTCCTGCATTCACGAATATTATAAAATTTGTGGTTGGTAACTTGGCAGAAATTTTAGGAAAAAAGCTAGCTAACAATGTTAGAAATAAAAAAAATGTTCATTTTAACGATGAAATTATAAGCATTGAAACCTGGAAAGAAAGATATAAAATAGAAGGAGACTTGACTGCTTTTTTTAGCGATGGCGTACATCCTTCTAAATTAACTTATCAAATTTGGGGGAAGGATATGGCCACTTTTATAATGAATACAAAAAGTTTTAAATAATGAACGGAAAAGAAATAATCGATTTTTTTAAATTAACAAAACATCCCGAAGGTGGTTATTATAAAGAAAAATACAGAAGCAAAGGAGAAATTTTAGCGAAGAATTTAAGTGATGATTTTGAAGGAAACAGAAACTATTGTACCAGTATTTATTTCCTTTTAACTTCGGATAAGTTTTCTGCTTTTCATAAAATTAGTCAAGATGAAATTTGGCATTTTTACACGGGTACAACTCTAAAGTTACACATGATTTCTCTAGATGGAACCTATTCTTTTGTAATGATTGGAAATGATTTTGTAAAGGGAGAAATTCCTCAATTTACAGTTCCTGCTCATCATTATTTTGCAGCCGAAGTAACAGAAAAAAATTCTTTTTCTTTTACAGGTTGCACCGTTTCTCCAGGTTTTGATTTTAGAGATTTTGTTTTACCAACGTGCGCAGAATTATCAAAAGAGTTTCCTGAACATTCAGAAATTATTGCGCAATTAACGCATCATTAAAAATGATGCCTATTTTAAAGCAGTTTTAAAGAAGATTCTATTCCGTTAAATTAGGGTTAGTTTTACTTATTGTTTCATTTTTAATGTAAATATATTCTAATTATGGCATCAATCAAAAACACATTATCAGATTTATTGCACTTATAATATCGACATACACCTATTTAAAAGATAAGAAAACAAACATTTTAACATTCTTAATAACGTTACTTTTGGGCTTGTTTTCTTTGATTGATTTCTTCATTTTAGAAGTCAATTTCTCTTTAAATATTGGCGATATCATAGCAATCCATTTAAATCCTATTTTTATTTTTTTATTGATTTTATTTTTTCCTTTGGATAAAAAATTAATGAATGAAAAATTTACAGGCTAAAATACTATGAAGAAAAAAATCCTAATTATTGGTGGCGGCATTTCTGGAATCTATCTTGGATATCGTCTTAAAAAAGAAGGTTTTTCCATAAAAATTCTAGAAGCAAATGATAGCGTCGGAGGAAGAATTTACACCAAAAAAATTCAGAACACAAAAATTGAGTTGGGCGCTGCTTGGCTTTGGAGATACAATCCTGAATTATTACAGCTTTGCAAAGATTTAGAAATTTCTTTATTCGAACAAAATATGAGTGGTGATGCGCTTTTTGAAGCATCAAACATACATTTACCAGAACGCTTTCAGACGCCAAAAAATCAAGAAATTAGTTATCGAATTGTTGGCGGAACAGCCACTATTTTAGAAAAATTAGCTGTAGATTTTACAGATGATGAATTGCTGTTACATCATAAAGTTACAAAAATTGATGCAGATAAACCTTCAATTACGGTTTTTACAGACAATTTAAACTTTTCTGCGGATATGGTTATTTCTACAATTCCGCCTCAACTTCTGGTCAACTCGGTTCAGTTTAACCCAAAATTAGATGAAAGAGTCTTTCAAATTGCAAATGACACACATACTTGGATGAAAGATTCTATAAAATTTGCAATTGTCTACAACACGCCGTTTTGGAGAGAAGAAGGATTATCTGGCGTTGGGTTTAGCAACGTGGGTCCGTTTACAGAAATCTACGATCATTCAGATTTTGAAAACAATCATTTTGCTTTGATGGGTTTTCTAAACGGAAGCTTATCTAACGAAACCATAGAATTTAGAGAAGAAAAAATAAAGGAACAACTTTTTAAGTTTTTCGGCGAACAAGGAAAAAACTATCTTTCGTATCAAGAAAAAATTTGGAATCAAGAAAGCCTTTTAAATTTTAAAAATAACCACTTTTTGAGTCCGCATTTTAATAACGGACATGCTATGTACCAGCAAGAATTTTTAAACGGCACCTTTATAATTGCAGGCTCTGAGACCTCACCAAGTTATGGCGGTTATATGGAAGGCGCAATTTATAGAGGAAATCAAATTATAGAAAAGTTGAAAAAGAAGTTTTAAAATTTAATAGTTCTCGAAATATTAGAATTGTTCTTATTTTAAGCTACCAACCTACCATCATTAAATACCTTTTCAAATAACAAAACGTAGTATTTTGTCATTTTAACTTTAGAAGAAATCTCATTACAATGAACTTGAAAAACTTAACTTTAAGTGATTTTTCCCTGTGGTAGAAGAAATAAAACTGTTCACTATCATTTTCGCCTGTATTTTTTTCTTTGATTAAAAGCCTGTTAATGATTCGTCTATTAAAATACTTCTTCTAAAAACAAAAAATCTCAAGTTTTCACTTGAGATTTTATCTTTTCTTAAAAGATACTTTTTACTTATCGATAGAGCCTAATACACGTTTCATAAACGTATTTAGCGCTTCTTTTTTCGGTACACCGTCCTTTATCATTTTATCGACCTCAACAGCGCCATACATATTAGAGATTAACTCGCCAATAACATCTAATTCTTCATCTTTTAAAGACGGAACTTCCGTTAATGCTTCTAGCGTTTCAATGGTTTCTAATATATAATCTTGATCGTTTTCTTCGATAAAATTTGTGAGATGTTTTATTACAGGTAATTTCATATTTGAATTTTTTAAATAAGATGCTGAAACAAGCTTTCGACTATGTTCGAAATACCCTCTTCAGAATGACAAAATTATTCAATTTCTGCCACCAATTCCTTAAAAACATCAAACTTATTTGTTTGTGTTTGATTTTTCTTTTCACCACCTACAAACGTTGCGAATGTTGGTAAATTACTAACATCTGCTAATTTTCTGCTTTCAGGAAATTTTTCAGCATCAACAATCACAAATTTAATAGTTTCTAATTCTGAAGCCAACTTTTTAAACTTTGGTTTCATTATTCTACAGTTACCACACCAAGTTGCAGAATATTGCACCACAACTTTTTCATTACCACTTATAATTTCTTGTAAATTATCTTCTGTTAATTCTTGCACCATAATAGTTATGAGTTTTAAATTATGAATTACAAGTATAAAACTCGTAATTCATAATTTGTAATTAATTTTTTTAGTTAGAAGCTAAATATGCTTTTGTTCCTTTTGCGTTAGGAGCCATTGCTTCTTTACCTTCTTCCCAGTTTGCAGGACAAACCTCTCCGTGAGATTGTACATGCGCATATGCATCGATTAAACGTAAAAATTCATTTACATTTCTACCAACAGGCATATGATTAATTCCTTCGTGAAATACAGTTCCTTCTTCATCAATTAAGTAAGTAGCTCTGTATGTTACATTATCTCCCTCTACCTGAACAGTTTGAGAAACTTCATCAAACGTTTCATTTGTAATATCTAAAATACCTAAAATAGATGATAAATTTCTATTTGTATCTGCTAAAATTGGGTAGGTTACACCTTCGATTCCGCCATTCTCTTTAGAGGTACTTAACCATGCAAAATGCACTTCTGGAGTATCACAAGAAGCACCAATAACAACTGTGTTTCTTTTCTCAAACTCACCTAAAGCTGCTTGAAAAGCATGTAATTCTGTAGGACATACAAATGTAAAATCTTTTGGATACCAGAATAACAATACTTTCTTCTTATTGTTTACTGCTTCTTCTAACACATTTAGTTTAAAAGTATCGCCCATATCATTCATTGCGTCTACATTTAAATCTGGAAATTTTTTACCAACTGCTGTTGCCATGTTTTTATATTTTTTTGATTATTATTGTTTAATTTTCTACTGCAAATTTAGAAATGTAATGGGCTTAAAAACAAAAAAGTTGATGGGAACTTTTTATATTCCCATCAACTTTAATTATGACAAACCGCTAATTAAATAGAGTTATACTATTTTAAAATACTGCTATAAAATTGCGTAACTTTAGAGAATGAATAGAGTAAAATAGTTTTTAACTATTTTAAAATAATAATTATAGATAAAAATTATCCAAAACAACTCTTTTAGTCTTGTAGGTTTGCAATCGAGGAAATAAAATTCAATACTTATGGAAAAATATAGCGATAGTAATAAATGCCCATTTATGGGAGGTATTCAAAAACAAACTGCCGGTAACGGGACTTCTAACCGAGATTGGTGGCCCAATGAATTAAAATTAAATATTCTGCGTCAAAATTCAGCAGCATCTAACCCGATGGCAAAAGATTTTGATTATGCAACTGCTTTTAAGAGCATTGATTTTGCTGCTTTAAAACAAGATGTACTCGACTTTATGACCGACTCACAAGATTGGTGGCCAGCAGACTACGGGCATTATGGTCCTTTTATGGTTAGAATGGCTTGGCATAGCGCGGGTACGTACAGAGTTGGCGACGGACGTGGAGGAGCGCGTTCTGGCTCACAACGTTTTGCTCCCATAAACAGTTGGCCAGATAATGGCAATTTAGATAAAGCACGTTTGTTACTTTGGCCGATTAAAAAGAAATATGGAAACAAATTATCTTGGGCAGATTTAATGATTCTTGCTGGTAATTGTGCCATGGAATCTATGGGATTTAAAACTTTTGGTTTTGCTGGCGGACGTGAAGATGTTTGGGAACCAGAACAAGATATCTATTGGGGTTCTGAAACCGTTTGGGGAGAAAACGAAGAACGTTATAAAGAAGGAGAATTAGAAGATCCGCTTGGTGCCGTAATGATGGGTTGGATTTATGTAAACCCAGAAGGACCTAACGGAAATCCTGACCCGATGGGCTCGGCAAAAGATGTAAGAGAAACCTTCGGCAGAATGGCTATGAATGATGAAGAAACCGTTGCACTTACTGCGGGTGGCCATACTTTTGGCAAAGCGCATGGTGCCGCAGACCCAAATAAGTATGTTGGTCCAGCACCACATGCAGCTCCAATTGAAGAAATGAGTACAGGTTGGAAAAATTCTTACAAATCTGGTGTTTTAGACGATACAATTACAAGCGGAATAGAAGGTGCTTGGACACCCAACCCAACCACATGGGATCATGATTATTTTGATATGTTGCTAAATTACGATTGGGAATTAACCAAAAGTCCGGCAGGAGCGCACCAATGGAAACCAACAGCAGCCTCTAATGCTAAAAGAGCACCAAAAGCTGGTGATGCAAGTAATCAACAAGATTTAATGATGACTACTGCGGATATCGCTTTAAAAGTAGACCCTAAATATTTAGAAATATCTAAACGTTTTCATAAAGACCACAAGGCTTTTGAAGATGCTTTTGCTAGAGCGTGGTACAAATTAACACATAGAGATATGGGACCAATTTCTCGTTATCTAGGTTCAGAATTCCCAGAAGAAGAATTGCTTTGGCAAGATCCAATTCCGGCCGGAACAACGCTTTCTGATGCAGAAATCTCAACATTAAAAAAGACTATTTCAAGTGCTGATGTATCGATTTCTCAATTAGTAACTACGGCTTGGGCTTCTGCTTCTACCTTTAGAGGTTCAGACATGCGAGGTGGTGCAAATGGCGGAAGAATCCGTTTAGAACCGCAAAAAAGCTGGGCAGTTAATACTCCTTATGAATTAAATAAAGTCTTAAAGGTTTTAGAAGAAATTCAAAAAGATTTTAACGGCAGCGTTTCGATGGCAGATTTAATTGTTTTAGGAGGTACTGTTGCGATTGAAAAAGCCGTGAAAAATGCAGGATACGCTATTGCTGTTCCTTTTATTTCTGGAAGAGCAGATGCTTCTAAAGAGCAAACAGATACTGCTTCTTTTGGTTATTTAGAACCTAAAGCAGACGGATTTAGAAATTTTATTAAAAAAGATTTAAAATTAGCTGCAGAAGAATTGTTGATTGATAAAGCCCAATTACTAACCCTTTCTATTCCTGAAATGACAGTTTTGGTCGGTGGTATGCGTGTTTTAGGTGCTAATTATGATGCTTCTAAATATGGTGTATTTACCGATACTGTTGGTACACTTACAAATGATTTCTTTGTAAATATTTTAGATTTTGGTACTACTTGGAAAGCAACTTCTAGCGATGATACTTTATTTGAGGGAACTGACAGAAAAACTGGTGAAATTAAATTTAGAGGAACAAGAGCAGATTTAATTTTTGGTTCTAACACAGAATTAAGAGCAATTGCAGAGGTGTATGCCGCAGATGACGCCAAAGAGCGTTTTGTAAACGATTTTATAGTTGCATGGACAAAAGTGATGCATCTTGATCGATTTGATCTACATAAGTAAAAAGAACTTTTTACAAAAAAAAAGGGAATCAACCGATGTTGATTCCCTTTTTTAATTTTTACTTATTAGATTTTTACCCAAAGAAACCAAACCGTTCTGCCTTTTGCTACTCCGTTTGCTTTTCTTGTTTCTTATTCCGTGTTTCTTCTTTACAATTTCTTACTCCTTGTTTCTTGCATCCTGTTTCTTCTCTAAAACTTCTTGCCTACTGTCTCTTGTTTCTTATTTCTTGTTTGTTGTTTCTTGCTTATCCAAAGTATCTTGTCTCTTATTTAAAACCTATTTACTAGCAAATAATTTTATATCATTTGCAGAAACTTCTTTTTCACCTAAAATCATCAAACGCTCTACAACATTTCTTAATTCTCTAATATTTCCTGACCAATCATATTTTTTCAGAAGATTTATGGCTTCTAATGAAAACATTTTTTTAGGAGTTCCTTGTTCTTTTGATATTTTTGTAGTGAAAAAATCAACCAACAAAGGAATGTCTTCTCGGCGCTCATTTAATGCCGGAACTTTAATTAAAATAACCGCCAATCTATGATACAAATCTTCTCTAAAACGCCCTTCTGAAATCTCTGTTTTTAAATCTTTATTCGTTGCCGAAACAACTCTAACATTTACTTTAATATCCTTATCAGAACCTACTCTAGAGATGCTGCCTTCTTGCAAAGCACGTAAAACCTTTGCTTGTGCAGACAAACTCATATCGCCAATTTCATCTAAAAAAATAGTACCACCATTGGCAGCTTCAAACTTCCCTGCTCTGTCTTTATTGGCTCCGGTAAAAGATCCTTTTACATGCCCAAATAATTCACTTTCTATTAACTCAGACGGAATTGCAGCACAATTAACCTCGATCATTGCTGCTTTAGATCGACCTGATTTTTCATGCAACCAATGCGCAACTAATTCTTTACCCGTTCCGTTTGGACCCGTAATTAAAACTCTTGCGTCTGTTGCTGCTACTTTTTCGATGATCTCTTTGATGTGACTAATTTCAGCACTCTCACCAATCATCTCGTAATTTTTGCTAACTTTTTTCTTTAAGCGTTTATTTTCTACAATCAACACCTTTGTATCCAAAGCATTTCTGATTGTATTTAAAAGACGATTTAAATCGGGTGGTTTTGAGATATAATCAAACGCACCCAATCGCATTGTGTTTACCGCTGTATCTAAATCTCCATGTCCAGAAATCATTACAATTGGTATTTCTGGTTTTATTTTTTTTGCTTTTTCTAACACCTCAACACCATCCATTTTTGGCATTTTAATATCACATAAAACCAAATCGTAGTCGTTATCTTTAATCATTTCAATGCCCTGCAAACCATCTTCTGCCTGCTCTACCCTGTACGCATCATTTTCTTCAGAAATAATTTTGGTTAAAACTCTTCTAATTGCCGCTTCATCTTCTATAATTAATATTTTTGACATACTTTTTAAGTTTGTTTTATAAGGTGAACATCTCTTTGCGGAAATGGTATTGATATATTGTTTTCTCTAAATGCTTTGTCTATTGCAAAACGAATATTGCTTTGTGTAAAACGCACATCAAAACTATTGGTTAATGTAAACGCAATTCTAAAATTTAAAGAACTGTCTGCAAAATCAGTAAACAAAGCCATGGGTTTCGGAGCTTTTAAAACTGCCGGTTGCTCTTCTGCAATCTTTACTAAAAGATCTCTAACCAACTCTACATCTGACCCATACGCCACACCAACATCTACAAATTCTCTTGTTTCTGTTCCGTTTTCTGTCCAATTGAATAAAATATTAGTCAAATACAAATGATTCGGAATCACCAACACCTTATTATCTACCGTAACTGCCCTTGTGGTTCTTAAACGTATATCTAAAACCCTGCCAACTTTTCCTTCGAGCTCAATAATGTCTCCAACATGCACAGATTGATCTACTAGAATAAAGATACCAGAAAGAATATCCTGAAAAAGTGTCTGCAACGCTAAACCTACACCAATTAATAATGCCGCAGATGCTGCAAAAATTGCCGTAACATTTACGCCAGAAGTATGCATGGCAATTAAAAAAATGATTAGAAAAATAAACCATCTCACATAGCTAAAAACACTTACAAATTTAAGTTTGTCATTTTTAGGCATTTTTCTGGTTACAAACTTTCTAACAAATTTTAAAATAAAAGAAGTTATAATCAAAGCAACAATAACGACTAATAGTCCTTGAATAGTAATGCTTATTTCTTTACTTAATGGCAAAGAAAAATCTAAAATAGAATTCGCTTCCTCAACAATCGAATCTGTAACTTGCTCTAATTTATCTTGCATTTATCCTTTATATTTTAGCCATTTATACAAATCTTTATAGGTAGGTTTTTTACCATACATTAAAATACCTACTCTATAAATTTTAGCTGCTAACCAAACCATAAACACAAAGGTAATTACCAATAAAATCATTGAGATTGCCAACTCACCCCAAGAAACACCAAACGGAACTCTCATTAACATGACAATTGGTGATGTTAATGGTATATGTGAAAAGAGCACAGGTATCGGTCCATGAGGATCATTAATTACAGTAGCAAAACCTACGTATACTCCCAAAACTAACGGTAACATAATCGGGAACATGAATTGTTGTGTATCGGTTTCGTTGTCTACCGCTGCCCCAATTGCGGCATACAAAGAACTATATAACATAAAACCTCCTAAAAAGTAGAAAATGAATAATACAAATAATTTTAAAATTGGTAACCTTAAAAGCTCTTGAATAATCAATTGCACTTTATCGCCACCAGCGGCTTGTTTTGCCATCTCTAATTGTTCTACTGATAATTGAGATGTTTGCATCTCTGCCATATCGACCCCAAAAACAGAAGAAGCTACCGTGAAAATTATAAACAATAAGACACCCCAAATAGAGAACTGCAACAAACCTGCAGAAGCATTCCCGATTATTTTACCCAACATTAATTGAAAGGGTTTTACAGAGGACACAATGATTTCTACAATTCTACTTGTTTTTTCTTCGATAACACTTCTCATTACAGAGGTTCCGTAAATAAGCACAAACATCATCAACATATACCCCGCAACTGCACCAACGCCAACTTTTAACCCGTTAATTAATTTTGATGATTCTTCTCCTGAAAAATTAACCATTTTAATATTAGATTGAATTTTAGAGGCATTAATCTTATCGATATCAATGCCAAAATAATTCAACTTTTCGTTTCTTAATTTTCGTTCTATTTTAGATTCTAAAGAATTAATAACAGACATTCCTGGTGATTCTTTTGAATAAAATTCTATCGAGGATGCTAATAACTCTAAACTATCTTTTTTTGGTATGATTAAGGCTCCATAATAATCGCCGTTCTCAACTTTTTTCTTAGTTTCTTCAATACCAAATGATGTAAAATCTTCATAATAAACAATTTCAGTATCCTTAAAGTCTTCCTTCGAAAATAATCCAGAATTATCTACATACACAATTCTCTTTTCTATTTCCTTGTTCTTTTTCATCAAAAAAAAGACTAAAGCACCAACGCCAACCAATAGTAACGGACTTAAAAAAGTCATCATTATAAATGATTTATTACGAACTTTTGCAATAAATTCTCTGTGAATAATTAATTTTAACTTACTCATCTTTTTACCTGTTTTTATTTACGGCTTCTATAAAAATATCGTTTGCACTGGGTATTAATTCTACAAAATGCTGCACTTCGCCTTTGCCTGTTAAAAAAGACAATAAATCGTTTGCTGAACTTGTATTTTTCAATTTTACGTTACACGTTAATTCGTTTCCTAATAATTTAAAATCCGCAGGTAATACCTCAAAATTTTGTTCTAAAGCAGCTCTTACTTCATTGGGAATCGATGTATTTAAGCCTACTTGAAACGTATTGGTTCTAAATTGACGTTTGATGTCGTTTAATTTACCATCTAAAATTTTATTCGATTTATCAATCAACGCAATTTCATCACACATTTCTTCCACAGACTCCATTCTGTGTGTAGAAAATATAATCGTTGCTCCTTCATCGCGCAATTGCAAAATCTCTTTTGCAATTAATTGTGCGTTTATAGGATCGAACCCAGAAAAAGGCTCATCAAAAATTAATAATTTAGGATTGTGCATTACCGTAACAATAAACTGTACTTTTTGCGCCATTCCTTTAGAAAGTTCCTCAATTTTCTTTCCCCACCAGGCAGAGATATCAAATTTATCGAACCAATATTGTAATCGTTTTTTAGCTTCTGCTTTAGACAATCCTTTTAATTGTGCCAAATACAACGCTTGTTCACCAACTTTCATCGATTTATACAAACCACGTTCTTCGGGTAAATAACCAATATCTGAAGTGTGTTTGGGTGATAATGGTTCTCCATCAATTAAAATAGAACCAGAATCTGCCATGGTAATTTGATTAATAATTCTTATCAACGAAGTTTTTCCAGCTCCATTGGGTCCTAATAAACCATAAACACTTCCTTTAGGGATATGGATAGACACATCATTCAATGCTCTAAAATCTCCATAATTTTTTACTATATTATTGATTTCTAATAAATTACTCATTGACTTCGCTCTATTT
Organism: Polaribacter sp. IC066; assembly: GCF_007997085.1. GTDB lineage: Bacteria > Bacteroidota > Bacteroidia > Flavobacteriales > Flavobacteriaceae > Polaribacter. The sequence continues at coordinate 54,065 of NZ_VORR01000021.1, forward strand.
TTATAATATGATAAGGAACACAAATCTACATATTTTCTACTTATTAGTATAAAAAGCACTTATTATGTTACAGCGATCTCTTAATTATTTTTTAAATTATACTCTGACCTAAAAAATATTAACTTCGTAGAAAATAAATGCCATGTTTAAAAAATTACTTTTTGCGCCTCTTTTTATTTTTTTTACCTTGAATTTAATTTCACAAGATTATGAACCTATTTTAAAAAAAGACGCGTTCTGGGATGTCATAAAAGTCAATCGTTCTAGTAGAAATCCATGCCATTACAATCAAATAAATAGATACAAAATAGATAAGGATACAATTATTGATGATAAAACATATAAAAAAATTAAACATTATGCAGCAATAGGGACCCGAAGTGGATTATACGAATGTTTACATAGTCCTTATATAATTGATACCACAAAGTTTAGTTTTTCAAATCATTATTACAGGGAAGATATTGCCGAAAAAAAAATATACAGGCTAGAAATAGAAGAGAATGACAAAATTGAAAACATATATTATGATTTTTCCTTAAAAGTTGGAGACACCCTTAAATATCCAATTTTTGCTTTTTCAAAATTTGCGACTGTTTGGAAAATTGATAGAGATGATGAAAATAGGAATAGATTTTGGTTAACCACTAAAAACGACGGAGCAACACCCTATTTCTATACAGAAGGTTTAGGAGGTAAATATGGATTTTACCATGATCAAGATTACGATTTTCGGTCTACATACCCTCGTTTAGCTTGCCGAGGTAACGATATGGTCAACAACAACTGTAATCTTACTCTAAACTCCGCAGAATTCTTGGACACAAGACTTCTGCAATTAAAAATATTCCCAAATCCAGTAAAAGATATTTTAACAATTCAAAACACAGAAAATAGTACTGTTAAAATATATTCTGTTAAGGGTTCACTTTTAAAAAAAGTAACTGCTAAAACTAATTTAGAAATTGATATGTCTTCTTTTAACACTGGTGTCTATATTCTAGAAATTTCAAGTGTAAACAATCAAAAAAAATACAAGATCTTAAAACAATTGAAGCCTATACCTACATTTCTCTTCAAACAAAAGTAAATTTTCTGTTAAAATTTACTATGCATGCATAACTTTTATAAAATTTACTATGCGTGCATAATAAATTTTATTATATTTGGCGTAATGGATAAGAACATTTCAATAGACCATCAATTAAGAGCAACTTGGCAAGCCGTTGCCAAAATGTATAACGAACAAGCTACAAATTACGGAAGCACAATGTCTTCTGCGTTTGTTCTTTTAACTATCGATAAAGAAAACGGCACGCCATCTACTGCTCTAGGACCTTTAATGGGAATGGAACCCACGAGTCTTTCTAGAATTTTAAAATCTATGGAGAAAAAAGGCGCTATTTCTAGAGAAAAAAACCCAGATGATGGGCGCAGTGTTTTAATTAGATTAACAGATTATGGATTAGAAATGCGTAAGTTTTCTAAAAACCACGTGTATCAATTTAACAACATTGTTAGAGAATATGTTTCAGAAAGCGAATTAGACTCTTTCTTTAAAGTAATGACTACAATCAACGAATTAATAGCGGAAAGAAAAATTTTTGAGGCTATTCATCAAGATAAATAAGAAGCAGTAAAAAAATATAAACAAATGACAAGAAGAATTAAAAAAGTAGCAATTATAGGATCTGGTATTATGGGTTCTGGTATTGCGTGTCACTTTGCAAATATTGGTGTTGAAGTTCTTTTATTGGATATTGTTCCAAGAGAATTAAACGACATCGAAAAAGCAAAAGGACTTACATTAGAAGACAAGGCAGTTCGAAATCGTTTAGTAAATGATGCTTTAACAACCTCTTTAAAATCTAAACCCTCTCCTATTTACAGCATAAAGTTTGCAGATAGAATTACAACGGGGAATATAGATGATGATTTACACTTAATCAAAAATGTTGATTGGGTAATGGAAGTAGTCGTAGAGCGTTTAGATATTAAAAAAATCGTTTTTGAAAAAATAGAAAAATTCAGAACGCCAGGCACTTTAATTACTTCTAATACTTCTGGAATTCCGATTAAGTTTATGAACGAAGGGAGAAGTGACGATTTCCAAAAGCATTTTGCGGTAACTCACTTTTTTAATCCACCAAGATATTTAAAACTTTTCGAAGTGGTTCCCGGTCCAAACTGTACTCAAGAGGTTACCGATTTCTTAATGATGTATGGTGATAAATTTTTAGGTAAAACTTCTGTTTTAGCAAAAGACACTCCTGCTTTTATTGGAAATAGAATCGGAATTTTTGGCATCATGAGTTTATTTCATGTTGTAAAAGAAATGGACTTAACCATTGAAGAAGTTGATAAATTAACGGGACCTGTTATTGGTCGCCCTAAATCTGCAACTTTTAGAACTATTGATGTTGTTGGTTTAGATACACTTGTTCATACGGCAAATGGCGTAAAAGACAATTGCCCTGAAGATGAAATGAGAGATCAATTTGTGATTCCTGATTTTGTAAACCACATGATGGAGAACAACATGTTGGGAAGTAAAACCGGACAAGGTTTTTACAAAATGACAAAAGATGCGAAGGGTAATAAAAATATTTTATCATTAGATTTAAATACATTAAAATACAGAGAAAAGAAATCTGCAAAATTTGCTACTTTAGAATTGACGAAAACGATTGATAACGTTGCAGATCGTTTTAAAGTGTTAGTTGCAGGAAAAGATAAAGCTGGAGAATTTTATAGAAAATCGTTCGCAGCAATGTTTGCCTATGTTCAAAACAGAATTCCTGAAATTTCTGATGAAGTTTACAGAATTGATGATGGCTTAAGAGCAGGTTTTGGCTGGGAACACGGACCTTTTCAAATTTGGGATGCAATTGGCGTTGCCAAAGGTGTTGAGATTATGAAAGCCGAAGGCTATGAAATTGCCACTTGGGTTACAGAAATGATTGAAAAAGGAGAAACTTCTTTTTATTCTATAAAAGAAGGAGCTACCTACTATTACGATATTCCTGCAAAAGAGCAAGTTAAAAAACCGGGTCAAGATTCATTTATCATTTTAGATAACATCAGAAAAACGAACGAGGTCTGGAAAAACTCTGGTGCAGTAATTGAAGATTTAGGTGATGGAATTTTAAATTTAGAGTTCCAATCTAAAATGAATACGATTGGTGGTGATGTTTTAGCTGCCGTAAATAAAGCCATTGATTTAGCTGAAAAAAATTACCAAGGTTTAATTATTGGTAATCAAGCGCCAAACTTTTCTGTAGGCGCTAATATTGGAATGATTTTTATGATGGCTGCAGAGCAAGAATATGATGAATTAAACATGGCGATCAAATATTTTCAAGATACCATGATGCGCATGCGTTATTCTGCAATTCCTACTATTTCTGCTCCGCACGGAATGGCTTTAGGCGGTGGATGTGAAATTTCATTACACGCAGATAAAGTAGTTGCAGCGGCAGAAACCTATATGGGATTAGTCGAATTTGGAGTTGGTGTAATTCCAGGTGGTGGTGGTTCTAAAGAAATGGCGCTGCGTGCTTCAGATACTTTCCGTAAAGGAGATGTTCAACTAAATGTATTGCAAGAAAATTTCTTAACAATTGGTACAGCAAAAGTAGCAACATCTGCTTATGAAGCGTTTGATTTAGGGTTACTTCAAAAAGGAAAAGATGTTGTTGTTGTAAACAAAGACCGTCAAATTGCAGAAGCAAAGAAGCATGCTGTATTAATGGCAGAAGCAGGTTATACACAGCCAGCCTCTCGTAATGACGTATTAGTTCTTGGTAAACAAGCTTTAGGTGCCTTTATGGTTGCAACAGATTCTATGCAAGCAAGTAGATTTATATCAGAACACGATCAAAAAATTGCAAATAAATTAGCCTATGTAATGGCTGGTGGAGATTTATCTGAACCAACAAATGTTTCTGAACAGTACTTATTAGATTTAGAACGTGAAGCCTTTTTAAGTTTATGTACAGAGCGCAAAACATTAGAACGTATTCAACACATGTTAAAAACGGGTAAACCTTTACGTAACTAAAGTTACTTGGCTATTAGCCTTTAGCAATTTGCTATTGGTAAATAAATATTAACGAAATGCTAAAAGCCAAGAGCGATTAGCTAAAAGCTAAAATAAAATGAAAACAGCATATATAGTACAAGGATATAGAACAGCCGTTGCAAAGTCAAAGAAAGGTGCGTTCAGGTTTAAAAGAGCCGATGAGTTGGCTGCAGAAACTATTGAACATTTAATGAAGAATTTGCCAGAATTCGATAAAACAAGAATTGATGATGTAATTGTAGGGAACGCAATGCCAGAAGGTTCTCAAGGTTTAAATATGGCTCGTTTAATCTCTTTAATGGGCTTAAAAATTGATGAGGTTCCGGGTGTAACCGTAAACCGTTTCTGTTCTTCAGGATTAGAGACAATTGGTATGGCAGTTGCAAAAATTCAGTCAGGAATGGCAGAATGTATTATTGCAGGCGGAGCAGAAAGCATGAGTTCTGTACCAATGACAGGTTATAAGCCAGAATTAAACTACGATACCGTTGCTGCAGGTCATGCAGATTATTATTGGGGAATGGGAAATACAGCAGAAGCTGTTGCAGAGCAATATAAAATTTCTCGTAAAGATCAAGATGAGTTTGCATTAAACTCGCATTTAAAAGCATTAAAAGCGCAGGCTGAAAATCGTTTTCAAGACCAAATAGTACCTATTGAAGTTGAAGAAACGTATGTGGATGCAAAAGGTAAAAAAGTGACAAGAAAATATACCGTAAATAAAGATGAAGGACCTCGTCTAGGATCAAATCTTGCTGGTTTAGAGCGTTTACGACCTGTATTTGCTGCTAACGGAAGTGTTACTGCTGGTAACTCGTCACAAACAAGTGATGGTGCTGCCTTTGTAATGGTGATGAGTGAAGAAATGGTGAAAGAATTAAACATTAAGCCAATTGCAAGAATGGTAAGTTATGCCGCTGCAGGGGTTCCTCCTAGAATTATGGGAATTGGGCCTGTTGCTGCGATTCCAAAAGCATTAAAACAAGCAGGATTAAAACAAGAAGATATTAGCTTAATTGAATTAAATGAAGCTTTTGCTTCTCAATCTTTAGCTGTAATTCGTGAGTTAGGATTAAATGCAGACATTATTAACGTAAATGGTGGTGCAATTGCATTAGGTCATCCTTTAGGTTGTACAGGAGCAAAATTATCTGTTCAACTATTTGACGAAATGCGCAAGCGAAATATGCAAGGAAAATACGGAATGGTAACCATGTGCGTTGGAACAGGACAGGGTGCTGCGGGTATTTTCGAATTTTTAAACTAAAAAATAATACTTAATAAAACACATCATGGAAACAGTAGAAAAAGAAATTTTAAGAGGCGGTCAGTTTTTGGTAAAAGAGACTAAATGCGAAGATATATTTACTCCTGAAGATTTTTCAGAAGAGCAAATAATGATGAAAGATGCCGTAAAAGAATTTACAGAACGTGAAATTATTGCACACAGAGACCGTTTTGAAGCAAAAGATTACGCTTTAACAGAAGAAGTAATGAAAAAAGCTGGTGAACTTGGCTTTTTAGGGGTTGCTGTTCCTGAAGAATATGGAGGAATGGGAATGGGTTTTGTCTCTACAATGATTACTTGCGAATATATTTCTAGTGGAAATGGTTCTTTAAGTACTGCTTTTGGTGCACATACAGGAATTGGAACGATGCCCATTACCTTATACGGTACAGAAGCGCAAAAACAAAAATATGTACCAAGATTGGCTACTGGCGAATGGATGGGTGCGTATTGTTTAACAGAACCAGGAGCTGGCTCTGATGCAAATTCAGGAAAAACTACGGCAGTTCTTTCTGCTGATGAAAAAACATATAAAATCAACGGACAAAAAATGTGGATCTCAAATGCAGGTTTCTGTAATTTGATGATTGTATTTGCTCGTATTGAAAATGACAAAAATATTACCGGTTTTATCGTTGAATATGATGCTACAAACGCAAACGGTATTTCAATGGGTGAAGAAGAGCATAAATTAGGAATTCGCGCTTCATCAACAAGACAAGTATTTTTTAATGACACCGTGGTGCCAGCAGAGAATATGTTATCTGTTAGAGGCGGTGGCTTCAAAATTGCTGTAAACGCCTTAAATGTTGGACGTATAAAATTAGCTGCTGCTTGTATCGACTCTCAAAGAAGAATTACAAATACAGCGTTAAAGTACGCAACAGAGCGTAAACAATTTAAAACTCCGATTGCAGATTTTGGCGCTATCAAAGCAAAGTTAGCTGAAATGGCAACCAATACCTATGCTGGAGAATCGGCAAGTTACAGAGCTTCAAAAAACATTGAAGACAGAATAGAGATGAGAATAGCTGCTGGAAACTCACATCAAGATGCTGAATTAAAAGGAGTTGAAGAATATGCCATTGAATGTTCTATTTTAAAAGTAACTGTTTCTGAAGATGTGCAAGCGTGTGCAGATGAAGGTATTCAAATTTTTGGAGGAATGGGATTCTCTGAAGAAACACCCATGGAAGCTGCTTGGAGAGATGCAAGAATTGCGCGTATTTATGAAGGAACTAACGAAATTAACAGAATGCTTTCTGTTGGTATGTTGGTTAAAAAAGCAATGAAAGGTCAAGTAGACTTATTAGGCCCTGCAACAGAGGTTGGTAATGAGCTGTTAGGAATTCCGTCTTTTGAAACTCCAGACTATTCAGAATTATTTGCGGAGGAAAAGGAAATGATTGGGAAATTGAAAAAAGTGTTTTTAATGGTTGCAGGCTCTGCAATTCAGAAATACGGTCCCGAATTAGATCAACATCAACAGTTATTAATGGCTGCTGCCAATATTCTAAATGAGGTGTACATGGCTGAATCTACTTTGTTAAGAGCAGAAAAAAACACAAAACGTTTTGGAGAAGATGCACAAGAAGGCCAAATTGCAATGGCAAGATTATACCTATATAATGCAGTAGAAATTGTCGCTAAAAACGGTAGAGAGGGTATTGTATCTTTTGCAGAAGGCGATGAGCAAAGAATGTTATTAATGGGTTTAAAACGCTTCACAAAATATGCTAATTATCCAAATGTTGTTGCCTTGCGTAATTTAATTGCAGAAAAATTAAAATCTGAAAATAAATATTGCTTTTAATACATGATGTTTAATTTCTTTAAAACGCATAAAAAGTTTTAAAATTTAGTTGTTTATTTAAAAAAGACCATTGTAATCAATGGTCTTTTCTTATATTTGTGTAACCTATTCAGCTTTAAGACCAAAATAACACATAATGAAACTAAATTTATTCTCTGTTGTTACTTTCTTAATTCTTTTAGGGAGTTGTAACACACACGAACCAATTGAAATTGATAGCCAAAAATTATTAGAAACTATTAAAATGCTTTCTGATGATGCTCTCGAAGGTAGAGCTTTTTCTAAACCAGGAAATCAAAGGACCCAAAATATTATTATCAAAAAATTTACCGAACTTGGTTTAGAAACCGTTGTTGACAACAGTTTTTATCAAGAATTTTCGCACACTTTTAAAGGTAAAATAAGACAAGAAATATTTCCTGTAAAAAATCCTAAAGAAGATTTTTCTAATGTACCTGATACGATTGCGAAAGGCGCTAATATTATTGGAATGCTAAAAGGCGAAACTGGTAAAAGTATTGTAATTACTGCTCATTATGATCATTTAGGAATTAGAGATGGTAAAATTTATAATGGCGCAGATGACAATGCTTCTGGAACAGCGGCCTTGTTTGCCATAGCTGAATACTTTAAAAATAAACCAACAAAACATAATTTAATTTTTGCTGCGGTAGACGCTGAAGAAATTGGTTCTTTAGGTGCTGAATATTTTTTAAAAAATTATCAAGATGCATCAAATATTAATTTAAATATTAATTTAGATATGATTGCCCATAGCGATTATGATCCTGAATTATTTGCTTGCGGTTTATTTTATTATCCGAATTTAAGAAAGCCTTTAGAACGAGTAAAATCAGATAAAATAAAGTTATTATTTGGCCATGATGACCCCGATAGTAAAGAACAATCTGACTGGACTTCCTCTTCAGACCACAGAGTTTTTCATAGAGCTAAAATACCATTTATTTATTTTGGTGTAGAAGATCACAAAGACTACCACAGAGATACAGATACTTATGGCAGTATAAATCCTGAATTTTATATAGAAGCTGTAAAAGTTATTATTCAATCAGTAGAAAATCTTGACGCACATTTAAGTAAATAATCATAAAATAAAAAAACTATACATTTCTAATTTATTTTTCTAAAACAAATTAAACTCTTATCTAAAAACTTACTTGCTAAAAAGAAATCTATTGAAAAGTAAATGAAATTTAAAATAGCTAATTCTTTTTTTATCAGTACTTTTGCACGCAATTTGAAAACACAGAAATGAAACGTATTAAAGAATATAAAAAACTTTTTAAAGTAGAAGGCGCTATTAATTTAAAAGAATTAAAAACTGCATACAGAGGCTTGGTTAAAGAATGGCATCCAGATAAATTTCAGGATGAAGAAAAAAAAGCAGAAGCAGAAGATGTGAGTACTCAAATCATTGATGGATATCACTTTTTAGTAAGTATTGCTTCTGAAACAAAAGAAGCAAATTTAGACGCTTATAAAACGACTATTACCGAGTTTCAAGTGTCTGATTGGCATCACAAAAGTATGTTGCTAGAAGTTACTTTTACAGACGGAAATACATACGAATACTTTGGTGTAAGTAAAATACTTTTTGGAAAATTTGTAAATGCCAAATCAATGAATAACTTCGGAAAAAGAAATATTTTCAATTCGTTCCTGTACAGAAAATCAAAGAAAGCTTCTGTAACGGCTTAAAACATTTTAGAGAATACTATATATTTAAAAAAGAGATTACTTTCTAAGTAATCTCTTTTTTCGTTTCATTACCCAAAAACTATTCTTATTTATTGTAAATTAGTAAAAAGTTAATAATGAAACGAACGATGCATCTATACTCCACAATTATTTTCAGTTTTCTATTCCTTTTCTGCACAAAATCTGAACAACAAAAAGCAATAAAATCGAAGACGTCTATAGAAAAGAATGAAAAGAATCTCAAATTTAATGACTATTGGTATACTGGCAAGGCAGAAATAACTTCCTACAAACTTACACAAGTTAGGTATGGTGAAATTCATACAGGCATAGCGGTAAATATTTTCGTAACGGAAGACTTTTTACCAGAAAAACAAGTAAAAGCAGATTATCAAAATAAAAGTACAATCCCTATTTTAAAGTTAAATAGCACAAAAAAATATACCACAGGAATTTATCCTTATTCTTTAATGACGAGTACCTTCTCTCCTATTAATATCATTAATAAAGCCATCAAAATTTCTTTTTCAGCACAAGAATGGTGTGGAAATACTTTTGTTCAATTAAATAATAAAGCAAATTTTCAAGTTGACTTTTATTCGTATTTTGAAAGTAATTCTGATCGAAAAATTTCTTTAAAAAAGAATATTTTAGAAAATGAGTTATGGAATCTCATTAGAATTTCTCCAAAAGAATTGCCAACAGGAAAGTTACAAGTAATTCCTTCTTTTGAATATTTAGGCTTAAATCATAAAAAATTCGAAGCTTATGAGGCCATTGCTAGTTTAAAAGAAAAAGGAGGTTTTCAGTTTTATTCAATTAATTATCCGAAGTTAAATAGAACACTTACGCTAAAATTCACCAAAAGTTTTCCTCATACAATGGAATCTTGGGAAGAAACCGTTTCTAGTCGTGGAAAACAACTAACCACAAAAGCAGAAAAAATTAAAACAATACAAGCTGCCTATTGGAATAAAAATGGCGTTGCTGATGTGAGTGAACGCAAAGAACTAGGGTTAGACTAAAAAAAAAGAGATTTCATTGTTGAAATCTCTTTTTTCTAAAGTAAAAATACCAATACTAATTTTTTAAAGTACCTAGATAACGTTCTGCATCTAAAGCTGCCATACAGCCAGTACCTGCAGCAGTTACAGCTTGTCTATATTCCTTATCTTGAATATCTCCTGAAGCAAAAACTCCTGGCATATTCGTTTTCGTTGTTTTTCCTTTCGTAATTAAATATCCTGTCTCGTCCATATCTAAAACACCTTTAAATAAATCTGAATTTGGAGTATGACCAATCGCTATAAAAACACCCATCACCGGAATTTCAAACTTTTCTTTTGTTTGGTTGTTAATTGCTCTAACCCCCTCTACAACTTTAGCCCCTAAAATCTCATCGATTTCTGTATTATACAACACCTCGATATTTTTAGTATTACTAACTCTATGTTGCATCGCTTTAGACGCTTTCATATAATCTTTACGAACTAAAACGGTTACTTTTTTACAAATATTAGACAAATACGTAGCCTCTTCAGCAGCCGTATCTCCTGCTCCAACAACGACAACATCTTGTCCTTTATAGAAAAAGCCGTCACAGGTTGCACAAGCAGAAACACCTCCACCAATTAAACGCTGCTCACTTTCTATTCCTAAATACTTTGCGGTAGCGCCTGTAGAAATAATAATAGTTTCTGCTTCAATATGTTTTTCTTCATCCACAATAACTTTATGAATTCCGCCAACTTGATCACTTAATTCTACTTTGGTCACCATTCCAAAACGCACATCAGTTCCAAAACGTTCTGCTTGCTTTTTAAGATCTTCCATCATTGCTGGTCCATCTGTACCCTCTGCATATCCCGGAAAATTATCAACTTCAGTAGTTGTTGTTAATTGACCTCCCATTTGCATTCCTGTATACATTATCGGTTTCATATCTGCTCTTGCCGCATAAATTGCTGCTGTATATCCTGCAGGTCCTGAACCTATAATTAAACATTTTATTTTTTCTATATTTTCTGACATAATCTGCTTACAATTGAACAACAAAGCTAATTTTTTAGATTTATCTACACTACTTTTTCGTATGAATAATTACAATAGATTTATAATAAAAATTTATGGATTGTTTACAAAACAAATTTAGTTTTTAGAAACAGCTTCTACCTCTTCAACTGTAATCATATTTAGATTCTTATTACCCCAAGTATTCGTAATATAATTCATAACATCAGCAATTTCGTCTGCCTCTAGCCCTAATCTAGCCATTCTTTTTTTGTAGACAACTCCGTTCACACTAATTTTTCCGCTTAAACCGTATTTAATAGCTCTAATACTGGCTTCTCTTTTCTCCATTAAATAGTCAGATTTCGCCAAAGGCGGATATATTTTGGGCTTACCTTCTCCATTTGGTAAATGACAAGACATACACATATCTGTATAAACTTCTTTTCCGTTTTTTATACTTTCTGCTAATTTTGAGTCTTGTTGTATTGCATTATAATTTTCTGATTTATGTGTAAAAGAACAAATTATAAAACCAAAAAATATAGTTAGAAGAATTTTTTTCATATCATTTTAAAATAATTTTAATAATTCCTATTCCTTCAATTCCAGCATACATATAGCCGTCATTTCCTTGCTCAATAGAACGAACTCTCCCTAAATCTTCTAATATTTTTTCTTCTTTAATTACTTTTCCGTTTTCTAAAGTGCAATTAGAAATGTATTGAAACTTTAAAGAGCCCACTAATAGGTTCCCTTTCCAACTAGGATATTTATCAGAATTTACAAACGCCATTCCGCTGGGCGCAATAGAAGGCGTCCAATAATGTAGCGGTTGTTCCATTCCTTCTTTCTCTGTAATTTCTGTAAATTTTGATCCTGAATAATTTATTCCATGACTAATTACAGGCCAACCATAATTTTTTCCTTTTTGAATGATATTAATTTCGTCACCACCCTTTGGTCCATGTTCATGCGACCAAATTTCATTTGTAAAAGGATTTATTTCCATGCCTTGCGGATTTCTATGTCCGTAACTAAAAATAGCTTTTTTAGCATTTGCTATGTTTACAAATGGATTGTCTTTCGGTATTGTTCCATCATCATTTAAACGATAAATTTTACCACAATCTCTCGTAATATCCTGCGGATTTTCATCTCTACTACCTCTATCTCCAACACTAAAATACACATGGTTTTCCTTGTCGAAAACAATTCGAGAACCAAAATGTTGTCCTTTTCTACTATTTGGCGCTGCTTTGTACAATACTTTCTGATTTGTCAATTTATTGTTTTCAAATCTCGCGCGCATCAACGTAGTATTTGCACCCTTCTCTTCTCCTTCAGAAGATGCGTATGTAAAGTAAATAAGTTTATTTTTTTTAAAATTTGGATGCAATGCAATATCTAACAAACCTCCTTGGCCTCGAAGTGTAACTTCTGGCATCCCTTTAACAAACTTCTTTTTTCCGTTTTTAAAATGAATTAATTCTCCCTCTTTCTCCGTGATTAAAATTGAATTATCTGGCAAAAATGTAAATCCCCAAGGAATATCTATATCACCAACAATAACTTCATACCCAATTTTTAATTTTTCTTGCGCATAAATAACAGTTGACAAACTAAAAATAAACAGAAAAATATACCTAGAAAATCGCATTTTTAAAACAATTTAAATTCATGAATCTATACTGCAATATATAAATATTATGTTATATTTGCAATCCCTAAATAAAGAATCATTTTTGGGAGGTAGCCTCTCGATAAACTCGAGATAAACTACACTATAATTTTACACTTTCGGGGTGTAGCGTAGCCCGGTCATCGCGCCTCGTTTGGGACGAGGAGGTCGCAGGTTCGAATCCTGCCACCCCGACTAACAAAGCTGAATAAGAAAAAATATTCAGCTTTTTTCTTTTAAAAATGTTCGCTATTTACATTCTTTTTTCTGATCAATTACAAAAGCACTATGTTGGGTATACCCATAAATCTGTGAATCAAAGACTAGAAGAGCATTTGCACAATCATCAAGGTTTTACTGCAAAAGCTAAAGATTGGAAAATTGTTTTTCAACATCAGCTTGTTTCTAAAACCGATGCCTTGCTACTAGAAAGAAAAATTAAAAAAAGAGGTGCTAGTAGATATTTGAACGATATCGCGTCACGCTGAAAGCGTGAAGGTCAAAAATTCGAATCCTGCCACCCCGACTAACAAAGCTGAATAAGAAAAAATATTCAGCTTTTTTCTTTTAAAAATGTTCGCTATTTACATCCTTTTTTCTGATCAATTACAAAAGCACTATGTTGGGTATACCCATAAATCTGTGAATCAAAGACTAGAAGAGCATTTGCACAATCATCAAGGTTTTACTGCAAAAGCTAAAGATTGGAAAATTGTTTTTCAACATCAGCTTGTTTCTAAAACCGATGCCTTGCTACTAGAAAGAAAAATTAAAAAAAGAGGTGCTAGTAGATATT
>NZ_VORR01000022.1 GCF_007997085.1 Polaribacter sp. IC066
CGTAAACTTTGGTTTTTTAAAGGTCTATTTTCATCTTTAGATGGTGGAACGGAACTATTTCGACTATTTTTACGATGCGTTAAGTCCTCGATTTTATCAAGTAGAGTCTCAATTATTGATTCTAATTGTATAATTCTTGACTCTAATTCTGCAATACGTTTTTTGTCGGAGTTCAATTTATAATGCTTTGATACAAAGGAAACAAACACAATTTAAAAGCACTAAAAATCAAACATGTAATTGTTACCTAGTAACTAACAAATGTTAACAAGAACGTTCTTTTTCCTAAAAGCAAGGATAGAATTGTTAATAACTAGCTCTTTTTTGAAATCTAGGCTGAATAGTTACCTTTTATCAATATTTTAAATAGTACATTTCACTACTTTAGAGTAGCTCTACGTAATACCCCCTAAACTAAAAGCCACAAGATGGAATTCAACTATTTAGAAAACCAAAAAGATAAAAATCATCATTTAATAGACCATTTTTATCAATTAAAAATAACAAAAGAAGACCTGCCTTTTAAATCTGTAATACTTTCTGTAGGCTTAATAAGTATTACTTGTGTTTTTGGAGAGCAACAATATGCATTGCAAAACAGCATTAAAACACCTCTTAAAGACCTAACTGTTGCAGGGCAGACCCTGGGTGGTTATCAGTATCTTATAAATGCCTCTGGATACTCTATAGCTTTCTGTCTAAAACCAAGTGCTCTTTATAAAATAATGAAAATAAATGTTTCTACAATTACCAATAAACATGTTTCTTTAAAAGAACTAAATATCGATTTGTACAACCAATTAAATCCGTTATTTTTAACGTATAAAGATGATATTTCTGCACTGATACCTTTAATTTATGAGGTATTTGACGCGATTCCTTGTATACAGGATAAAAGTTTAATTCATATTGATAAGGCTGTCGATTTAATTATCGAAAAAGAAGGTTTAATTAAAGTAAATGAATTGCTTAAAATAGTTCCTTTTAGCCAAAAATCTCTTGAAAATAAGTTTAAAATAGCAATAGGGCTAACGCCTGGGAAATACATACGTCAATATCGCTTTATGAAAATGATGCGCAAATATGAGAGTAAGCAAATGGATTTTAAAGATTTAATGTACCTGTATAACTATTACGATCTTTCGCATTTTTTAAAAGATTTTAAACTTTTTATGGGACAAACACCTAACTCCTATTTTAAAAAAGAATATCCGCTTTTAAAAAAATACCTTAAAGAATAAATACTAAATTTCATCTTGTTTAATGGGTAAAAATTATAGCGTTCTTAAATAGTTCCTTGCCATATTTTAGAAAAAATGTAATTTATACTTACCATAGTTCAAGAAGTAGTTCAAAAACGCGTAAATAATAATAATTAATCGCCCTTTTTATTTTTTTTGCCATAAAACTTACGATTTTTTACCGTTTTTATCAATACATATAGGTTAAATTTGAAGAGTTAATTATATTTACAGTTTTGGGGGAAACTAATAATTAAGTATTTTAAGAGAACTAATTTCATTTAATTAGTTCTCTTTTCTTTTTAAAAAACTGTCACAATTATATTTTTTTTAAGTCTTTAGATTAAAACCCATTAATTCTTATTAAAATGATGCTTAAATTTACTTTCTTCAGTTGTTTACTTTTATTGACAACCAGCTTCTTTGCTCAACAAAATATTGAAGCATCTGCTATTATGAAAAACATAAAAGCAGGTAAGTCTATCTCCTATCAAAATGCCACAGTAATAGGGGTACTAGACTTTACTTTTATGGATGACGCTTTAGAAAAATCACCAAAAAAGAAGAAAAATAGTTGGTGGAATAATGGCGGATCTGATAATACGATTCAAAAAATGATTGAAGTAGAAATCTCTTTTGCAAACTGTAGGTTTAAAGATGATGTTTTAGCTTATATTCCGGATGAAGATTCTGGCTATACTTTTACGGCAAGTTTTGGCGATACAGTCGTTTTTAAGAATTGCAAGTTTGAAAAAAAAGCAATGTTTAAATATTCTATTTTTGAAAAAAATGCAGATTTTTCTGGGACTATTTTTAACGATGATAGCACTTTTAAATATGCTAAATTTGATAGCAATACCAGTTTTTTAAATACTAAATTTTCTGAAACATCTACTTTTAAATATGCTGTTTTTAGTAAAAATGTAAGTTTTGCCGATTCAGTTTTTGAGGATTCTGCAATATTTAAATATACCAAATTTAAAAACGGTGTTTCTTTTAAAAACGCAAATTTTAAAGAAGATTTAAATATTAAATATATGGAGGTATCTGGTGATTTTAATATTAGTAAAATGAAGGTTGGTTTTGAGATAGACTCAAAATACACTAAAATTAATGGCCAAAGTTTTAATAAAAATCTGTTAGAAAATAGACGCTAAAATACCGCTACATTATTTAAAAAAGGATGACTTTGCGTCATTTTTTTTTTAGTTTAGAGAACTTTATACAGTTCCAAAAAATAAACGACCGATAATCATTGCCAAAAAAATACAGCGTTAAAAATAAAATGTTAGTAATCGTTTAGCAAACTAAATATTTACTCTTTTTATAGCGATCAAAAAGCTAATATGTTAAGGAAAACATAAAAAAAAGGATTAAAGCTTATATTATTCTTAAAATATCAAGTATATTAATAACTATTTGTAAAATTAAAGGATTTTTACTATTTTGCGATACAAAAATAGATTTTATGCCAACAGAAATAACTAGGATATTTGACTTTCCATATTATCAATTAGAAAAGTACAATCTTAAAAAAGCTTTTTCAACAAAATATGATGGAAAATGGGAATCTATCTCCTCTCAAGAGTATATAGACCAATCAAATCAATTAAGCAGAGGATTGTTAAAATTAGGAATACAACCTGATGATAAAATAGCCATAATTTCTACGAATAATAGAAACGAATGGAATATTTGTGATATTGGTGTTTTACAAACTGGTGCGCAAACCGTGCCGATTTATCCAACGATTTGCAAAGATGATTATGAGTATGTAATCAATCATTCTGAAGCTATCTATTGTTTTGTTTCTGATGTAGATGTTTTAGATAAACTAAATCAAATAAAAGATAAAACAAAGTTAAAAGGAGTTTATACCTTTAATGATATTAAAGGAGAAAAGAGCTGGAAAGAAATTTTAGAGTTAGGAAAGGACACAAGCAACCAGAACGAAGTAGAACAAAGAAAAGATGCCGTTAAAGCAAACGATTTGGCTACTTTAATTTATACTTCTGGCACAACAGGCACACCAAAAGGTGTTATGTTATCTCATAATAATATTGTTACAAACGTGTTATCCTCTAAAAAAAGAGTTCCCTTAAAATATGGCGATGCCAAAGCATTAAGTTTTTTACCTGTTTGTCATATTTTTGAGCGTATGATTTTGTATTTATATCAATATTGTGGTGTAGACATCTACTTTGCTGAATCTATAGAAAAACTTACCGAGAATGCACAAGATGTAAAACCAGATGTAATGACGGCAGTACCTCGTCTTTATGAAAAAATATATGATAAAATTATTTTAAAGGGCGAAGATTTATCTGGAATTAAAAAGACGTTGTTCTTTTGGGCAGTAAATTTAGGCTTAACCTATAAACCTTATGGAGAAAATGGCTGGTGGTATGAAAAGCAATTAGGCTTGGCGCGCAAACTTATCTTTTCTAAATGGCAAGCAGCTTTAGGTGGTAATTTAAAATTGATGGTTTCTGGAAGTGCAGCGCTACAACCAAGATTAACGCGTGTTTTTGCCGCAGCAGGAATGCCAATTATGGAGGGCTACGGACTTACCGAAACCTCACCAGTAATATCTGTGAATGATGTAGAAAGCGGCGGTTTTAGAGTAGGAACCGTAGGTAAGGTAATTGAAAATGTAGAAGTTATCATTGCCGAAAATGGTGAAATTTTAGTAAAAGGACCTAATGTAATGTTAGGCTATTATAAAGATGCTAAAAAAACAGCCGAAGTTCTTAAAGACGGTTATTTTTATACGGGCGATAAAGGGCAAATTGATAAAGATGGTTTTTTACATATTACAGGAAGAACTAAAGAAATGTTTAAAACCTCTGGAGGTAAATATGTAATTCCGCCTTTATTAGAAGGAGAATTAAAACAATCTTTATTTATAGAACAAATAATGGTTGTTGGTGAAAATGAAAAAATGCCTGCCGCTATTATTCAGCCAAACTTTGAATATTTAAAAGACTGGGCAAAAGACCATAATATTGTTTTTAGTTCTAATGAAGATTTAATTAAAAACGAAAAAGTAATTGCAAAAATTCAAGAAGCAGTAAACAACTGTAATTGTCAATTTGGTAATTGGGAACAGATTAAACGTTTTGAGTTAACGCCCGATGAATGGTCTATAGACGGTGGTCATTTAACACCAACCATGAAAATGAAACGTTCTATTATTAAGAAGACGTACCAAAATTTATATGATAAAATATACCGATAAATTCTTTGAATAAATAGGTTTAAAAAAGACAAATCCCAAGCTAAAACTTGGGATTTGTCTTTTTTAAAAAATTGAACTATAATTATATTGAGAAAACGAATCTCAATTAAATCATATAAAATGGCAAAGAAAAATTGACTGTTAAAAAGCTTTTAGTGCAAATTGCATCCAACTTATTTCTGAAACAAGTAACGGCATATGCTTGCAACCAATTAACAGATTCGCAAGTTAGAAAACCTCGAGAAAATGAATTCGCTGCATTCAAAAAAGCAGCGAAAGAAAAATATCTATTTAAAGATTTTGAAATTCAACTGTAAATATGGAAAGGTGGCGACAAAAAAGTGCTTTTTATTCACGGTTGGGGAGAACAGGCAGGAAATTTTTCTGATTTAATAGAAAGCCTTTTAACAAACGGGTTTACTGTCTATTCTTTTGATGCGCCATCGCACGGCTATAGCTGTAAAGGAGATACTAGCTTATTTAAATTCTCTGATTTAGTTAATGTTTTAATAAAAAAACACGACTTTAAACTTTTAGTGAGTGATTCTTTTGGAAATGTAGCAACTATTTATGCGCTTTTTAAAACCAAACATACACATTGCTAAATACGTTTTAATTACAACCCCAGACAAATTTATAGAACAAATAGATGCTGTTTCAGAAATGATTGGGATCAACGAAAAAGTAAAAACCAACTTCATAAACCGGTTAGAAAAAAAATAGGCAATGATGTAAAAAATCTAAACGTTAGCGAGTTTGTAAAGTCTATAAACGTAAAAAAAGCGCTCATAATTCGTGATATCAAGGATACAATAATTCCTATTGCGCGCGTCAAAAATGTACATTATAATTGACCAGTATCTAAATTTATAGAAATTGAAGGAACAGAACATTTTCGTGTTTTACGCACAAAAAAAAGTGACCGACAAAATCATAGATTACTTAAATAAAGAAGAAAGCTTGCGCATACAAGATGATAATATCGTTAAGTTACCAACGAACAGAATTTAACCCATAAAAAAATCTCAAGCAAAACTTGAGATTTTATTTTGTTACACAACAAACACTATAATTATAAAACCTTTATAGAACAACCAATTGCTCTTGTAGTCGTTTTTGTTGGTTTTTTCCCTGCCAATAGATAATCCACTGTATTTTCTACATATTTTTCTGAAACAGCATCAGAATTTTTAGAATTATTATCAATAGCGCCGATATATTGTACTTTCATATCATTTTTAGTTACAATATATACATGCGGAGTTTTTGTTGCTCCGAACTTCGGATACACTTTTTGTCCCTCATCAAATAAATAAGGAAAATTAAACCCTTTTTCTTCAGCTCTAGCTTTCATATCTTTAAAACTGTCGCCAGCAGATGCTTTTGGATCATTCGGGTTTATTGCAATTACTTGAAACCCTTTAGATTTGTATTTTTTATCTAACGCTATAACTCTGTCTTCATTCGCCACTGAATACGGACACATATTGCAAGTAAAAATAATAATAAAGCCTTTAGCGTCTTTATAATCGGCCAAAGAAATCATTGTATCATTTATATTTTTTAAAGAAAAATCTTCTATGGTATCTCCAACCAGGTAACCAGAATCAGTTTTGAACGTAAAAGCTGCGGTAGAGATTGCCACGACTGCTAACAATAGGATTGTTTTTATATTTTTCATAGTTTACAGTTTTAAAAAATTCTTAAGTTCGTTTTCTAAAGTTTCATACTCAAAAGATTGCTCATAAAACTTTCTGTTTTTCTTATTATAAATAAGAGTTGCTGGCAATGCGCCAGTCCAAGATTCATCAATTGCTTGTATCCAAAAATCTTCATTTGCATCATCTAATAACACAACTTCAGCTTGTAGTTTTTTCTTGTTGATAAAAGGAATTAATTTTTTATCCACTTGTTTCGGAAAATCTAAACTAACTAGTAAAACCTCTACATTTTTAGTAGCATATTCTTTCTTTATTTTTTCGAAATAAGGCAACTCAACTACACAAGGCGCACACCAAGTTGCCCAAAAATTTACAATATAAGTTGTATCATCATCCTTCTCTAATAGCGGTTTTAGTTGCTCGTAATTGTAATTTTTCACAACCTTAACGGGTTTAAAATCGTCAACAACTACTATTTTTTCAGCATTCTTTTTACAAGAAAAAAAAACTAAAAAAAAGGATAAAACTAAAATTGATTTTTTCATCGAACTAAAAATATAAAAAAACGGACTTACTGAAACCAAAATCCATCCAAAATTAACTTTTAAACTACGTTTTATTTCCTTTTGGGGGAATTAAAAGAGCTTTTTAATCATAAATTTCATTCAATACTTTTGCCAAACGAATTCCCCCTTTTTGCAATTGCATTCTTACGGTTCCAAAATGATCATAAGAGTATTGATACCGTAAATTCTCTCCCTTTTCTACAGAATTGTAAACCTCTTTTGTAATTTTATGTACTTCGTGTACCCAATCTATAATAGTTCCTTGCTCGATGGCTTTAATTTCTTCTTTAGATAGATCTGCGGCATTATTGGCCAACTCAACATAACTCATCTCCCAATCATCAATCATTTTAGAATCCCAAACGGCGTGTAAATTAGTTCCTTTTCCAAACCATTCTACCTGAACTGCATTACCCCCTTTATCTTCTTTTTGACCAATATGCATCGGTTGGTGTAAATCGCCCACAAAATGAATCAGTAATTTTAAATGAAAAGCCTTGTCTTCTTCGCTGCTTGTTTTGTCCTTTAGAATCTCGATGCAGGCGTTAATTCCGGTTACCAAATCTCCTTTAGGATTCTTCTCTGCTTCTTGATACGTTTGATCTAAATTCATATTTACATAATGCCAAGGATAATATTTACTATATTTTCTATCCGATTTTATTTCATCTGCAAACGTAGATACAAAGGCTAAACTTTGTCCTTTTAACAATTTATCAATTTGCTTTTTAGCTTTTCTTGTTAAATGCTTTTCAGCGATTTTACCAGTAACTCGATGTCCGTTTTTACCCCAAAAAACTGCTTCTTCAGATTTGGTATGCATCATTAAAAAAAAGGGTAGTAATAAAAGTAATTTAATTTTCATGGGTATGATCTTGTGTTTATTATTTTGCTAAATTATAAAATTAATTGACCAACTGTTTGTTAATTACAAAAAAAATAATATATCTTTACGATATCAATTTAATATCATTTTAAAACATCAACCAAATGAAAGTAGAAAAAATTATCAAACCCGCAAATGGGTATTTAATGTTATTCGTTGTTTTTGTGTTATTCTTTGGCGGAATTGCCATCTCTATAATTCAGGAAACAGCCCTTTATTTACCCCTTATATTTTTAAGTTTTATAGGGTTTTTCGGGTTTATTTTAGTGAACCCAAACACCTCTAAAGTTATTCTTCTTTTTGGCAAATATGTGGGCACTATTAAAGAAAACGGTTTGTTTTGGGCAAATCCTTTTTTCACTAAAAATAAAATTTCTTTAAGAGCAAGTAATTTTGATAGTGAGCGTTTAAAAGTGAATGATAAGTTAGGAAACCCAATTATGATTTCTACAATTTTGGTTTGGCGAGTTACCGATACGTACAAAGCTGCTTTTGATGTAGATAATTATGAAAACTTTGTGCGCGTACAAACGGATGCCGCCGTTAGAAAATTAGCAAGTATGTACCCTTATGATAATTTTGCAGATGAAGGCAGCGATGAAGACATCACCTTGCGTTCTAGTGTTAACGAAGTTTCTGAAGCGTTAGAAAAGGAAATTGACGAACGTTTATCGATAGCAGGTATTGAAGTTTTAGAAGCGAGAATTGGTTATTTGGCATATGCGCAAGAGATTGCATCTGCCATGTTAAAAAGACAGCAAGCTACTGCAATTGTAGCAGCAAGACATAAAATTGTACAAGGTGCTGTAGAAATGGTAGAAATGGCTTTATTCGAATTAAATAAAAGACAAATTGTGGAGTTAGATGATGAGCGGAAAGCGGCAATGGTTAGTAACTTATTGGTTATTTTATGTGGTGATAAAGAAGCTTCACCGGTTGTAAATGCGGGAACTTTGAGTCATTAAAAAAACCCACCCTAACCTTCCCGAAGGGAAGGAACTTATTGCGAATAAAAAAATATAGCATTGAAAAATACTCAAACATATCAAATAATTAATGGCGTTTTAGAAATTAACAATTCTGAAATTAAAATTAAGTATAAAAAATTTAAATATGGTTTAGAGATCTTTAAATTTTTTGCAGGGGTTGCTTTTATTTCATCTTTTATAAAAAAAATAGAAAATTATAAAAATCTACATAAAACCTACGAACTAGTACTCTTTTGGTTTTTTGGATTAGCTTCTTGTATTTTAATCTATTTCTTTATTCGCTCAATATTTAAAAAAGTTTGGACTAATACAATTGAGTTAAATGATTTAATAAAAATTGAAATTGGCTATGATCTTGAAAAAGAAATAGAAATAGATGAAGATAGTAAAATTGAAATAACACTCCTCAAGAACAACGGAAGAGAAAAAAAAATTGAATTAAAAAAAGAAAATGGCCAATTAGAAAATTTCTTGAGCGAAATTAAACAAAGAAATACGAGAATTAAAATTGAACATCCATAAATGAAAAACAAACAAATTTATGCATTTGCTATTAGTGCCGGTTTAGGAACTTCTATAGGAACAACTATTGGCGCAATCGTTAATAATGTTGCCATGGGTTTAATTTATGGCTCTTTAATTGGAACTATAATTGGAGTTATTGTTGGTCTTGTTATTTTAAAGAAAGAATAAATTATGAAAGAATATAAAGTAGTAGAACTAAAATTAGGTTTAAGAAATCGTGTTCAAAATTTTGAAGATTTGCTAAATCAATACGGAAGAGAAGGTTGGAAATATGTTGAAGTTCCTCCTGGTTGGAATTCTGTAGTTTTCGAAAGAGATAAAAACCGATAAAATGAAAGAATATAAATTTTTAAAACAGAAAATGACTTGGTCTAAAAGTCAAGATAATTTTGAAGACGAAATCAATTCGCATGCAAAACAGGGTTGGCGCGTAGTTAATGTCTACGCAAATACCAGCGGGGGCGTTTATGCGTTGTTAGAAAAAGATAAAAATAGGTAACATGAAAGTTTTTAAAGAGGAGCAACGTTTTACACAAACTTGGTTAATTCTCATTCTAATAATTGCACTTATCGTTCCACTAGGAATTGGTATTTATGGGATTATTCAACAACTAATTTATAGCATACCATTTGGAGATAAACCAATGTCAGATTTAGGATTAATAAGCTTTACAATTGGTATGTTTTTGTTAACACTGCTTACTTTCTTTATAAAGTTGGTAACAAGAATTGACGAAAAAGGAATTCATTATCAATTTTTTCCTTTTCATTTTTCTATGAAAACAATTTCTTGGAATGAAATTTCTAAAATAGGTGTTAGAACCTATTTGCCAATAAGCGAATTTGGTGGTTGGGGATTAAGAGGCGGCTTTTTTTTCAATAAAGGAAAAGAAAAGGCAGTAAATATTTCTGGTAATATTGGTATTCAACTGATTTTTAAAAATAATAAAAAATTATTAATAGGAACGCAACAAAAAACAGCTGTAGAAAGCGTGCTTAAAACCTATCAACATAAAATACAATGATCAAATTTATTACATACCTTATCATTAGCATTTTCGGAATAACAATTTCTTTCGCGCAAGTAAAATCCGAAGAAATAATTATCAAAAACCAAGCAATTCAATTGGCTGGAACGCTCACTTATGTGGCACAGGAATCACCTTTAATTATTTGGGTACATGGTTCTGGCCCAGTTGATAGAAACGGAAACCAACCTGCACAAAATATAAAAGCGAATTACATTAAACAATTTAGGGAGGCAGTAAATGCAGAAGATATTGCTTTTTTTAGTTATGATAAACGCACCGCAAATTCTAAAAACATTGCTTTATTAAAAGATGTTCTAATAACTGATTTTATCACAGACCTTGAACAAGTTATACATCATTTTAAAAACGACACAGGCTTTTCAGAAATTATTTTAGCCGGCCATAGTCAAGGTTCATTAATTGCCATGATGGCCTTAGAAAATGTTGATAAATACATTTCTATTGCAGGTGCAGGAGAAACGATCGATCAAACATTAATCAGACAAATAACAGCACAAAATCCACCATTTGGAAAATTGACAGAAGGTTATTTAAAAGAACTGAAAGAAACAGGAGAAATTAAGCAAGTAGATCCTAATTTAGCATCACTTTTTGCAAAACAAAATCAAGCTTTTTTAGCTTCTTGGATCGCAATAGATCCGTTAAAAGAAATTAAAAAAATTACAATCCCTGCGCTACTTTTAAATGGTGACAAAGATGTACAAGTTGAAGTTTCTAATGCACAAAATTTAAAAAAAGCAAAACCCGATGCAAAATTAGTAATCATTAAAAACATGAACCATGTTTTAAAAGATATTCAGAAAGATGAAGACAACATGAAATCTTATTATTCATCTGAATACCCAATATCAAAACAACTAATCCAAACAATCCTCGAATTTGTAAAACAATAAAATGGCGAAGAAAAAAGCTTTCGCGTTGCGAGTTAATGAAGAGATGATCAAAGCTATTGAAAAATGGGCTGCTGATGAGTTTCGTTCTACAAACGGGCAAATAGAATGGATGTTGATGCAGGCTTTAAAAGATGCCAAACGCGAGCCTAAAAAGAAAGAAGAGTAAGTTTATCTCCTGCAAGGTTTTCGAAACCTTGTAGGTTTATTTTTAGTATAATATTTTTCTATCATTCAAAATCATTCTTGTCCGATAAAAGACTCAAGATTGCTACGCTTTTAGAACCAAGACTTAATCCTAACTACCTGACAAACAAGCATAAATTGAAATAAAATTGTTTACTTTACTTTTATAAAATTATTTTTAAAAAAGTAAGGTGTCATTTAAAAAATTCGCTATATCCATTATTTAAGAAGGTTTATCAAACTAAAGCTAATTTTAATCGGACACCAATGATTCAAAATACCGACAAGGTTAAAAAGAAACCTTGCAGGATTAGGATTTTAAAAAACAAAACTGTTAAATTAAACACTCAATTTTTATTGAGTGTTTTCTATTTTGTATATTGTTCGCGTTTAATAAACCCAACAAATTTTTATCATGAGAAAACTACTAAGCATTTTATTTTTATGCGCTGCTACCCTATCCTTTTCACAAGAGTTTTCAATGGATTTAGTCAAAAACATGAAACCAAGAAACATTGGACCTGGCGGAATGTCTGGACGTGTAACGGCTATTGATGTTGTAGAAAACAATCCAGAAATTATGTACGTCGGTACTGCCTCTGGTGGTATTTGGAAATCGACTTCTGGCGGTATCAAATGGGAACCTATTTTCGAGAAAGAATTAACAGCTTCTATCGGTGCTGTTGCCATTCAGCAATCGAATCCAAGTGTAATTTGGGCAGGAACTGGTGAAGGGAATCCAAGAAATAGTTTAAACGGTGGTTTCGGAATTTACAAATCTTTAGATGCAGGTAAAACTTGGAAGTCTATGGGTTTAGAAAAAACACGACATATTCATAGAGTCGTTATCGACCCAACAAATCCTGATGTGGTGTATGTTGGCGCGATTGGTTCTCCTTGGGGAGAACATAAAGAACGTGGTGTTTATAAAACGACAGATGGTGGAAAAACTTGGAAACAAATTTTATTTACGAACATAAGATCTGGAGCTGCAGATTTAATTATGGATCCATCAAATCCGAATAAATTAATCGCTTCTATGTGGGAGCACAAGCGCGATCCTTGGTTTTTTAAATCTGGAGGAACAGGCAGCGGTGTTTATATTACGCATGATGGTGGTGAAAATTGGAAACAAATTACAGAGAAAGAAGGTTTCCCAGCGGGTGAATTAGGTAGAATTGGCGTTGCAATTGCACCTAGCAACCCAGATATTATTTATGCATTGGTAGAAGCAAAAAAGAACGCATTGTATAAAAGTGAAGACGGTGGCTTTGCATGGAAAAAAATAAATGATAAACCAGGTATTGGCAATCGTCCTTTTTATTATTCAGAAATATATGTAGATCCGCAGAATGAAAATAGGTTATATACTGTTTTTACATACATCAATGTTTCACAAGATGGAGGAAAATCGTTCAAAGAATTAATGCCTGCGTATGGTGTTGATAATGGTGTGCATCCAGATCATCATGCTTGGTGGATTCACCCGAAGAATGGTAAATTTATGATTGATGGCAATGATGGCGGCTTAAATATTACTCGAGACGGAGGTAAATCTTGGCGCTTTATTGGCAATATACCTGTTGCTCAATTTTATCATATTAATGTAGATAATGAATTTCCTTACAATGTTTATGGCGGCATGCAAGACAATGGTTCTTGGAGAGGCCCTGCCTATGTTTGGAAAGCGCAAGGAATTAGAAACTCTTATTGGCAAGAAATTAGCTTTGGTGATGGTTTCGATGTAATACCCGATAAAGATGATTCTCGCTTCGGTTGGTCTATGAGTCAGCAAGGTTCTGTTTTAAGATATGATCATATTACAGGAAATAATTATTCTGTAAAACCAACCCATAAAGATGCCAATGTACAGTTGCGTTTCAATTGGAATGCAGCCATTAATATGGACCCTTTTGATAATAATACCTTGTATTTCGGAAGTCAGTTTGTGCATAAATCAACAGATAAAGGACTGACTTGGTCTGTGATTTCGCCAGATTTATCAACCAATAATCCAGAAAAATTAAAGCAATCAGAAAGTGGTGGTCTCACGATGGATGCAACCGGTGCAGAAAATCATTGTACCGTTTTAGTGGTAGAACCCTCTTCTTTAGAAAAAGATGTTTTATGGGCTGCGACAGATGATGGACAAGTTCACCTTACAAAAAACGGTGGCGAAAGCTGGACAAATGTTGCAAAAAACATCAAAGGATTGCCCGAGTTTAGTTGGATTACACAAATAAAAGCGTCCAACAAAAATAAAGGAGAAGCACTTTTAATTGCTAACGATTACAGACGTTTTAACTATACACCTTATGCCTACAGAACAAAAAACTACGGTAAATCTTGGGAACGGATTGTTGATGAAAATGACGTAGAAAGCTATACACTGTGTATTGTAGAAGACCCAGAAAATGCAAATTTATTATTTTTAGGGACTGATGATGGTTTGTATATTTCTATAAATGCAGGCGAGAAATGGACAAAATGGACGGAAGGTTTTCCTACAGTTCCCGTAAAAGATTTGGTAATTCACCCAAGAGAGCATGATTTAGTAATTGGTACTTTTGGTCGTGCCGCTTGGATTTTAGATGATATTCGTCCGTTAAGAGCCATGGCAAAACAAAACATCATTAAAGAAAAACTTGTTTTATTTGCACCGCCAACAGCCTATCAAGCAGCAACGCAGCAACCAACAGGAAGCAGGTTTGGCGGAGATGCCTTATATCAAGGAGAAAACAGAAAAGGGGGTGCTCTTATTTCTTATTATATTGATAAACCAGAAGTTGATGAAAAAGATGTAAA
Organism: Polaribacter sp. IC066; assembly: GCF_007997085.1. Taxonomy (GTDB): domain Bacteria; phylum Bacteroidota; class Bacteroidia; order Flavobacteriales; family Flavobacteriaceae; genus Polaribacter. Next base: position 14,040 of record NZ_VORR01000022.1, read on the forward strand.
GGGAGACACGAAACAGGAAGATAATGAGGATAAGGATGATATCGATGAAGAGGATGGTATAAATGAGACCCTGAAACAAGTTCAGGGTGAGAGCAAAAATGTTGTTAAATATGATTCTATTCAACTAGAAATTTTTGATGGGGAAAGACAAATAAGAACTTTAAAGTTTAAAACTCCGAAAGAAAGCGGAATTCATAAAACAACTTGGTATTTAAGAGAAAAAGGAGTTGCAAGAGCTTCTAGAAGCATCAGCAAATCTAAAAGAGAGCCAAGTGGTACAGAAGTAAAACCGGGTGTTTATAAATTAAAAATGACCTTTGGTAATGCAGTGTCTGAACAAACTATAAAAGTTGAATTTGACCCAAGATTACAGATTTCTGATGAAGCCATCAATCAAAAATACAAGGCGAGCAAAGAGCTTGAATCCTATCAAGAAAAAATTGCAGGCATTGTAGAACAATTGGTTGAAAGTAAAAATGCAGTAACTTCAATTAAAGCAGATTTGTCAAAAGAAGATAAAGTAAAGTATAAAGCTGAAATAAAATCATCTACGGTTATTCATAAAAAAATTGATACATTAATAGCTTCCTATTTGGGTTCTATAGATAAAAGACAAGGAATTACTAGAAATAAAGAAATTACCGTAAACCAACGTTTTGGACAAGCAAGTTCCTATATTCGTTCTCGTTTTGGAACGCAAACTGAAACCGAAAAAATATTAATGAGTCAATTTGTTGAAGAGTTTAAAAAAGCAGTTTCAAAAACAAATACGTTCTTTAATACGGATTGGATTGCCTATAAAAAAGCTATAGAAAGCATTAAAATTCCTCCTTTTAAAGAAACTAAAATTTATTCTATTGACTAAAAAAAAATGGATTAATAAAAGAATACTTTTTTTGTGCTTGAGTTTTATGATCTATCAAACTCAAGCACAAAAATCTGCAGAAAACCAACTAGGAACCTGGTATATGTATAATGGTTCTCATAAATTATCAGAAAAATATGCCTTAAAAACAATGGCACATTTTAGATATTTTGAGTTGGTGTCAGAGTTTCAGCAAGAGATTTATAGACTAGGCATCAATTATAGGTTCACAAAAAAAATAGATTTAACTTTAGGAGCTAGTTACTCTACAGGAGATTTAGCTTATGATATGCCTTCGCCTCACCTCTACGAATGGCGATTGTACGAAGATTTAAATATAAAATCTAATTGGGGAAAATTTAATGCGCGTCATCGTTTTCGATTAGAACACCGATTTATCCATAAAAATATTGTGACAGACGAAACTAGAAACTGGTTTCGATATGATTTAACCGTAAACTATCCGCTTTCAAAAAAATGGAGCGTTTATGCCTTTAACGAACTATTTTTAAATATTGATACATCAAAAAGATTTGCTCAAAACTGGTCAGGTGCCGGGCTCTTGCATCAATTAAACGAGCAAGTAAAATTAAAAATGGGTTATTTTCAGATAAAATTACCCAATAGAGTTTTAAAAAGAATACAATTAGGGATTATTTTAAATACAGACTTTTCACAGAAAACAATATAAGTATGCAACCAATATTTACAAATGATGCAATCGTTTTTGGTATCTTAATGACCTCATTAGGATTCGTTTTTTATACAGAAAGCATTAAAACTGGCTTTTGGGCTAAATTTTATAAATATGTTCCGGGTCTTTTTATGGCCTATTTTATTCCTGCGCTTTTTACAACTTTCAGAATAATAGCCCCAGAATGGGAAACTGAAAATACTTTAGGTGAAGTTGTTAAAAATAAATCGCAATTGTATTTTGTAGCAAGTCGATTTTTATTGCCCGCTGCGCTCGTTTTAATGACTTTAAGCATCGATTTAAAAGCAATTTTTAATCTAGGCTCTAAAGCCCTAATTATGTTTTTTACAGGAACTATTGGTATTGTGATCGGTGGACCGATTGCTATTTTATTAATCTCAATTTTTTCTCCAGAAACTGTTGGCGGTTCAGATTTTGATGCGGTTTGGCGTGGACTTTCTACATTAGCTGGAAGTTGGATTGGTGGTGGTGCCAACCAAACTGCGATGCTTGAAATTTACAAATACAACCCTTCAAAATATGGAGGCATGGTTATCGTAGATATTGTGGTCGCCAATATTTGGATGGCTATTTTATTAATCGGAATTGGTAAAAAAGATAAAATAAATAAGTGGCTGAAAGCAGATACTTCTGCCATTGAAAAGTTAAAAGAAAAAGTGATTCATTTTTCTAAAAAGGTAAAGAAAAATCCGACATTAACAGATTATATGATTATGCTTGCTATCGCATTTGGAACGGTTGGTTTTGGTCATTTTGCCTCAAAATATTTAAGTGCTTTTTCGGCAAGTTTTATTGCGTCTATGGAGTCGCAAAGTTGGCGAAATATATTTTCTTTTTTAGGCTCTAGCTTTTTCTGGTTGATTAGTGTTTCTACTATAATTGCCATCATTTTATCGTACACAAAAGCAAAAAATTACGAAGGTGCAGGTGCTAGTAAATTAGGAAGTATTTTTATTTATATTTTAGTTGCTACTATTGGTATGAAAATGGATTTAAATCAGGCTCTTGAAAATCCTGGTTTAATGATTATTGGTTTAGTTTGGATGACCATTCATGCAGTATTATTAATTATAGTTGCTAAAATTATTAGAGCTCCGTATTTCTTTTTAGCAGTCGGTAGCCAAGCAAATGTTGGTGGCGCAGCTTCTGCCCCGATTGTTGCGCAAGCATTTCATCCTTCATTGGCCAGTGTAGGGGTTTTACTTGCTGTTTTTGGGTATGCCATTGGTACCGTAGCGGCTATTGCTTGTACAATTTTAATGGAATTATCAGCTACCTTTTAAAAAAAATCAGCATATTTGCAAACCTAAATTTTAATCAAAATGAAAAAAATTCTTTCTATTCTAATACTTTCTATTGTATTACATTCTTGTTCTTCTAAAAAAGAAGGAAATATGATTGTTCAAGGACAAATTAAAGGTTTGAAAAAAGGAAAATTATACCTTCAAAAAATGGTAGATACTGTTTTAGTTTCTGTAGATTCGGTTACTCTATTAGGCAAAGACACTTTTACTTTGACGGATAATGTTGATTCGCCTGTTTTGTATTACTTAACTTTAGATGGAAACACGATCGATAAAAGAATTTTATTTTTTGCTGAAGCAGGTATTATTACCATTAATGATCAAGTTGATCAATTTGGGTTTAATCCAAAAATTACGGGCTCTAAAAATCAAGAAATTTTAGATCGATATAATGTTATTAGCAAAAGATTTCAAGATGAGCGATTAGACTTTATCAAAAAAGATTTTGAAGCAAAACAATCTAAAGACACTGACTTGATTGAAAAAGTACAAACAGATTATAAAAGAATGGTGCGAAAAAGAGTTTTATATACGACCAATTTTGCACTGACCAATGCAGATTTAGAAGTTGCTCCTTATCTTGCACTTACCGAAATGTATGATGCTAGCTTAAAAATGCTTGATACTGTAAATAGTAAATTATCGCCAAAAGTTAAAAACTCTATTTACGGCCAACGTTTTCAAGAATATTTAGAAACTATTAAAAAAGCAGAAGCAGCAAAATAAGTTATTTTTGAATGCTGTTGATGGCTTTTGTAACCGCTGTTTGAGGTAGTTTACAAGTGCCATTTACGCAAACATATATAAAAGTTTCGTCTTCATTAAACTTATTAGCAAGCAAAGGAATCATAGAATTGTCTTTGGTTGCGCCAGCAATAATGATATTTGGTAGGTATTTATTTATTAAAATAGCATTTACCTCATGCGCATTTTTACCAGCTACTACAACTTCATAAAACGGTTTTGTATAATTGGTCATTACTTGTAACCAATTAGTATAATTATAAGGATTCATTTTAATCGTATCCTTTAAATTATTCAGCATTTGTTCTGAAGTCTTCAAATACGTATTATCCGCAAAATAATGACCTAATTTAAAAAGATTATTTGCCATCATTGAATTAGATGATGGTATAACGCCATCTATAATCTCATATTTTTTTGCGATTAAACCTTCGTCTTCATCCGAAGTAAAAAAGAATAGACCGCTTTTTTTATCGTAAAAGTGTAGTAATAAGTAATTGGTCATTTTTTTTGCATTGAACAGCCACTTCTCATCCAAAGTAACCTCATATAGAGAAATAAAAGACTTAATTACAGTCGCATAATCTTCTGAATAGGCATTTATAGTGCTTTTGTTATTTTTAAAATTCCGAAACAATCTACCTTTAGTATTCAATTGTTTTTCTAGAATAAAATTAGCGTTCTTTAAAGCAATCTCTAAATACTCTTTAGTCTCAAAAGACTTGTAAGCGTCTACATAACCCTGTATCATTAAAGCATTCCAAGAAGTTAAAACTTTATCATCTAAATTTGGTTTGCTTCTTGTATTTCTAGCAGTATTTAGCGTTTTTTTCCAATATTTTATTTTTGAGTTCAACGCTTCTAATTCAATTTCATGCTGTTTTGAAAAGGCTTGCTTTGACGTATTTTTAATCAAAACATACTTTTCGTTTTCCCAGAAACCGAACGAATTTATATTATAAAATTCTTTAAATAAACTATAATCAGTACCTAGTAATTTTATAAGTTCTTCTTCTGTCCATTCATAAAATGCACCTTCTTCTCTTTCACCTACTTTATTTGTACTATCTGCGTCTAATGAAGAATAAAAAGCACCATTATTGGCGGTTAATTCACTTTTAATAAAACCTAAAGTCTCTGTGACCGTCGTTTTATACAACTCGTTTTTATTTTCTGCATAGGCTTTTGAATATAAACTTACCAATTGAGCATTATCGTAAAGCATTTTTTCAAAATGTGGTATGTGCCATTTTTCGTCTACAGAATATCTCGAAAATCCGCCGCCCAGATGATCGTAAATACCGCCGAAAGCAATTTTAGTTAACGTCGTTTCAACATAACTACCAATTAAGGAATCCTTAAATTGATAACTATACCTTAACAAAAATTCTAATGAATTTGGCATTGGGAATTTTGGAGCACCTTTGGTGCCTCCATAAAGCGTATCTAGCTGCTCTTTTAAGATATCTACAGATGTTATGATATCTGTATCCAAAAAAATGGGAACCTCTTTATTTACCGTGATTAATTGAGATTCTTGAATTCCTTTTGTTAAATTTTCTGCAAACTCAATGACTTTTTCTGGTTCTTCTTTATAAAGTTTAGAAATACTACTTAAAACTTTAGACCATTGTTCTTTGGTAAAATACGTTCCGCCATAAATTGGTCTTCCATCTGGCAATGCAATACAGTTTAAAGGCCAACCACCGCTCCCTGTCATTAATTGCACAGCATTCATATATACTTTGTCTACATCGGGTCTTTCTTCTCTATCTACTTTTATATTGATAAAATTAGCGTTCATAATTTTAGCAATAGAATCGTTTTCAAAACTTTCCTCTTCCATCACATGACACCAATGACAGGCGGAGTAGCCTACAGAAATAATAATTAGTTTATTTTCTTTCTTAGCTAAAGCCAATGTTTTAGGATTCCATGCTTTCCAATCTACAGGATTGTAGGCATGTTGCAATAAGTAAGGACTCGTTTCATGAATTAATTCATTACTTTTTTTAGAATTCGTGTTTTCTTTTTGAGCACAACTAGCAAGAAAGTTGATACATAAAATAAAACTAAAAATTTTACAGATAGATTTCAAATGGAATAATATTTAAGAATTAAAGATATCAATTTTTAACTGATAACATCTGCAAATACTTAAAACTTTAGCGCACAAAAAAACGCTCAAAAACTAATTTGAGCGTTTTAATTTTTAAAGAATTAAATTTGTTTATTCTTTTACAAATTTAGCAGTACCAACAGCACCATTTGATTGATATTTAATTAAATAAATACCAGAAGATAAACTTGAAACATCAATAGACTCGCTATTTTTGTTAATATTTAAACTCATTACTTCTTTACCTAATACGTTAAAAATTTGAGCATTTTGAATCGTTTCTTTCGCTGAAATATTTAAGATGTTAGATGTTGGGTTTGGATACATAGAGAAACCTAATAACTCGTTGCTGTTTGCGCTAAGAGTAGAAGCTTTATAAAAATATAAATTATCAAAATAACCTAATTGTGTACGTATATCCGATTGAGCACCAATTTTAAATTGAAGAAAATTCGTTGCATCAAATCCTTTCCCTACGAAAGTTGCTAATGGAATATCAATACTCTGCCAAGCGTCAAAAACTACAACTTCATCAATAACACCAGAATCTGCACCACCTACAGTTGTACCAAATCCATAAAAAGCTTCTGTATTGCCACCGTTAGTTTGAGAAATTAAATCTAAATAAAATTGATGACCATTACTGCCTGCCTCTACACTACTAGGTATAAAGTAATCAATATGAACAGTATCATATTCAGAAACGTCTGTTAGAACATCAGCATTATTGCCATCTTTAGCACCGCCTCCCCAGCCAATTTTTAAATTGATTCTAGCAGCAATATTTACACCATCAGTTTCATCTAAGTCTAGCAATTGTGGAGCCTCTCCAAAAGTATAAGTAGTATTCCAAAAATTTGTAAATGTACCTGTATCTGTTAAACCATCAAGCAAAGCTAAATGAGTACCATAAGATGAAGGAGTAGCAGAAGCTGTTGTTGGAATAGAGGTATCTGCTGGAGGTGTAACTCTAATTCCTTTAATATTGTCAGCATAAATAACTCTTGCAATAGCTGGATCTATAAAACCGTTGTCCCAAAGATAATAAATAACAAATTGTGAATAAACGCCTTCAGCCGTATCATCACCATTTGAACCGGTGTTAAAGGTTATTGTTAATGTTTCCCATCCACTACCAGTATGAGAAACTACTGCTGTAGATACCGGAGCTCCATCCAATCCACCCTGAACTCTAGGCGCAATTGTAACAGCTTCATTAGAATAGATATCTATTTCCATTGTTTTATCAGTAGTTAATCTAACATTACTTGTCATATTAACATTAAGCCCCTGCCAAACGTTACCTGTTGCAGAAGATATTAGTTTTGCTACTTGACCTCTTGTTCCTCCAGTTTCTGGATCTGCTACAATTTCTGCTGCTGCACCACCAAATGGCTCTCCAAGACCTTCTGTTCCTGTTTCAAAATCTTGCACTAATTGCTTCTCTACAATTCCTGTAATATTATCAGCATAAATAACTCTTGCAATAGCCGGGTCTATAAAACCGTTATCCCAAAGATAATAAATAACAAATTGTGAATAAACGCCATTAGCCGTATCATCACCATTTGAACCTGTATTGAAGGTTATTGTTAAAGTTTCCCATCCACTACCAGTATGAGAAACTACTGCTGTAGACACAGGAGCTCCATCCAAGCCACCCTGAACTCTAGGCGCAATTGTGACAGCTTCATTAGAATAAATGTCTATTTGCATTGTTTTATCAGTAATTAATACAACATTACTCGTCATATTCACATTAAGTCCCTGCCAAACGTTACCTGTTGCGGAAGAAATTAGTTTTGCAACTTGACCTCTGGTTCCTGCAGTTTCTGGATCTGCTGCAATTTCTGCTGCTGCCCCGCCAAATGGCTCTCCAAGACCCTCTGTTCCTGTTTCAAAATCTTGCACCAAAGATTGCTGTGCATATCCAATTGACATTGCAAGCAAGAAAATAAATAAAGTAATTTTTTTCATGATTAAATATTTTATACGATTAGTTAACAATATTAATCTTAATCTGTCGAATATTAACATTTAAGACCCAAACATGATACATACAGCTTGTTAAATCTTGTCAAATAGCTTCAATGCCTTTAATTATATGATTTAAACAGAGGTTAAATTTTTACTAGAAAAAAAGTAATTCAATTAAAAATTAATTATGTAGTGGGATTGTTGTGTTGATTTATCTTAATGTATTGGATACTTAACAAACTCTTCTTCTGAAATTTAGTTTTTTGTAAACAAAAACAAGGAGTCATTATTGTTGGTAATAATTAATGATTCCTTATTACGAATTTTAATACCCTTTATATTTCGTGTATCTTTTGGTATGTAAAACCCGCTTTCGGATGGAGAAATATATTTAAAGTTATTCTTTCCATCTCCAATTAACACAGCACCAAAACCAGCGTCATATCTTACCGTTTCAACTTCCACTCCATAATGATTACCCACAAGAATAATATCTTTGAATCCGTCTGAATTTACATCTTTTACAATACTACTTTTTATTGGGCTAATTTGCGCCTGTATTGGTAAAGGTGAAGACGCCAACTTACCTTTATTATTGATTAAAATAATACTTTCAAAATTACTAATTTCATAAATCACTGCACTTTTCACTTTTTCTTCTGGCAAAATCTCTAATAATGTTGATGAAGCAAAACTATGATAACTTTTAAATTTTTCGCTAACGTAAGGCATTTGCTGACTAGTGCATTCTTTTCCTCTAACGGGAACATAATTGTCTTTATAAAACTTTGCTAACACAACATCATTTGTTCCGTTATTATCAAAATCATTAGCATACACTTTAAAGGGGTGCTCTTTGGTTGCTTTAAATTTATTGTTTTCCCCTAAATTTCCTATTATGTAATCGTCATCACCATCATTGTCTAAATCTTCCGCTGTAATAGACCACCAAAATCCTCTGCTGTCTTTAGAAATGCCAAATTCTACTGAACTGTCTTTAAAAATTCCATTTTGATTTTCAAACACTTTAATATGCATCCATTCACCAACTAAAAGTAAATCATGATCCCCATCTTTATCTATATCAGAAAAAACAGCATCGGTGACCATTCCTAAATTTTCTAAATCAGGAGCTATACTGTTCGCCGATTTTTTAAACACTCCATTTTCATTTATCAATAGATAGCTACTAGCCGGAAAAGCATATTTACCTGAAATAAGCCGAACTCCTATAAATAAATCTAAATCACCATCATTATCAATATCTGATGATTTAACAGTTTGTGTACTTTCTAAAATATCAGGAATTGCCTTTGAATCTTTTATAAAATTACCTAAACCATCGTTTATATATAATCTGTCTTTTAATAATTTGCTTCCTTGTTTAAATTCAGAGCCTCCGCTTGTAACATAAAGATCTAAATCATTATCATTATCTACATCCACAAATAATGCTCCCAAATCTTCAGATTCTTTGTCCTTAACCCATGGCTGCGTATTGCTTTTAGTAAAATTTCCTTGATTATTCTGGAGGTATAAAACTCCCTCTTGATCTGCAGAACCTCCTATAAATAGATCTTCAAAACCATCTTTATTTACATCGGCAACAGCTGAAAAAGGTCCATTATTTGATAATTTATGAGGCAATAAAACTTCTTCTTTAAATTCATCAAATTCATTTTCTCGATGTTTGTAGTCTAATCCAAAATTTTCTGGGTTTGCTTTAGTAAACAGTTGTTTACTAAAAGTACTTTCTTCTTTTTTATTTACCGCTTCAGAATACTGAATTTCAAGAGTTTGATTGACATCAATATTTTCTAAATAGCTAACTTTTTTATTATTCCAAAGAACTTCAATTTTGTCAACTTTTTTATCGTTCGCTAAACCAAATAAAAGACCATTTTCTACGGAAGAAAAATAACCTCTCGTTGTTGTGTTTTCTAAAATTTGCTGTTTTTTATTGTGATATATTTTAACTTTAGCTCCGATACCAAATTTATTTTTTTCTGAGCCTATTAATTTAATTTTTAAAAAATTTGCTGTTGCCTTATTTTTATAAACAAAAGCTTTACCATCTATATTATTAACCACAATATCTAAATCGCCATCATTATCTAAATCTGCATAAGCCATACCATTAGAAAAACTTGGAGTATTAAAATTCCATTTTTTACTTACGTTTGTAAACTTAAAATCTCCATTATTTTTAAAGGCATAATTCCCTACGGGATTAGATGGTGTATTTTGGCTATATTTAAATAATTCTTTATAGGTTATATCTTTAGAGTTTTCGCTAACTTCTTTTTTATAATCATTATTATCAATATCTTTTTTGATACCATTTGTAACTAATAAATCTTTAAACCCGTCATTATCTATATCAACTAATAGACTTGCCCAGCTCCAATCTGTATTTGCAACACCCGCTATATTTGCGATGTCAGAAAACATACCAAGACCTGTATTAATTTGCAAAGTATTTGTCATGTACTGATAACTATCGGTTGCTTTAACCATCTCCTGAAATGTATCAGAATTCATAGATGCCATATTCATTTTAGATCTGTAATGATCATTTGGCGTCATATCTGTTGTTACTAAATCGATAAAACCATCATTATTAATATCTCCTGTGTCGGATCCCATACTATATTGGGAGAAATGCTTCAGCTTTTCTTTGGTTACATTTCTAAAAGTACCATCACCATTATTATAATACATGAAATCTGGAGCAGCATAATCGTTTGAAACATACAAATCTATAAACCCATCGTTATTAAAATCTGATGCATTCACACTTAAACCATACCCTAGATCTCTAGAAATACCAACCTCCTCTGAAACATCTTCAAATTTGTTATTTGTATTTCTATATATTTTATCTTTAAAGGATTCATAATCTTTGGGTGATACTTTGTTAACTAAAAGTACTTTATTGTCTGCTGGCTGATTTACTTGATACATGTCTAAATCGCCATCATTATCCATATCAAAAAAAACTGCCTGTGAAGAAAAACCGGTATCAGCTAAACCATAAGCAATAGCAGATTCGGTAAAAGTGAGGTCTTTATTGTTGATAAAAAGCATATTTCTTCTCTTTGTAAGTTCTAGAGAATTACCGTTTCTACTCACATAAATATCTAAATAACCATCTGCATTTACATCTGCCATGGTAACGCCCCAAGACCATCCTGGGCTTCTAGCAATTTTTGAAGATTTAGAAATATCGTCAAATTTAAAATTACCTTTATTAAGGTAAAGTCTATCTCCTACTTGATTTCCACCAAAAAAGACATCTGGTAAACCATCATTATCAAGATCTCCAATAGCCACCCCAGAACCTACATATATTTGACCAAAAAAATAATGATTGAGATATTCTGATTCTTTTATTGAATTATTAAAATCTATACCTGTTTCATCAGAAGCTAGAAGCTGCAAACCTCCCAATAATTCTTTAGGATTTATATCTCTTTTAGAATTATTACAAGAAAAAAGTAAGAAGTTTAAAAGCGCTAGAAAAACAATATATAAATTAGGTTTGAACATATATTTTTAAGATTACCGGCTATTAAAAGAGCCTACAATTTATAGTAAGATAACAAATCAAATTTATTGATTTTTAACTTAAAATCGTAAAATTTATTCATAAAAGAGGGTTTCTAAAATTTAGAAACCCTCTTTTTAATTGTTTTACCTGTAATGAACAACCTCGAGGCAGAGCCATCGAGGTATCAAGCTGAAAAAAACCTTATTTTTAGTTTGATAAAAACCCAGGTTTTCAAACTTTCCTCTTGACCACCGACGCAGAGCGTCGGGGAATTCTATCGATTAAAACTTCAATTTCTCATGTTTATCCCATAATCCCCAATAAGCACCAACGACTCCTTCGGCTCCTACTTTCCAAGATTCATCAAAAGAAGAAAAATAGAAAATTTCCACATTATCTTTAGCGGCCCATGCCTGTGAGTTAATAAAGTATTTCATAGCATTCTCTTCTGTAGAATGTGCTCCTCTTAAACTTTCTCCTTTACTTGGCCAACCAGTTTCTGTAATAATTACTTTTTTTCCGTTTCCGGCGTCTGAAGCTTGTCCAAACATTTGTTGCATATGGCTTAATGAATGTTCGATACTACAACCTTCCCAATAAGGATAGCAATTAGATAATATTACGTCGCAAGCTTCTGTAATTTTTGGTCTGTGTGAAAATTCGTAATAGGCGTCTACGTAACCCACAGGAATATCCATTCCTTTTAAAGCATCTTTAACCCTGTGAATGTATGCTAACAATTGCTCTTCTGTTAAATCTTTACGATACATCACTTCATTACCAACCGCGGCAATATCTACACAGCCTTCTTTCGCTAATTCTATTAAACTTTCTATTTCTAGTTCATTTTTCTCTAAATCATCACCTAACCAAGCACCCACTAAATTTTTAATTCCGTGTTTTTTTGCCATTCTAGGAATATGCTCATTTCCTTCAATACAAGAAAAAGAACGAATCCATTTTGTGTATGGTTTTAAAATCTTAACTCTTCTTTCTACTTGTTCTTGGGTAATGGTGTCTCCTGGTTCTTGCCCATCTTCATATAAACTAAAACAAATTCCGTGCATACCTTGTTCTAAAGTATCTCTCCATAGCGCTACTAAATTTTCTGTAGCCTTATATTCACTAAAATCTACTCCTTTACTTTCACTAAAATTAGACTTTTCTAATGAAGCCTTGCGTTCTTCGTTTAATGAAAACTTACGTTCTTCCCTATATGACATTTTTTACTTTTTTAATATTGATTACGCTACTGCTTTTATGAATTATATTTTAATTTTTCATCTTTATCCCATATTCCCCATCTTGCACCTAATTCTCCTTCTGTTTTAACTTTCCATGATTCATCAAAAGATGAGAAGTGGAACATTTCTACCCCTTCTTTATTCGCCCATTCTTGTGTTTGAATAAAATATTTCATGGCATTTAGTTTCGTTGGGTCTGCTTTTTGAACAGCCTCTCCTTGACTTGGCCAACCCGTTTCTGTAATAATTATTCTTTTACCGTTTGCCGCTTTTAGCGTTATTGCATGTATTTGTCTTAATTGAATTAAAGAGTTTTCGATGCTTGAACCTTCCCAGAATGGATAACAATTTGTTAGAATAATATCTGATATTTCTACCAATTTAGGGCGTTTAGAATACTCATAATAGGTATCTACATAACCAACAGGAATGTTAAAATCCTTTAATTCATGTTTTACTCTAATGATATAGGCTATTACTTCTTTTTCTGATAAATCTCCTCTTAATAATACCTCATTACCAACGGCAGCAATATCTACAAAACCAGATTTTGCCAAACGAATTAATCCTTCAATTTCTTTTTCATTCCGTTTTTTGTCACTACTTATCCAAGCACCCACCAACGTTTTTAGTCCTTTCTGTTTTGCTATTTGCGGAATTAATTCATTACCATTTGTACAAGAAAATGAACGAACAGATTCTGTATACGGATTAATAATATCCATTCTACGACTAATTTGAAGCTCACTTAAAACATCATTTGCATCTTGCCCCTCCACGTAAGGACTAAAACATAAACCTCTTAATCCATTATGTAAAGTTTTAGCAAACAAACTAGTAATTGCTATTTCGTCAAGATTAGATAAATTTACACCAGCATATTCTTTTAAAGTGATTGTATTTGCCAACGGAAACAAATTGCCAGCACCATACCCTGATGATGTTGTAGGCGCGTTTCTTATTTCTTTTCTTCTTGCTAACTCTGCACTAATCTCTAAAGCTCTTTCTTCTGTTAAACTATAATCTCTCATAATCCACATAGCCACAAGTGTACCCACTATTGGTAAACCAGAATAAAATAAACGTATCCCTGTAATTGACGCCTCTGTATTTATGGTATCTGGCACAAAACCAACTAAAGACATAATAGCACCCGTTAGTAACCCTGCAATTGCGAAACCAAATTTTACCATCAACCAATAAATAGCTCCAAAAACGCCTTCTCTTCTTTTGCCTGTATTTAGTTCATCGATATCAATAACATCTGAAGTCATAGACATCATTAAGGTGAACAAACTACCGATACCAAAAGAGAAAAATGGCAACGCGAATAAAAACATATACGGTTTTCCTGGAATAAATAAGAACCAAAGCATTACATATCCTAAAACGGATATTCCTTGCGAAACTATAAAGGCTTTCTTTTTACCAATAGTTTTAGACATTCTTGCCACTATCGGGATAACTAAAAAGGTAGTTGCCAATGCACCAATACTGCCCAATAATGTTGGCCAAAGACCTGCAGCCCCAGCATCCCCATTAAATAAATAATAAACTACAATAAAAAATGAAAAACCAGCAACAACATTAAAAGCGTTAAAAATTAAAAATGTTGAAAAACACAATTTTCTAAACTGTTCTATTTTAAAAGCTTCTTTAAAATTTTCTACAATCTGTTTTAAGCTTCCTCCAATCGTTTTAATCGTTAAAGGGGTTAAACTTTCATCGTCTATCGTTGACTTACTTTTGATAAAAAAAGCAGGTACCATTGCTAAAATAGCGCAAATAACCGCCACCCAAACACCTAAAGTTCTTGTAGTTTCTGTTGTATCTCCAAACCAATCTTCATCATACATCACAACCCAAAACCACGGCGCAATCACCCAAGCCCACTGACCAATCCATTGGGCAGTTGCCATAATATTTGTACGTTCATGAAAATCATCACTCATTTCATAACCCATCGCCACATAAGGCACACCAAAAATGGTAAGCCCCAAATAAAAAGCTAAAGACCAACCTAAAAAGTATATGAAATTATAAGTTACGCCATTATCTACATAAAGTTGCCACAACAAAGCAAAAGAAACTCCCATGATGATAGCGCCTAAAAGCACGTATTGCTTGCGTCTGCCCCAAATAGACCTTGTATTGTCTGAAATAAACCCCATGATTGGGTCTGTTATTGAATCGAAAATACGCGGAAGAAAAAATAGAATTCCCCACAACGATGTTGAGAAACCATAATCTTGAATTAACACCACCATAAAAATACCCATTGCTGCTGGAAACATCTGATTTGCAAGCATTCCTAATCCGAATGCAATCTTTTGTCCCAATGGAACTTTGCTAGAACTTGTTTGATTATTACTCATAGTTTATGGTTAAGTTTGGTTTGTTAGTTCGGAATTATAACAGTCTGTATAGCCTGGCCTTGTATTTTTATCTTGACACTTTTATCCTTTAGTGATACGTTTATCGTTTTAGCAATCGTCCCTTCATTAAATACAACAACAGCAATTGTACCATCTAAATTTTCTGCGGCGGTTACCATTAATTCTGTATCAGAATTTTCTAAATTAATAACTTTAGCTTCTGGTCTTATATATTTGCTAAAATGTGCCAATGTATAATATAGTGGTGTTAAATAAATTTCGTCTTTTTCAGGATCTACAATTACAGGCGCAACACACCAATTTTTAAACCAATTTGGTCCTCCTTGGGTGTCTAAAACCATGTTCCAGTCTATCCAACCATCCACATAATTATTTAAACAACCAATAATATCTCTAGCATATCTATTTACAGGCGCATATTTTGGGTGCAAATGTTTGTCTTTTTCTGGTGCCCAATCCCAACCCCAATCGGTTGCTTCTTTTCTCCAATACCAAGCATCATCTTTCCATTTCGGAATTTCTGAATCTACACAAGCTTCTGACTGAATTAAGTATTTGTTGGGTGCTTTTTTGTGCGCGTATTGCAATTCTTCGGGAAAATAATCATAGGTACTTGCATACCAATGAATGGCTGTGCCATCAAAATATTTTGAAGTTTCTTCGTTTTTAAATTGCGAATCTACCCATTCTTTTAAATGTTCTCTATTTTGATCGTAGCCTAAAATTTTAGTTTCGTGACCATCGGCTTCTAACTTTGGCCCTAAATGATGTTGTACAAAATTGGTCATTTCATCGGGCGTATAATGCATGCTTTCCCAATTATTACCATTTCCTAAAGGTTCGTTTTCTACTGTAAAACCCCAAATATCGATTCCTTCAGCTTTATAAGCAGTGGCATATTTTGAGAAAAATAACGCCCAAGTATCATAATATTTTGGCAATAATTTACCACCAACCCATTCATTATTATCTTTCATCCACGGAGAAGCCGTCCAGGGTGATGACAAAATTTTAAATCCGTCTTTAGATACCGCCATGGCATCTTTTATGAACGGAATAATATCATCTTTATCTTCTTCAATTGTAAAGTGTTCTAATGCCATATCTCCTGCTATAGGAGCATACGAATATTGACTTAAAGAAAAATCGCAAGAATTCATATGCGTTCTCGTTAAAGAATATTTTGCACCGCTTTCGCCAAAATATGCTTCAATAATAGAATCTCTATTTTTTTTACTGATTTTATTTAATAAATACGCAGATGATTCTGTAAAAGAGCCTCCAAAACCTGTAATTGTTTGTTTGGTTTGAGCTGGTAATAATTTTATTTGTACAATTTCTTCTTGACTTGCATCCGAAGAAAAATTATCTAATTTGGTTAAGCTATTTCCACTGGCAGAAGTTTCATACACTTCTACAGCTAACTGTTCTTTATTTTCTGTGCAACTCATGGCCATTAAAACTAAAAAAAGATAGGTGCTATATTTAAATGTCTTCATGCTGTATCTTTTTAATTACTTTGTTTATTTAAATTCAAATAGTGCTCTTTTACAACCGTATAAGCTTCTTTCTTTTTTCTATCGATATCTACAATTCCCCAAAACTCTTCATTTGGCGTTCCGTCATAAGGAACACCAGAACTATTTGGCGCCCAACCACCCATATCTTGAGTAGTATTGCTTCCTGATTTCCACCATCCATCCGTAAATGAAAACAATGTTACCCCCGAATTGATCTCTGTATTCCCAAAAGATTTCTGTAAAATTTTTAGAGTAGCAGCAGCTTGTGCTTTTTCATTAATTCCTTTTTCAAAACCTGCTTTTGTAATTGTCATATAACTATCACCACCAGCTTCCGATAAATACATTGGTTTATTACTAATGGCTTTCCATTCAGAAAAAATTCCTTCAGGATTGTCCCATCGATATACATTCATTCCCCAAACATCAATATTCTGACTCATAGAAAGTACTAGCGCATCTGGTAATTCTCCGTGTGCAGTTGTTGTGGGATGATTTTTGTCATTTTCATGAATTAAACCTGCCGCATTGTTCATGGCTTTATACCAATTCTTAATATCGCCATCAAACCATTCTGGATGGTAATTATATTCATTGCCCAACTCCCACATCAAAATTGCTTTATGACTCTTAAATGTATTTACATAGTTGATAAAGGTGCCTGAAAGAATATCATTTTTACCAGCTTGATTATATCCAAAACCAATAATTACTTTTATCCCTGCATCGTTTATTTCATCTAAAACTTTCACGTCTTCTATAGGAGCATAAACTCTAATAGTATTGATACCAGCTTCAATCATCAACGCCAAATCTTGCGTAAGATTTGTAAAATCTACAGAATCGCTTCCTATTGGTACTGGATGATAACAGATTCCTTTAATGATATAAGGTGTTTCATTTACCAGTATTTTTCTACCAGAAACCGACACAAAATCATTTTTTAGCTCGCTTTTACAAGAAGTAAAAACGAGCGCAAAAAGTACGAGTGTAATACATTGTTTCATCTTGACTATTTTTTATCTTGGATACTCTGTATTTGGCACCAAAACGGCCTTCATCAAAGCCTCTTTGTCTCCATTAAAAGTTTTGGTAATAATTTTACCATCTCTCTTTAAATCTTTGAAAGCGCCGTTATCAACCAAGTTCCAAATAGGATATTTAGCTTCCCCTTTTAAGGTAAATAACCCAAAATGATTTTCAGAACCATTCGGGTTTGCAGCATCTTTCCATTGCTCATCAAACGCTTCAAAATAGAAACAAGAAATACCTGCTTTTTTTGTCCATTCTCTTAAATGTTTATAATACAAACCTTGCTTATACTCATCTGTAGCTCTAGATCCGTTTTCGCCGTAATGACCACTAGACGTTGTTGCCCAACCTGTTTCACCAATATGAACTGTCTTTGTAGCATCGACACTTTTAACGTATTTAGAGACTTCTTTGTATTGTGTTTTTGCAAAATTTACAGCGCGCGCCATGGCATGATCAATTTTTTCTAAATCTGATAAACCTTTTTCATGCGCTGGTACTTTCCAAAATGCAGGATTGTAATGAGAATTATGATATGCGTATGTGTGCATAGAAACATAATCTACTGCCTTTATAATATCTTCTAAATCTTTAACTCTATAACTTGGATCTCCGCCACCCCAAGATGCAAAATCATCTGAACAAGTAACCCATAAGTCTTTAGATAATGCACCTGTTTTCTTTAAATCTTGTAAATGGTTTACCCATTTTAAAATAACATTTGGTCTTACAAAGTAACTCGTTGCCCAACGAATCATCGCTTCATTACCAACCGCAATTACTTTTACAATATCTGGATATTTATTTGCCAACGCCACAGCCCTTGCAATTTCACCTTTATTTTGAGCACTTTCTACTTCATGGTTCGGTGTTTTCTCTGTCCAAGCATTTAAACAATCTATCCAAGCACCCAACATTACATACATTTCAAAACTTGCATCTTCATTTTTAAGTTGATGAATTGCTTCTAAAACATTGGCAGCATGCGGTAATTCTGGCTGTACATTATAAGTTCTAATAATGCGAATACCCATGGCATGCATCAATTTTAAATCGTCTTTTAATTGTGCAATTGTTGGTTGTTCTGCTCTTAATTTTTCTCTATAACCACCATAAGAAATAGCTACATAATCTGGATTTCCTAGAATATCTTTCGCTGTTAATTCTTTCTTCATTTCTGTCTTAACTTCTGTTTTATTTTCTTTTTTTGAACTGCACCCAAAAACAACAATCAATGCTAAAATGGTCACTATATTTTTTATTTTTGATGTCATTTTTATTAATTTTAAAACTGTTCTTTTTCTTAATATGTTAATCCGTACCCAAATTTGAATAGTGGTTCTTTACTCTGATCCCAAAAATTAGGACCATATTTACTTTGATAATCTTTTACGCCTTTGGGCCAAGAGTGCGGTAATGTACCTGAAAAATTAAAATCTCCGAAAAGCACTTCTGCAACACCCTCACCTTCTGACCCTAATAACCAAGCGGCTATAAAAGCATCTGATTTTTCTATTTGATTTGTAACCACCAATGGTCTTCCGGAAACTAAAACTACCACCGTTTTTATTCCTTTTTCTTGATAGGTTTTTATATATTTTTGATGTGCTTCAGTTACTGTTAATTTAAGTTGATTTGATTCGTGACCAATATCTCCAAAAAACTCTGCATAAGGTATTTCACCAATAACAATGATAGCGACATCTGCATCAAAATGTTTTTGAGTTGCATCTTTATCGTACACAACTTCTCCTTTAGACTGCTTTTTAATTCCGTCTAAAATAGTCGACGCCCCTTTATAATTTTCTTTAGTTCCTTGCCAATTCACTGTCCATCCGCCAGATTGTAATCCAGAAGAATTTGCATGTTCGCCAACCACCACTATTTTTTTTATTTCTTTTGATAAAGGCAAAACATTCTTTTCATTTTTTAATAAAACTAGAGACTCTCTTACAGCTTGCCTGGCAATATCTCGATGCGCTTTACTTCCTATTTCTGAAATTAAACTTGCGTCTGGAAAAGGATTTTCAAAAAGTCCTAATCTAAATTTCTGTCTTAATATTCTTTTTACAGCATCATCAATTCTAGCTATTTTAACAGTTTGGTCTTGAATTCCTGCTTTTACGCCTTCCTGAAAACCTTCTAAATCGCCATCAACAGCCATTACCACATCAATACCAGCATTGATAATATCGTTTTTTCCAAAACGAGAATATCCTTTCCAATCAGAAACTACGATACCATCAAAGTTCATCCCAACTTTTAAAGTATCTGTAATTAAAGCTTTGTGCGCATGCATAGAAATACCTGTAACTGTATTAAAAGAAGCCATTACAGCGCCAATGTTTTCTTTCACTGCAATTTTATAGGGTGCTAATAATCGCTCTTGAATTTGTTCTGAATTTAAAGATGTTTCTCCGCCTTCAATTCCGAAATCTGTAGCGCCATCGCCTATAAAATGTTTTGCGGTTGCCATGACTGTAGTTGCTTCAGACAAAGCACCTTGATACCCGTTTACAGCTGCTTTTGTAAGTTTTTCAGTAAGTTCTGTACTTTCAGAAAAAGCTTCATAAACTCTACCCCACTTTTCGTTAAAAGGAATCGCAATACAAGGCGCAAACACCCAATTAAAACCTGTTGCCTGACTTTCTAAAGCTGTAATTGCAGCAATTTGTTTGACCAATTCTGCATTTTGAGTTGCTCCTAAACCTATATTATGCGGAAAAATAGTAGCACCTTCAAAAGTATTTTGACCATGAACGGCGTCTACCGCAAACAACAAAGGAATGCCCAATCTTGTAGACAATGCTTTATGTTGCAACTCTGTAAACCTTTTTTGCCATCCTAAAGCGGTTTTACCGGGGTTTGGGCCCTGTGTATGAATAACAGAACCTATAAACTTTGTTGTAATATGCACATCGGCATCCTCTTCAAAATGTCTTATTTGAGACATCTGTCCGATTTTTTCTTCTAAAGTCATTAACTTTAGAAGAGCATCTACCTTTTGTTCTATTTGAGCTTCTTTACTTGTTTTCATTTCATTTTTACAGGAAAAGCCAATCAACAAAAAACAACAAACTACATATTTAAAATAGCTGTTTTTCATCAATTTTATTTTATAATGGATACTTTTATATGCTTAATTTCATTGCTTCTATCAAACATTTTTTCGCTTGTTACCGTATCTAACATTAATGTATTAAATAGTGTGTTTGAGCCATCCTTAAAAAATACCTCTACTTTTTCTTCTGCAGCAATATTATAAATGATTGGCACTTGGCAATATGTGTAACATAGCTGGCCTTTATCTATATTTAAATATTGTTTCTCGTTAGTAAGATCGATATACTCAAATACTTTTGACTCTTTTAAAAATTCTGAAGATCTTAACAAACGCGGTCTAAAAACAACTTTACCCGCTTCTACAAAAACACCTAACTCACCAAGTCTGCTTAACAAATCTTCTTTTACTTGCCCTGTCATTCCTGGTTGCTGTGCTCCTTTTGTAGCGGGTGTATGAGAATATGCATCTGTAGGAAAAGCACCGTATAATTCTGGCGATTTATGTAAACCAACACCTGCATATATCTCGTAATAATGGTCTAAAAGTTTACCAATAACCACTTCACTTTCGTCTGCATTTATAGCTAATAAGCAATTTTCTTGCACTGCCAATAGCAGTTTAGAAACCATGTGCCAATAAATAGAGCCTAAACCTTCATAACCGAAGAAAGTTCCTGAACGCCCTGTAAAAGATTTATGATCAAAAATTTCTTCGAAGATTACTAAAACAGCATCTGATTCTTTTGCTACTAAAGACTGATACTCCTCTTTAAGAGATTGCAAAGCCGCTTGTACACTTTTAGCATTGTTAAAGTTACCATTAAAATGGTACTGTCCTAAAATATCTTTTTCTACAATACTTCTATTTCCTTCTTTTACTAATTTTTGTAATAATTCAGAATTTTCAACTTTTTCTGAAGGGATATTATTTTTATCGGTAAATCTTGGTAAATTTTTATTCGGATATAAAATATAACTATATTGATCGGGTCTAAACAAAGCAGAAGCTTTTAAACCATCTAATAAATCTAGTGCTTGTTGAGACGTTAAATAACCAGAGCTTAATACAGATACTTGCCCTTCTAACATTTCTGACAAGTAAGAAATAGAAACTTCTTCCTTATTCTCAATCGTCATTAAATTGTATGCATGATACATATTATCAGAACGTTTGTTTGCTCTAATACTATGATCTAAATAATTTTTAGTGATGGCAAAAAAGTGTAGTAATGATGATTTTGTAACCGCAGTTTTATGTGTCGAAAATCCGTTTTGATAAATAAACGCTCTATACTCACTTGCAGGATTTCCTAAACCGTCTAAAACAGTTTTTCTATCTTTATCGGATACTTTTTTAGATAAAATAGTGGCATTTGCATCTAATATTTTTAAGATTTTGCTGAACAAAGAAGCAACTTCATCAGAAATTTCGATGTCGTTTATATCAGAATTTTCTACAATATCTTCAAAGAAATTAATAAAACGTCTTAAATAATACAACGTTACCATAGATACTCCGTTTCCTACCAAAGCATTGTTCGCATCGTTCCATTCTGGTCTTTGTGTGTTTAACCAAATGCCGCCTTCAGGAATAAAGTTCGCTACTTTTGCCAAAACGGTTACTAATAATTTCTCAATAAGATTTACTTTATAAACCTTGTCGTTTTTATCCATTAATAAAGAACCATCAGCACCCATTTTTTCTCTTCTTTCGTCAATTTTTGAATTTAATTGATGATCAAAATCGATGGTGTCTTTTGGATTCTTTAAAATTTCTTCGTAAGATTTTATTTTATAAGGCACATTTGCGTACACAAAAATATCATCATTAAATAATGCTGCTAATTTAGACGGATAATGCTTTTCTATAAACTCTAAAAACTTTAATAAATAAATAATCTGGTGATCTCCCCAATAACCGATGTAAGACCAAGGGTCATGTTCTTCTATAATTTCCCAATCAAACCCGTCTTTTGTTACTCTGTAAGGATTATAACCTTCAAAGGTTGTTGCATTCAAAAACTTATGAATCATACTCTCAATAAATTGAGGATACGAATGTGCTAGCGTTTCCCAGTTCTGAAAAATATCTCTCCAGTTCCCTTCATAATCTAATATTTTAGAACCATCAACCTCGCTTTTTGTATTGATAGAAAACTTGTTCCAAGGTCTACTCGGGTCTCCGTGTCTTCTACTAAATTTTAAAGGTAAATATTCTAAACACAATCTTTTAAAGTCTTTATCTGCATCTTTATCAGCTAAATCTTTGATAAACTCTAATGTAAATTGGTTCGGTAAATTTTGCAAAGAGCCTTTCATCTTTACAAATAAGTCTTTATTTGCTTTTGATAAATAGGTGATAAAATCTTCTTTACCAATTGCATAATTATCATCAAAAATACCACCTCTCATAATATTGAAAAGTGTATTTGAAAAATGTCTGGTGTTTACTAATTCATCATTTGATAACTGTAAACCGTCTGAAGATGCCACTAAATTGATTAATTTTTTAGTTCCCTTTTCTATACTTTTATGCAAGGTATCTTCTAAATGATCCTTCTTTTTAATCAATTCTGATATTCTTGTCACATCAGAGACTGTTTGATTTACATCGGCAACCTGAATCCAAGTTTTTTCTTGATGAGAAGGCACATTTATAATTGCCTTTACAAAATATGCTCCTTTTTCTGCTTTTATATCTACTTCTTGGATTACTTCAATACCTCTTCTAAAATTATTTAATTGCAAAGAAGAGAGCAAATAAGTAGGATTTTCGAGCCCTAGAGACCAAACTAAATTTGCTTTTAAAGCTTCACTTGGTTCTGCTTTATCAACTATAATTGCACTTAATGCATAAATTCCTAAACCAGAATCTGCTTCTAGTTCACATTTTTTATAAGCATCAACCAAATTACTTCTTATGCCTTGTATGTCTGAACCTACGCCATATGGTAACAAATTTTGCAATCCGTCTACCATAGAAATCACCAATTCTTCATCAGAATTATTAACTAGAGTAGCTTTTCTAACAAAACCAAACTCGTCACTAGAACTCCATTGGTATTTAAAGGTAATGTTTAGATCTTCATTTATTTCTTCAAAAACAATTTTATTGCCGAAAATGTTCTTATACAAATTTCTTTTGATGCTGTAAAGGCCTGCTTGTCTTTCTGAAAAAGGCTCCCACAAATGGTTTTTACCATTTTGTTGAATTCTAAAAATTGATTTACAACCCGTGGTTTCTGCTAATTCCGTTATTTTATCGTCTGTGTAATAAGGAAAAATAGCAAATTCAGCATTCTTTCTTCCCGCTGTCAATCCGCCATTACTAGAAATAAACATCCAATGATTTGAATCTGATACAATACTCATAAAAAATGGACGCATTGCATGGCTATTTGAAATTTTGTAATACGATTCATTTTGATAATTTACTAACTCACCAGTAATCTCTTTATTACCTTTAGAGGCTAAATTGTCTTTAATAGAAACAGTTTTACTCATATACTTTATCTTAAATTTATTTATTTTATTTTCGATCTATTTTATAAAATTTATGCCGCCTTTCATCGATTCATTTCTATTTAAAATAAAACAACAACGATTGCGGTTTTCTAAATTTATAAACTATTTTTTATTGAAGAATTAAGTTTGATACTTTGAAGTAAATCTTAAACAAAAATTTTAAGCGAAAATATTTTTTTATACTACAACATCAGTAATTAAAATTACCGATATTCTATTCTATATTGATCTTTTATTGATACACCTTTACATAATCTACCAACATTGTTTGCGGGAATACAGTTTCATCATTCGGCGCACCAACAAAGGTACCACCAACGGCTAAATTTAAAATGATATAAAATTGATTATCATTAAAAACCCACTCTGCACCTTCTGGCAAATCTGCAGGCGTAATTTGATTATACAAAACATCATCTACATAATAATTAATATAATTTTCTCCCCATTCTATACCAAATATATGAAAATCGGTATCAAAACGATCATTTTCTAATTCATAACTTTTTGTAATAGCATCTCCTGCAGAATAACCCGGTCCATGAATACTGCCGTGTGTTATTGTTGGTTCTTGACCTCTACCTTCCATAATATCGATTTCACCAATTTGTGGCCAAATAACAGTTCCGTTAGCATCGTCTCCTAACAACCAAAACGCAGGCCATAAACCTTTACCCCAAGGCAATTTAATTCTCGCCTCATAACGACCGTATGTATTTTGATAAATTCCTTTCGTTAATAATTTTGCTGATGAATACGTAGAACCCATATAAGACTCTTTTAAAGCTGTAATATGCAGCATCCCGTCTTTTACCTGAATGTTTTCAGGACGATCTGAATAATATTGCAATTCGTTATTACCCCAACCATTTTGACCTGTACCAATATCATAGGTCCATTTACTTGAATCTAGAGCACCATCTGTGTTAAACTCATCTGCCCAAACTAAATTCTCTAAAGTTGTGACGGTTTGGGTTTCATTAGTATCACAACTGTAAATGCCAAAAAGTGCAACTACTGCAAAATACTTACTTAACGATTTAAATTTATTTTTGAAATTCATCTTTCAATGTTTTAAAGTTTTAGAATATTATTTATAAAAATAGATGTTGTCTAAAATAAAATCAGGACCACCAACTAAAATAATAGCACCTAAATTATTTTTTTGATTTCTTATATTTCCTGTTAATGGAATATCAAAAGAAGTCCATTCACCTGCTCTTAATCTAGAAGCATTAAATCTAAGGTCTCTATCATCAACTATCGGGTTACCACCTCCGTCGGATTCAATCATTTGATTAGCACCAACATCTCTAATTTGAAAACCAACAGATGATCCCTCAATTAAAGTAAATACATCTACATGAAACATTGTAAATGTTGAGGCATTTATTGTTGAATTAAAAAGAATACCTGTAAAGTTATTACTAGTGTAAGATTGTAAATTATCTCCATTAGTTGTTGTTAAACTTGATTGAGTTGTTGATCCTCCAAATCCTGGGTTAAAATTACTTTCAGTAGCATTTATGTATGCATCACTAAAAATTGAAAGCACATTATTACTGTCTTGTGCTGGAACTGGTGATTTTGGAAAATCTCCTAAAGAATTAATAGTTAATGATCCTTGAGTATCTACACCGTTTAATGCGCCAGTTATAATAGCAGAACCTTGACTTATAACTGTTATTAAACCTTTTGAATCTACGGTGGCTACCGATGTATCCGAACTATTAAACGTAAAGTAACTAGCAGCAACATTTGTTGTTACATCTTCACCGCTACCTACATTGAGTGTTTGCGTTAAACCGGTTGTTGCTATTCTACTTCCGTTAAAAGTTGTTGTTGAATTTTCTGTTCCATTAAAGATTAAAGGACGCGGTTGTGCTATATTTCCTAGTTTCTCATATCTTAATTCATCTATCCAAAAAGTGTTTACAACATTATCGGTTGCACTTCTAGCACCTTCTGCATACCAGAATAAACCTGTTTCTGCAGTCAATGGTGTAGCATCTGGAATTGGAATTATATACTTTCTCCATTGCGTTGTAATTGGCATATTGTTTCTAGTAACTTGATACTTGTTATTATTATCACCATTTATACCAAAGCCTATCTCATTAATATCACCTGGTGTTAAAGATTTTGCCCAAAAAGTAAGGGCATCATAACCAGATATATTTCTTGGAGAACTTACAGGGAAGTTTGCACCACCATAACCAATGCCAAATGCAGGTATATCGAATCTCATTGAAGATGATCCTAAATATTTAACATCTGTATCTACACTAAAAGCCTCTTGAAAAGAATCTCCAAAAGGCTGATACTCTAGACCCCCAGTAAAACCGTCAATAAAAACTTCTGGACTTGTATCAAAAGTAGCTACCTGCGCATCATCAGAAAGTTCTCTTTCACAACTTGTTATTAGTATAAAAATCAATCCTAATAAAAAGGTTGTTTTCGGATTCATAAATTTCATTTTTTTCATTTTTTCATTTTTTTATATTATTCCTATATGCTTACATACATCATAATAATGATTACTCATAAAAATAAATATTATCTAAATAGATATTTCTCAATGATGAAAAATTAATATTTTCAAAGATAATTTGCCCTATGTTGGTTCTATTTGTTGCATTTAAAGGGAACTCAATAGTAAGCCATGTATTCGCAACAATCTTTGCTGATTTTCTGACAAATAATTGTTGTCTAGTATCATCACCACCGCCACCAACTTGGTCAGGTCCAAAATCTAAAATCGTAACTAAAAAGTCGAAATTTGCCGGCACCTCTCCAGGTATATACAGATTAAAATGTAAATTAGACTTTTCGGTTATGTCTACTGTTGGATTAGAAAATTGAATACCCACAAAGTTAAAATTAGTGTAATTTAAAATATGATCTCCATTAATATTGAAATCAGCAGACAACGTAGTTTGATAAGGTTGCCAATATCCATTGAAAAAATCTACAGGCGTATTGGTGTAATGATCACTAAAAATAGAAGTTACCTTGTTAGTATCCCTTACCGGTGTTGGCGGTAATACAAAAATACCACCTGATTTTATGGTTAATGAACCCGCCGCTTCTAAACCCCCTAAACTTGCCGTGATCACGGCTGTTCCTTGAGAAATAACAGTTACCAAACCAAACACATCTACAGTGGCTACAGCAGCATCTGAAGAAGAAAAATCAAAATAATTAGGAGCTACAGTTATTGTTTGATTGACCCCAGAAGCTAAATTAAAAGTTTGTACTAAATCTGCAACTTTTACATTTACCCCAATAAAAGAAGCTGTAATAATATCTTTACCATTTTGAATAGCTGGCCTTGGTTGTGCAATGGTTCCTAATTTTTCATATTTTAATTCATCTATCCAAAAAGAATAACCATCTCCGTCTTCTGGTCCTTCTGCAAACCACATCATACCGCTTTCTTTCGTAAGCTTCGATGCCATTGGAATAGGAATAATATATTTTACCCAATTCGTAGTCAATAAAAGCCCTTGTTTGCTTACTTGGAATTTATTTTCACCAAAATCTTGACCAAACCCAATATCATTAATAGTTGCCGTTTTTGTTGATTTTGCCCAAAAAGTAAGCGCATCATAACCCGATAAATTTCTTCCTCCGTTATCATCTCTAAAAATTGCACCCGCATACGCCCCTTCTGGGTCGCCAAAATTTGGCACATCAAAACGCATAGAAGCTGCTCCTTGATATTTAGTTTCTGTATCCACAGAAAAAGCAGTGAATTTAGAATCTGCGAAAGGATAATATTCTAATCCTCCGCTAAAACCATCTAAAAACACTTCTGCCGATGCAGAAAAAGTAGCAACTGTTGCGTCTTCCGAAATTTCTCTTTCGCAACTGATTATGGCTATCATCAACATTGCTAAAAATGTGATTTTTTTGAATTGGTTTGCTGTTGTTTTCATTAAAGGCAAATTTCTATTTTCCAATATTGATATGAATATATGTTCTAATTTCCCATTCAGAGCCGTTTGCGAAACCTACCGGACTTAAGGCGGGTTGTGTAGCAAATGCACTGGCAGTTTGCGTTGGTGTATATCTTGGAGAGAATTCATTTAAAGATCTCCAAGTACCTCTAAGACCAATTTTAGTATCTGGTAAAACATACCAATCTGGTTTGCCAACAGATGTTGATACATCTAACATTAATTGCGCCGGATATGTTAAGTTAAAATCTCTATGATAATCAAAAGGGCCCCAATCATTAAATTTGGCCATTCCGGTAACTTTCATTTTATTGTAAATCATTCTAACATCGCCACCAAATCGTTTAATTAATCTTTCGTCGCTACCTCTTGCTTGTCCAGTACCATAGTAGAAATTAGCAATTAAACCTAAATCTGGATTCACTTTTGAAACCATTCTAGAATTTACTTCCCATAAATCTTCTGCAGGCGCAGAATTTGGAAATGCAAATGAAGTACGGTTTGCCAAGAAACCTATCCAAGCATCTTGGGTTGTAGGTAAATGACGAAATACAAAACCTAAATTCATTGCAAACTTTGCATCTTCTGCTTTGTCATTATCCCACTCATACATAAAAGTTCCTGGTGTTGGATCGAAAGTTAGTAAAAGTTCTCCCGCCGTTGTTTCTCTATTTCCTCTAACTGCAAAAGGATCATCGACAATATTTCTTAATCTTCCAGGAGCACCAACATCATTAGGAATTGCACCTACCAAAGGTTTTTGCCATAAAAAATTTGGCGCTATTTGAAAATTGCCTGTATTGTATGTAAAACCAGTTAAAAAATTCGTTTGATTTCCGCTACCAGAATCTTTTAATTGCCATCCTGTAAAAGTCATTGTTTGATCAAATCCTCCGTTGGCCACTAACCCCATCACTGCAGATTGTGCGTACCAATTAAAAGTTCCGTTTTGATACGTAACCTTCATTTTACCACCCCAATTATCAGTCGCTTTTATTTCATCGTTATAAACGGTATAGTTTCCAGCCGATCCTGTAACATCTTGATACGCTCTGCCAATTAAAGGCTGACCACCCCATATTGCACCTGCTTGTATACCAAAGCGCTCTCCTTTTCTTTCTATAGCCAACGTTACCCTTCTTGTTTTTGGCATCGGAATAAACCCTGATGTTTGCGCATCTGTGTTTTTAGCTATATCTTCATGAAACATTCCTGTAAAAGTATAATGCCCAAGTTCTTTTCTGTATTTTAACAAAATAGCAGGGTTTGCTCCCCACCATAATTGCGGACCAAATGCAGCTTTTAATCCTTTTAAAGCTCCTTTACCGTCTACCTCAACACCCATAATTTCTCCATTATAAATATCAAGATTAGGACCATAATTTGCTTCTGGATATAAACCGAAAAAATCGCCTTCATCACCCCAATGGTAATGGCCTACTCTGTAAAAACCTCTTACATCGGCGTTTTTAGCATTCCACTCAAAAGAAGCATTGTACACCCGTAACCTATTATTATCTGTTAAAATAATGTCTCCATTATCTGAACCAACTGTTATAGGTCTCCCTACATTTTCATAAAAAATATCATCTATTGGGTTTCCGGCAATATTTCCTAAAATATTAAAGTTTACCTCTGCTTTCATATTTGGCGAAGCTTGACCTTGAACACCTATATAATAGGACGCCATATGATCGAAACCTGTTCTGTCTGGGAACGTTTGACCCGTTGGATCATTTAAAGATTCTGTTGTTAAAAGTGAACCCCCTGTATTAAAAGTGGTAAATTCTGCTCTTAAACTACTCAAACTAACTTTCTCATTTCCTCCAATAGCTGCTTTGTCTCCTCTAGCTCTTAACACAGCATCCATTAAATTAATTTTAGAGAAGTGATCATTTACAAATTCTGCATTTATACCTTCACCATAAGGATTTAAACTGTGTGCTTGCTTTAGTGCGTAATAAGCAGCTCTTGGATATAATGTGTATAATCCTCTTGAATTAGTTGGTCCTTTGGCACAAATACCAAACCATTCTTCATTCATATTATTTGCGCCGGGATAAGCGATATCTAACGCATATCCGCCGCCACTCCAAGTAGCTTCTGTTTGTTGTGAGTCTGCGTCTTTTCTATCATCAAAACCAGCTTTCCACCAGCCATCAGAAAATTGAAATGTAAAACCACCAATAGAGTTTTGTACTTTTCCTAAACCAGCAGCATTTGCATAAATCTCTTTCCAATTTTCTACCATGTAAAAAGCTTGCATTTTTTGATCTTCTTGGTTTTCAATAGCATTGTATGCATCCGCTCCAAACTCTGTAAACATAATTGGAATGTTTAACTTCTCTTTTACGACCTGAAACATGTCTCCAAAAGACTTTCCTCTATAAGTGTTTGTGCCGTAAATATCAATGTCTTTACATTCTTCTGCAATAATATCTATGAATAATACATCTCCATTACAAATG
This sequence comes from Polaribacter sp. IC066, assembly GCF_007997085.1. Lineage (GTDB taxonomy): Bacteria > Bacteroidota > Bacteroidia > Flavobacteriales > Flavobacteriaceae > Polaribacter. Next base: position 44,521 of record NZ_VORR01000022.1, read on the forward strand.
GCAACTGGGTGAGAGGAATCTATTCCCTTCATTATTTTAGCGGCCTCGTTCATTAATTTATACATAGGTCTCCCACGATTTTCACCTACAGCATCAATTTGTTCTTGACCTTCAGGAAAATCTTCAGTTTCTGCACCCGCCCAAAAAAGACCGTAATTATTTTCGTTTCCTAATAGATACATTAAAATACCTGGGGTATCTTTATATTGTTTTACTAAATCTGCTACCTCTTTTAAAAGAAATTTTTGAGTTCTTGCCTCTCCATATTTTGTTACTGGAGTCCAAACACCCTCTAAAGTTAATCCATAACGACCAAATGAATGATTTAACATGGTATAAATACCATAATTTTCATACATATAACGTATCCACTTTGCTGGCACTCCTGTATATTGTCTTACCGTATTCACACCCATATTTTGAAGTAAAGACATTTCTGAATCTAATGCTGCTTTGATAATATCGTCAGATTTTTTCCAAAAATTAGCATTTACAGTATTTGTACCAATCGGAATATAATCCCAGTTCATGCCATTTACCATAAAGGCTTTTCCGTTTACGGTAAGTTTCATTCCTTGCTCATTATTTACAACAGCAACTTTATCTGTCATTTGAGCAAATAAACTTGCCGTGCACAAGAAAAGTAAAAATCTTAAAAAAGTGTTTTTCATAATTTTCTTTTTAGTCTTAAAATTGTGCTTTCTAGGAAATAGCTTCGGAAAGCAAAATCAGTTAAATTAATTGAAATAATATATTTTCATAAAATTAGCGTATTTTTTTTATCAAATTGTTAAAATTTACCGCAACAAAAGGCATACATTATTAAATTCATTGAAATTTATTGAAAATAAAGGATTTACAAAAGAAAAAAAAACTTTAGTTGAGATGCTAAATAAGGTCATGTTGTGGTGTTGTATTGTAAAAAACAAATACAATATTGTGAAATTTAGATTATTATTTTAATTTTAAGCAGTAAGTAGTGCATAAAAATCGAGAAGTTTAAGATAAATAAAACACAATCCTTTGTGTTTTATTTAACACTTTATGAATCTCAAAACTTTTTTATGCCGATACTTTTATCCATAAAAAAAAGGTAAGCTATTAATAGCTTACCTTTTTTTTATCAATTAATATATAAGTTTTACTCTGATACGATAATAAACCACCAATCAAACTCTGGTGTACCGTCTGTAGTTCTTACAATCATTTCATTCGGTGTTTCTCTTTCAAAGATCTCGTATTGATGATTACCACCTGAATAGTACCCAATAAAAGCGTTACCTGATAAACTAATTATTTCTACTCCTCCAGGAGCAGTCAATGTATAGCTTTCGGTATAATCTGCAAAAGCATAATTTTCTATATCTGCTCCGTTTGCACTTCCGGCTGTATTAGGACCTAAATCATTTACAATATGAGGACTTCTTCCAAAAATATCACCATTTGTTACGTATGTAAACGTACCGTCTGAACTAAATACAAAACGATCATCATACATGCCTACACCTGCTTTTTCTTCTATACCTGCACTATACCATTCCGTTGGTGTTGACCCGCCTATTGGACCTAATCCAAAATGACCTGCTTTTACCGATTGAATTTTCCATGTTCTTGAAGTTACAGCATTTGGCGTTGCTGGATCATAACCATACAATTTAGAAATTAATGCTTCTGGTGGTGCATAGGTTGATAATACATCTACCTGAATTGACTTCGTAGACGAAACACCTGCAGTTCCGGCAGCAACAACAGTTATTGTGTATGAATTTAAGCCTAATGAACTAAAACTTATTGAAGTTTCTCCAGAAAGCGCAACCGTTTCTACACCGTCAAAAACATACTTATAAGAAATGGTGTTGTCTGCAGTTGCCTTAAAGTTTACCACTCCACTGCCATCTCCATTAGGATTTGCATCATCTGCACCCACGATTTCTGCAGTAATTTGAATATTTGATGGTGCTATTATTTCGCCGAACGTATAATCATTCTCTTGACAGCCTAAAAAAGCTAACACTGCTAAAAGAAACGTCGCTTTTAAATATTTTGCTATTTTCATTTTATTTGTTTTTTATATTTTATTAGTTCAACAATTAGTTTATTGACAACACAACATCATCAATATTAACCATCCCATTTTCTCCATTTAAATCAAATAGCACACGAGCATCTAAAGCTCCAAAATTTTCTGAAGATAAAATTAACGTATAAGTTGCTCTTACTGTTGTAATATCGACTGGTTTTGAATCATTAGAGAAATCTCCTCCGCTTAAACCAATTCCGCCAATTATAGCTCTATTGACATCTGACCAAGCATCAAAAGTTAATGTGTACGTATTTCCTTCAACAATTTCAAGTTTTTGACTCACATTTACAAGGTAAGGCTCACTTGGGTTTGCATTTGTTACGTTTCTAGAGTAGTATGTATTACCACCGTCTGTTACCACTGGTGCCGCACTAGTATCATCAACACCTACAAGCCAAGAAGCACTTCCGTTTTGGAAATCTCCGTTGGTTAATAAGTTATCTACCTTTAAATTTAACGAAACATTATCGATATTCACTAGCCCATTTTCTCCGTTTAAATCAAATAACACTCGAGCATCTGCAGCCCCAAAAGAACCTGAAGATAGTGTTAATGTATAGGTTGCTCTTACTGTTGTAATATCTACTGGTTTTGAATCATTAGAAAAATCGCCTCCACTTAAACCAATTCCACCAATAATAGCTCTATTTACATCTGACCAAGCATCAAAAGTTAACGTGTACGTATTTCCTGCAACTATTTCAAGTTTTTGGCTCACATTTACAAGGTAAGGCTCACTTGGGTTTGCATTTGTTACGTTCACGGAATAGTACGTATTACCCGCATTTGTTACTACTGGTGCAGCGCTATTATCATCAACACCTACAAGCCAAGAATCACTTCCGTTTTCGAAATCTCCGTTGGTTAATAATCCGTCGTTAAAATTTGAGATTACACTTACTTTATAGAAGTATAAATTATCGATAAAAACACTACCTGAACCAACAATTTTAAATTGTTTCAAATTCGTTACTGCTAAACCTTGATCTGTAAAATCTGACATCGGAATATCAAAACTATTCCATTGATTTGGTACTAATTCTTTGGTTACAAATTTTTCATCTGCTGCAGCAATACCATTTGGTAATGGAAAAATGTCTATCGTTGTAGCATCTGGCGTCCAAATATCAATATGAAGAAACTCCATTGCAGAAGCATCTACCTCTTCACCAATATCGATATCTTGATAATTTAGGTTGTTGTATTGCAACATCGCATCCCCATTTAAATCAAAAGCAGTAAATAGTGTTGTTTGACCCCGGTTTGGATAAAAATCTGTGTCAGCAATATCTGTGTAAGCATCGCTAAAAATAGAGATCACGTCATTTGCTTCTCTATTTGGTGGTGATGGTGCTGAAGAAATAGGCGCTAAAATTTCTGTTACTTCGAATTCTACTGCGAATTCTGTGGTTTCAATTGCACCACCTCTTGCTATTACTTTTACTGAATACGTTCCTGCAGTTTCATATTGATATGAAATAGTTGTACCAATATTACCAGATACAACAGGCTGTGTTACCCCAGTTTCACCTGAAACAAAATCAAACATAGCAGCAAAATCTGCGTTTGCAGTAATATTTACTTTCCTTGAGATTGCAGCATCATTTTCTATTACAGCAACCAAATTTTGAGGTGCTTGAAAAGAAACTACTAATTGTTGAATAGTCTCAACAATGTCTCCGCTTAAATTTAAAGCTTCTACTTTTACTTCATAAGTTCCTTCTGCGTAGATATGGTTTACACTTTCTCCTTGATTAATACTTGCTGGTTCTGCTGTTGCATCACCAAAATAAATATTAAAACTAACCGCACCACTAGCAGTTGGAGTTATAGTTACTGCACCTGTATTATCTTGTGTTATCTCGTAAAGAGCTGTTACATCTGTTGGCAATGCCATGTTGTCAGCAAAAGAGATATCTCTTAAATTATCTGTACACGCTGTTACGATTAGTAACAGCATGATAGAAATTTTATAAATATTTTTCATTTTTTTCATTATCATTATTTTTTAATAATTTGAATTTTGTGTCCAACGGTCTCCTGCCAACTGAATTTCTATTTCAGGAATCGGAAAAACTTCATGTTTACCTGCAACAAAACCAGTAATTGCTTGCGCTGCTTTGCCAGTTCTTACTAAATCAAAAAAGCGATGCCCTTCACCAACTAACTCTACTCTTCTTTCTTGAAAAATATTTTCTGTTAACGTTGCACCAGTAGCTGTAATATTATTTGAAGTATTACCAAAAGCTCTTGCTCTTACTCTGTTTAAATACTCTTGCGCTTTTGCGTCATTTGGCGCAGTACTTCTATTAAACGCTTCGGCTGCCATTAATAAAACATCTGCATACCGAATTGCTCTGTAGTTGTTAGGGTTTGTTAAGTTTCTGTCTCCTTGTGCATTTATAGCTCTAACTCTAGGAATGTATTTTCTATTAAAATAACCTGTATGCTCATAACCTACTCCAAAAGTTGCTCCTGTACTTGCAGCCCAAGCATCAATATCTAATATGGCAACATCTCTTCTTAAGTCTCCTGTTTGAAATGCATCATATACTTCTTGTACGGGTACATTAAAACTAAAACCTGAAGAAAAAATATCTCCTGCTGAACCTGGAGTTGCGGCATAATTTCTAATTCCACTAAAACCAACAGCAACATTACCCTCACTACATTGTAAACAGCCAAAGCCTGCTCCTTCTGCCTCTGAATATTGAACTTCAAAAACGGATTCTATATTATTTTCTCCTTCTGCTTCAAAAATAGTGCTATAATCTGTTACCAAACTATGAGGACCATTTAGAATAAGATTATCTAAAACAGTTGCAGCTTCTGCAAATTTATCCTGAAATAAATACGCTTTACCTAACAATGCTTGCGCTGCACCCTTGGTAACTCTGCCAGGTACGCTTTGGGTATACGGAAGATTAGCCGCAGCATATATTAAATCTGCCTCAATTTGTGCGTATACATCTGCTTTCGGAGCTCTATCGATTTCAAACTGTTCTCCAAAAAGAATTCTCTTGTCTACAATTAAAGGAACATCACCAAACCATTTTACTAACTCAAAATAATAATAAGCTCTTAAAAATCTAGTTTGAGCTAGTACTTGCTCTTTCCCTGCAAAGTCTATATTATCCTTAAATTCCATAATATAATTAGCCCTGTTTACGCCAGAAAACATCCAACCCCAAATATCTCTTAATTGAGCATTTAAAGGTGTGTGTATCATATCGTCTACTTCTTGAATACCAACTACATCGGTAGCACTCTCACCACCCGCTAATGTATTGTCTGATGCAATTTCACCTAACATTACATTTAAATAGGTAGATTGTAACAAGTCATAAGCACCAATAAGTGCATCTTGATAATCTTGCTCTGTTTTGAAAAAATCTTCAGAGTTTTTTGCATTTGATTTCACATCCACAAAATCATCACTACAAGAATAAATTCCTAGAGTAAGTATGAATAATGCTACTATTTTATTTATGTTTATTTTTTTCATTATCTATCTTTTAAAAATTAACATTCATTCCAAATAAAAATGTTTTTGGATTTGGATAAAATCCTTGATCTATACCTGCTCCGATTGCATTACCATTTGAAGTAGTTGGATCAAAACCTCTATATTTTGTGAGTGTTAATAAGTTACTTCCAGTAATATAAAATCTTACTTTCTCAAATTCAAGTCTCTTTAATTTATCACTATTTAAAGTATACCCTATCTGTACATTTTGTAATCTAACAAAAGAACCATCTTCTACAAAGAAATCTGAAAATAAGATGTTTCCGTTAGCACCTGTTGTTACTCTTGGAAAAGAATCACTTGTACCTGGCCCTGTCCATCTATCTAAAAAATAAGAGGGTCTGTTTGTTAGCGGTAAGTTTCTTTCGTAATTTCTAACCAACTCATTCCCAATTGATGCAAAAGCGTAGGCATTAAAATCGAAATTCTTGTAGTTAAGAGAAATATTTAATCCCATAGTCATATCTGCAATTGGGTCACCAATATACGTTCTATCATCACCATCAATTATACCATCGCCATTATTGTCTACAAATCTTAAATCACCTGGTGCTGCATTTAACTGTGTTGCATGTGCATTGACATCTGCTTGTGTTTGAAAAATACCATCTGTTTGATATCCGTAAAAATAACCAATAGGCAAACCAGCTTCCATTCTTGATGGTGGCTCTTGGCCAACTCCAAAAGAACCTCCTTGTAAAATACCAGTAGAATTACCTACAAATAAAACATTGTTTTCTAATGTTGTGAAATTATAATTTGCACTAAACCTCAAATCACTAGAAATTTGTTCTTTATACCCTATAGAAAATTCAAAACCTTTATTTTCTACTGTACCTGCGTTTACCAGTGGTGAACCAGAACCGGGAGCAGAAACACCTAGCAACCCTGATGCTTGTGGTTGCACTAATAAATCTTCTGTCTTTTTATTAAAATAATCTGCAGTAATATTTATTTTATTAAATAATTCTACATCCACCCCAATATTTAAAGGAATTTGTTTTTCCCATCTTATTTCTGGATTAGAAATTCTACCAAAAGCTGCATTTCCTTGTACAATTTCGTCATTAAATACATAAGCTCCTTCGCCATCTAATAAAGAAACAAATCCAAAAGCAGGAATTCTATCATTTCCTAAAATACCATAACTTGCTCTAAATTTCAAAAAGTTTAAAACATCAGAATCCTTTAAAAAATCCTCTTCTGATGCTACCCAACCCAAAGATGCTGTTGGGAAAATACCAAATTTATTTGCAGGTCCGAATTTTGAAGAACCATCTCTTCTAATTACAGCCGAAAAAAGATATTTACTGTCATAACTATATTGCATTCTTGAGAAGTAAGACAATAAACGATCATCGTATCTTAAATTTAAACCGTTATTTCTACCTCTAAAAATCTCTAAAAAATCTCCATTCTCTGCAAGTCCGTTAATAGTTACATCATTAATATTGGTTCCGTCAGCAAAACTTAATTGATTTCTAATTATATTACCTTGCGTTCTAAAAACAGAGGTACCCAGCATAACTTTAACATCATGCACATCATTAAAAACCCTTTCATAATTTACAAAAGCATCAAAAGTATAATCTTTGTTATGTTCTTCATACTCTGAAAAAGTACTTTCAAAAATATTAAAAACGTTTGATGGTCCATAAATAAACTCGGGTGCAAAACTATTAGAGTTCACTACAGAATAGTTGAATTGTATTCTTGATTCTGCTGTAAAATATTCTAAAAACTTATAATTTAAACCATAGCTTCCTGCAATTTTATTTACCCAAGTTCTATTTTCAGAATTCTCTACTTGCGCTAACGGATTGGCTACTTCAATACCTGTACCAATTGCTGGTGGTGTAGAGAAATCTCCGTTTGCATCAAAAACACTTGTAGTAGATGGCATATTCAAAGCATTAAACAATACAGAACCTAAAGTGTTCTCTACTAGATTCTGCTTATTTGTATTTGTATAAATAGTAGAAGATGTAAACTTTAAATTATCTAATATATCTGTACTAAAATTAAATCTTGCAGTGGTTCTATTAAAATTAGATTTACTGCCCCCTATAATTCCGTCTTGATCTAAAAGAGAGATTCCGAAGGCCATAGCAGATTTTTCTGTTCCTTTACTACCAGAATAGTCAATACTTCTAATTGGTGCTGTTTCAAAAACCTCATTTTGCCAATTGGTACCTTGTCCTAAACCACTTACATTAGAAAATGGCAATACTTCTCCGTTTGCTGCAAAAGCCTCATTTGCTAAAAGTGCATATTCAATAGCATTTAAAAGTGGAATTTTTCTTGTTGTTTGTTGAAAACCATAGGTCATATTTAAGTTAGACTTTAAATCGGTGTTTTTTCTACCGCCTTTAGTCGTTATTAAAATAACTCCGTTTGCCCCACGAACTCCATAGATACCAGCTGTTGCATCTTTTAAGATATTCATCGATTCCACATCATTAGGATTCACAACACTTAAATCTTCAATAACGTTACCATCTAATAAAATTAAAGGTCTACCATCTCCGTTTGTAGAAACCCCTCTAATTTGAATATTTAAACCAGCACCTGGTGAACCAGAGCTTGATGTAATATTAACACCAGCAACCTGACCTTGCAAAGCCTGATCTATTCTTGTTGGTTTTAAATCGTCTATCGCTGCGCTAGAAACTACAGAAACAGCGCCTGTAACTTCTTTTTTTCTTTGAGTACCATACCCAATTACAACAATTTCATCTAAAGCCACTGCCGATTGATCTAGAGAAACATTCATGGTTTCTCCGTTTACAATAACTTCTTTTGGTTTGTATCCCAAATAGTTAAAGACCAATACAACACCTTTCTGTACTTTATTGAAACTGAACAAACCATCAAAATCGGTTTGTGTTCCGCTTACAGTCCCTTTAATTATAATACTTACACCGGGTAAAACATCGCCAGTAGCAGCATCTTTAACGACTCCTTTTACATCCACAGTTTGTGCACTTGCAAAAACCGATCCTAATGCAAAGAGTAGCATCATCATTTTTTTTCTCATAAAAAAAGTTTTAAATTATAGTTTAAACAAAAATAGTGGTAATTATTTGTTAAAGTTGCAAAAAAAGCCGCAACAATAAACATACACTACAAAAAAACATATAAAACAGGCTAAACCACTTATTTTTAAAAATTTAAAAAATGAACATTTACTTTATAAATAAGAAATGTTGTGTTTATGTATGGTTAAATCTCCCTGTTTATAGAACTAAATCTCTATTATGTAATTCGTTAAATTGGCATCGTGTGGTAAATTCATTTTTTTACGAAGTCGATATCGTTTTACTTCTACGCTTCTAGGTGAGATATTTAAGAGAGGCGCTATTTCTTTTGAAGATAAATTTAATCGAAGATATGCACATAATCTTAAATCATTTGGCGTTAATTCTGGATGCTTTGATTTTATCTTTTTAAGAAAATTTTTATCTGCATTATTAAATGCTTCTTGAAACAATTTCCAATCATCTGTATTGTTTAAGTTTTGGTCAATTATTTTAACAACTTTATCAATTCCTTCTTTTCCCTTAATAGTGAGCTCTGTTTTTATCGTATTTAAAAATTCATTCTTCTTAATAATACTCATGGTAGAAGTGGCTAACTCTCTGTTTTTGCTTTCTATATCACTTCTTAATTTATCATTATTTAGTTTGATAATTTTTTGTGAACTCTCAAGCTCTTTTAGTTCTAGATCTCTCTGTGTTTTTTCTAATAAGTTTACTCTTTGTCTTTTATAAAAGGTTTTTGTAATGATGTGTAGCGTAAAAAATAGAATACAGAATACAACAACATAAATAAAAACCAATACGTTAGATAAATACCAAGGCTTCGCTATTTTAAAATTGTATGCTGCAACATTCTGACTTAATTTATTGTCAATTGACGCTCTTACTTTAAAAGTATATTCGCCAAAGGGCAAATTTTCAAACAAAAAAGAATTGTTTTTAGATAGTTTACTCCATTTCTCATTAAGCCCATCTAACATATATTGATACTTAATAGAAGCCGTTTTATTATAATTCGAAACGCTATGAACAAAACCAATATTATTTTCATCTACTGTAAAAACTCCTTTTTCTTTTAAGCTTACGTTATTTTGCAAGCCATCAATTTCATTATAAAAAATTCTATTGATGTTTATGGTAAAATCTTTGGGTTCGAAAACACTATTTAAATCGATCAATAAATAACCATCAGACGTACCTATTAAATACTTTTTATCTTCTAAATGAATAATGTTTTCATAACCAGAAGCACCTTTATAGATAGCTCCTTTTATTGGAATAATTTCTAAATCTGGTTTTGCACTTAATTTACCTGGTGCAAAATAACGAATATCATCTTTTGTAAATGACCATAGTTTATTAGCAGCATCATCAAACAATAATTTAGCAGAAAGAAATTTGCCCTCTGGTATTAATTTACTGTAAACGGTATCTATTTTAAAACTATCTTTCTCATTATCATACCTATACACACCTTTTTTACAAGCATAAAAAATAGCATTATTATATCTTATTAAACTAGAATGAATCCCTTTAGCAACCGATACATCTTTACTTATGTTGGTTACGTTCTTAAATTCTTTGTCTATTTCTAATTTAAAAACACCTTTATATTCATGATTTACAAAAACCCTATGATCGTCTTTTAAAATAAAATATTTACTAGAATTAGAGAATCCCTTAATCTTATTTCTTAATTTCCAAGATTCCCCATTTTTTGATAAAATATACAAGCCATCATAACTTCCTTGAATTAAAGTATTATCATCTATTTTTTTAACTCCCCAGGTTCCGTCTGTACCTTCAATAAGGCTTGCTATCTTATTTTTTATGATAAATGTGCCCGAATCATGACTACAGAAAAGAACCCCATCAATTTCTTGTATATTCCAAACTTGACCTTGAGTGTTGGTAATAAACTTAAAATCATCATCAGAATTCTTTTTCTTATAATACAACCCTTGATTGGTACCTAAATATAAATTGTCTTTGTGCACAATAGAAGCATAAATTGTTCCCCAATAGCTTGTTTTGTTGACAAAAAGCTTAAAGGGAGATGATAAATTTACCACGTTAATTCCGTTATCTAAACCTAGCCATATATTTTTATCTACATCCTCAAAAATTGCCAAAACGGTATTATTACTCAAGCCCAAACCTTGGGTTATTTGGTAATTAATTTCTCCGTTTTCATATAATTTAATAAATCCGTTAGAAATTGTACCTAGCACAATATCTCCGTTTTCTAATTGCTTAGCGCTGTAGATAGTTTTAGTTAATAAAGACGCGTCTGCACTTATATTCCACTTTTTCAACTCTTTACCTTCTAAAAAGAAAAAACCTTTTTTCTGTGTCGCAAAAAATAGTTTGTCGTTTTTTAAAAATATTTCTACAATTTTATTTTCTTTTAATATTTGATTATCAGAAACCAATTTAGGAATTCCGTTTTCTATCATAAACACCCCTTTCCCTAAATCATGAAAATAGATAACATTTTCTACTTTCGATAATTTTGTAATGCTTTTTGACGCCTCAATTACTTTAAAGGTTTTAGTCGCTGTGTTGTACAGATAAATTCTTTGTAGCGATTTAAAAAGTAGCCAACCATCTAATTCAAATATTTCCCAAATTTGCTCGTCTTCGAGCATTTCTATATTATTTTCTTCTACAATTGAAGTATAATCTAAAAGACCAAAATCATTTTTTACCCAATAGCCAAAATCCATATAAAAACCAGTATAAACTTTATCGTTTAAACATTTAACAGAACGCATAATGGTTTCGTTGGGTGTTGGGTACAATTGCCAGTTTGCGCCATTAAACTCTAGCAAGCCTTTATTATTTGCAACGTAAATAAAATTGTTAGCGTCTTGAGAAATTGCCCAATTTTGGTTTTCAGCTCCATAATCTTCGGTAGAAAATATGTTTATTGGAGGGACTTCTTGAGAAAAAAGACCAAAAACAAAAAAATACATGACAAAAATAATCGAACTTTTTAAGCTAGTAAATAACATATATATTGATGTTTGGTTTTCAATATTACGCAAATTACTTACAACGTTTTTGTATAAGCTTTGTTGCGTTGGTTAGGAAGTAAAGTTAGTAAATAATTGCTGACAAAGAAAGTCCGCGAGGACTTTCGTAAGTAAGCGATTACCAGCAATAAAGTTTATACGGTGTTGCCATTAGTACTTCTTTCCGATTCTAAATGTCAAGCGATAGTTTTAAACTTCCACCTAATCCTTCTCGGATTATTCTCATTAAAGTCGAAAGTCGAATATCACTCGCATTATTTTCAATTCTCGAAATGTAATTTTTGGTTGTTCCTACTTTTTCCGCTAATTGTTGTTGTGTCAGTTTCTGTCTTTTCCTTGCTTCTTGAATTAAAGCTCCGATTCGAAAAGTCTCGAATTCTTCCTCGAATTTTTCTCGGCTTTCAGTTCCTTTGTCGCCGTATTTATTATTAATATGTTCTTTCCAACTTTTAGGATTTTCACTTGTTTTCATAATATTTCTTTTTTAACGTTTCCGCTTTTTTGATTTGCTTTTTTGGTGTTTTTTGAGTTTTTTTCTGAAATCCGCTTAATAACATAATGACATTTCCTTTGTCGAAAAAACAAAATACTCTGAAAATATTATTTCCAGTTTTTACTCGTATTTCCCAAAGTCCATCCGTTCCAGTCATATGATCGAAATATTGTTTGGGAACTATTTTTGTTCTTTCAATAAGTGAAATTGTCCAATCAAACTTGTTTTTGACTTTCGGTTCAAGTTTATTATAAAAATCCCAAAAGTGATTTTCATACGGGATTATTTCTCTTTCAAATTCAGCCAATTCTATATGTGTTTTTAATTCCGAAACAAAGTTACCTAAAAAGACAACATTTTCCAAATTATTTAACAAATTTCATTATGAAGTCGAGATTTTTTTTGTATTAATGGCAACTAACAAATTACAAAACTTGTGTATGGCTTTTTAATAAAGGTGTATCACTAAAAAAAAAGAATAAAAGCCTAATAAATAAGATTTTAAACCACTGTATCTTCTAAAAAAAAATTGAGTAACTTTACCAAATATTTAACATCTATATGAATTTAATAAAAAAATTAGGAGTTTCTAACTTTTTAATATTGGCCCTGTGTATTGCAATTATACTTGTTGCTGAATATCTTTTTTTAACCGGAGACCAACTACACGGTATTTTTATTGGGCTTTGGGCACCAACGCTGCTAGGATTTATGATTTACCTTAAACTCATCGGGAATGAGCGCAAATGATATCATAATTTATTTTTCGATTTTTGTAGTATTATGCGTTGTCATTTGGGCTTATATTATGATTAATGAGTACAATAAGGTGGGTAAAAATTAACTTTTTGATTTATTATTGTTTCTTTTCTAATAAAACAATATCAAAGTCAGAGTCTATAATTGCCTTTCCGTCTTTTACAACGCCGCGTGTATTGGAATAGAAATCATGAAATTCTTCTCCGTTTTTAAAAATAGTAGCTACATTTATTACTTTTTTTCCTTTTGATAGATGTATTCCAACAACCACTTGGTCTTTATTTCTAACTCTTGAAAAAACCAAACCATTATCTTCTGATATAAACTGATGTTTTCCTGCACCCACGGATGGATGGTTTGCTCTAAACTGACCTAGTTTTTGCCAATGATTTAAAATTTGTTTTGTATTTTTATGATTACTAATTTCATCCCAGTTCATAAAAGAACGCAAAGTAGCATCGCCAACGGCGCCATCAATTGTTAAATCTCTTGCAGATTCGTCTCCATAATATACTTGTGATGTTCCAGGAGTTAACAGCAACATTGTTGCCGTTTCATAGGGTATTTCTCTATTTTTATCAAAGGGATTCCCATCATCGTGAGAAGTCATATAATTTAGAACCCCGTAGTTTTTTAGTTCTGTATTTAAAAGAGAATCATATTTAACAAAAACAGCATTTGCTGCCATTTGTTTCGCATTCCATTTAATTTCAAAATTGATTAAACTGTTAAATGCTTTGTGAAAATAATTTACTTGTTTATCATCCAAATCAAAATATTTTCCTTGAGAAATTGCGTAATTATACACTTCACCAACCAAATAAAAATCGTTATTGTCTAATACTTTTTCAGGATTATTTTTTTTGTACTCCGCAAAAGTGGCCTCACAAAGGGTTTTAAATTCTTGCCAAACATATTCTTCTGTATGTTTTACAGTGTCTACTCGGTAGCCATCAATTCCGAATTCAGTAATATAATCTGTTAACCATTTCATGATATAAAAACGTGGTGCTCTTGGGTGACCTGTTTTTGCGAAAAAATCATCTAATTCTTTCAACTCTTGCTCATATCGTCCTTCTGCCTTCCATTTTGCAACTAATTGTGGTGGTAATTTAACAGCTTCATTACTTTCTGTTCTAATGTCTGGTAAATTCTCAACTAAAGTGCAGGTCACGGTAGATTTGTAATCTTTATGACTACATGTCGGAGTTGTTCTTACCCAATCAGTTGGCCAAACAGTATCTTTTTCTGTTACAGGTCCAGTATGATTTATTACAGCATCTAACAAAACTCGAATTCCGTTTTTGTGCGCAGCATCTACTAATTCCTTTAAATCTTCTTTTGTTCCGAAGTTAGGGTCAATCTTCGTCCAATCTTTTGTCCAATAACCGTGATAACCATAAGAAAAGCCGGTACCTTCATCGGTTACACCGTGAATTTGTTCTACAACTGGCGTCATCCAAATGGCATTAATGCCTAAATCTGTAAAATAACCTTCTTTAATTTTCTGTGTGATTCCTTTTATATCGCCGCCTTTAAAACCTCTTAAAACGCCAGTTTTTTCGGTTCTTTCAAAATTGATATCATTGCTTTTATCGCCATTATTGAATCGATCTGTTAATAAAAAATAAATATTTGCTGCTTCCCAAACAAACTCTTTTTGAGTAGTTTTTTTGGATGCTATTTGAGCTGACGTATTTTCTTTACAATTTAAAAAAGTAAAAAAAGTAAAAAGGATTATGATTTTTTTCATCTTAAAATTTTATTGAAGTTTTAATATAAAGGATTCTAAAGGTTTGATTGTAATTGGCACAACTCCTTTCGATTGATTTACTTGTAAATTAAAAGTCGCTGTATTGTATAATGCATCTTTTAATTGATATTCTCCGTCTGCTAAATTCCATTTTTTAATAAGTTCTGATGGAATTTTTAATTCAAATTTAAATGTCTCTTTGTCATCAAAATTTGAAATAATAAGTAACTTTTCATTATCTGAATAGCGAACAAAAGACAAAACTTTAGCCGTATAATTATCTGTGTTTTTTCTATTAAATTGATGTATATCTTGGTAAGTGCCCATTAACCCATCACTCTGAGTCGTAAAATTTAACAAACGCTTGTAAAAATCTCTTAAGGCTAGTTCTTCTTTGGTTGATTGTCCTCCATCAAATTGTTTATTATTCACCCACCTTTGAATAGAGGGAACACCAACATAATCAAAAATTGAAGTTCTTGACGGAGTCCCAAACCCGGCATTTTCAGAACCATCTTCGCCAAATTCTTGTCCAAAATATATCATCGTTGGTGCGGTAGAAATCGTTGCAGAAACTACCATTGCCGGTTTTCCTTTTTTGGCATTTCCTGCAAACTCTGGACTTGAAATTCTTTGTTCATCATGATTTTCTAAAAAATGCAACATATGCTGTTCAATATCTTTTAAATCTTCTTGAATTGGAGGAATATGATCTGTTAAGCCACGACCTTGCATGATATTTTTTATCGTGTCATACAACTGCACTTTATCATACAAATAATCCATTTTTCCTTTTTTAATATAATCTCTGTACATTTTAGGATTGTACACTTCTGCTAATAAAAAAGCATCTTCATTTTTCATTTTGATGGCAGAATTTAAATAGCTCCAAAATTCTACAGGCACCATTTCTGCCATGTCAAACCTGAAACCATCAACTCCTTTTTCAATCCAATACAAAGCAATATCTCTAAATTTTATCCAAGAATTTGGTACGTTTTGATCTTGCCAAAATTCAAAATGTATTTGATACGCTTCATTCTCGAATCCTGCTGGTAAATCCTCAAAATCTTTTTTTCCATCTGGTGAGATTCCGTAATTTACTTTTACAGTTTCATACCAGTCATTCCTGTTTGGTTTTGGAGAACGGGCACCATTACCAGTCCATTTTGCAGGATTTTCATCAAATTCTCCATCTGATAAACGTTGCTTTTCCCCTCCTAATGGCGAATATCCATTTATAAAAGCTGGCACTTCAAAAGGTGTATTTGGCACATAATAAAAATTATTATTCACATCATATGCAACCGAAGTATCATCCTCTGCTCCAAAATCTTTTGTGCCTATAGGATTTGTTAAACTTTGATAATTTCTTGCAACATGATTTGGTACGATATCGATAAGTACTTTTAAATCATTTTTATGAGAACGCGCAATTAATGCCTCAAACTCTTGCAAACGATTTTCCACATTTACTGCCAAATCAGGATTTACATTGTAATAATCTTTCACAGCATATGGAGAACCTGCTCTGCCCTTTACCACATCTGGATCGTCATTAGAAATGCCGTATTTTGTATAATCACGAATTACATCATGATGCGGAACACCCGTATACCAAATATGGGTAACGCCTAAATCTTTAATTTCCGTTAAAGCTTCATCTGTAAAGTCGTTAAACTTTCCAACACCATTTTCTTCAATAGTTCCCCAAGGTGTATTCGTGGTATTTGTATTGCCAAATAACCGTGTAAAAACTTGATAAACTACTGTTTTTTTCTCTGTATTCATACGCTTCATATTCTCTTCTGATCCTTTCTTTTTTGCTGTACATCCAATTAATACTATTAAAATTAAGACAGATAAAACGTTTACTACTTTTTTCATAATTGATGCTTATTTTAAGGATATTTTTACCGTCAATTCTTTCTTCGGATTCCATTTTATAGGAATTTTTAAAACGTTATTTTCTGGTAAAATTCGTTTTCTTTTTCGGGCAACTTTTATCTTTTTAGGACTCCAATTAATATTATGAAGAACCAACGTAATTTCTTTTGCTGATGCATTCCAATTAGCACCAAATTCGGCTTCAAAATTAACTTTTAAAAAGCGTTTTGTAAATTCCGCTTCAAATTCTAGCAACTCATACTTTCCTTTTTCAAAAGCATTTGCCGTCAATCCGTCATCATTATAAAAGCTTCGTTCACTTTCTTGTGCAGAAGTATCATAATAATAGTGCAATTCAAATTTGTTCGCTTTATAATGATCTGTAGTTTGCACCAATTCCGACATCAAAATAAAGGCACCACTCCTTACATAAGTCGGAATAGTATTTTCTTGAACTTGTATCGTTTTTGTTTGTCCGCCTTCAACTTTTTCATCCGAATAAAAGTTGAACCAATTCGCTGTCTTCGGAAAATAAATTTCTTTCGTTTTTATGGAATCTTTTAAAATTGGTGTGATTAAAAAATCTTTCCCCCATAAATAGGTAGCTGAATTCGTCATTAATTCCGCATCATCTTCCTCAAAGAAAATAGGACGCATTAAGGGAGTTCCTTTTTGATTATTTTCAAAGGCTAGATTGTAATTATAAGGCAATAATTTGTAGCGTAATTCAATCGATTTTTTTGCTAATTTCTTCACTTTTTCACTTCTAAAAACAGGTTCACTGGCAACATCTTCTTGCGCGTGCGGTCTATATATGGACTGAAACACACCATATTGTAACCAACGCGTATATAAAGTATCATCTAAATTTGCACCTGCAAATCCGCCTAAATCAGAATGCATATAGCCCAAACCTTGCATCCCCATTTGCAATGCTATTTCTGGTTGAGATTGCAATCCGCCCCAAGTTCTATTCACATCACCAGACCAAGGAATCATACCAAAACGTTGCGAACCGGCAGCACCTGCTCGCATTAAAATAAAAGGTCTTTCATTCGGATACTCTTTTTGATACCCTTCAAAGATTAATCGTGCCCAATCATGCCCATAAATATTATGCACCTCATCGGCAGAACCTGTTGCATGTTGCACCCAAGATGGATGCACTTCTGGTTCGCCTAAATCTCCCCAAAAACCTTTTGCTCCTAAATCATAAATTTCTTTGTAAATATTCCAAAACCAATCTTTACCTTCTTTTTTGTAAATGTCTACAATACCTGTATTTCCAAAATAGAAATCATATTTTGCAGGATTGCCGATAGAATCTTTTGCCAAAACATCTTTTTCTACCGCTTCCTTCCATTTTTTAGAGTTTGATAAAATAAAAGGTTCTGTTATTAAAACTGTTTTTACACCTTGTTTTTTAAAATCCGAAATCATCCCTTTCATATCAGGAAAAGAATCTTTGTAGACTTCTAAATTCCCCATCGTTCCTTTTAAATCTTTACCAAACCAATACAAATCGAGAATTACCGCATCTACAGGAATTTTTTCTTCTTTAAATTTAGCAATCGTTGCTTCGGTTTCTTGTTGAGAATGATACCCAAATCTACTCGAAAAATTCCCTAAAGCCCATCTTGGTGGTAAAGGTTGTTTTCCCGTTAAATTCGTGTAATTATCAATTAAATCAATCCAAGAATCGCCCACTATTACTTGATAGGTTTTGCGCCCAGAAATGGTTTCGTAAGTTAAAGTGTTGTCTTTTTTACTATCTAAATCTAAATAACCAATGGGTGCATTATCAAAATGAAGCATGTATTTTTTTGATGAAATTACTAACGGAATTGTAAAATTCATCAATTCAGAATAGGTTTCATAGCCATAATGTGCTCTGTTATACAAGGGCAATCTGTGACCTCTTCTATTCATTCCTAAAGCTCTTGCTCCTGCGCCATATAAAATTTCATCCGCAGTTAAATTAAATTCAATTTTTTCTGTAACCTCCGCAACGATATTATCTTTCACCAAATCCATCGGTTCGTGTTTTGACTTAAAATAGCCTTGCTTTTCTGATGTTATGATTTTGTCTTTATAGAAATAGGAAATTTGAAAAGGAGCTTTTTGAACCGTAAGTTTTAAATCATCCGCAGAAAAAAATACTTTATTTTTAGTTTCTTTATATTTTGTTTTAAGTGATATTGGACTCAAAACAACTGCGTGAGATGCGCTTGAAAAAATTTCATTTGTTGGAATAAAAGAGGTTTCTACAATTTTATTTGAGTAAAACTTAATTTGATATATTCCGTCATTTACTTCAATCTTTAAAATAGTATCTTTTTCAAGTGTCACACTTTTAAAAATTCTATTTGAGTTTTGAGCAAATGAAGAAACCGAAATAAAAAGTAGTAAAAAAAATATTTTATAGGTTTTCATAGGTGAATTTTAAATGTTCTCGATACATCACGCAAAAAAAGC
>NZ_VORR01000023.1 GCF_007997085.1 Polaribacter sp. IC066
AATAAAGGTAAAAAATAAGTTAAAACGAACGTTGAAATAGCAATTAATTGAAAAGTTGCATCATTCTAAATACAACTAAAATGAACTCAACTATCCTAATATGTTACTTGCGGATTTAAGGTATAAGCAGACGATTACCTTATTTTGTTACAACGCTATATAATTTTTTACACAAATTTTACTAAATACATTCCTGTAAAAACGGCCAAAAAGCCAATAATAAAACTCGCAATGGTATAAAACGCGAAAGAAGTGAAATCTCCCGATTTTAAAAACAAATGATTTTCATAAGCGAAAGTAGAGAAGGTGGTAAAGCCGCCACAAAAGCCCGTTGCTAATAATAAGGTATGATTTTGACTCAAGGTTTCACTTTTTGCTGCATAGCCCAAAATAAAACCAATGAACAAACTCCCTAGAATATTGGCAAGAAATGTTCCGTACGGAATTCCGTTTTCTGAATTGTTTAGCCATTTACCGATTAAAAAACGTAAAACACTGCCAAAACCACCGCCAATAAATACAAGAATTAAATTTTTCATTATAGCTCTAAATCGTCAATATCTTTCCAGTTTTTCTTTTCAACAACAATTCCTTTCTTCAAAATCATAATTCCAGGATTTGCTCTAATCATGGTTTTTAAAGTAGTTTCATCACAAAACAACACCTCAAAAGGAAGTTGAAATTTTTTCTTTGTTAACTGAATAATATTAGAAAAAGAGGCAGAAACACCATACACTTTATACCCTTTTTTGATCGCTTCATCTGCAATTTTTTTAATTTCAGGGAAGGCTTCGTATTCAGATTTTTCTAAACTAGACATGATAACGAGCATCACTTTGTCCATTTTTAAAATCTGTGGAGCTAAATCATTTTGAGTGTTTTCTAACATAAAATCGTGTACAGGAGGTATTTCGCCATCATCCTTATACTTCATTCCTTCAGGAATACTTTTACCAATTGCATAGGCTCTAAAATCTATAATTGGCAAGTGCGCTAAAACATAATAGGTTATAAAAGAGGATAAAATAAGAGAGAAAAAAACTATTTTTCCGGGTAAAAATGTTCTTTTAATCGGTTTTATAAAGCCTACTTTATAACTTAAAAAGAGAATTAAAATAGTTAAAATTACGTCTTTTGTAAAGGTTTCCCAAGGTTTTAATTTGATAGCATCGCCAAAACAGCCACAATCTGTAACTTTATTATAATAGGCAGAATACCAAGTTAAAAATAAGAATACTAGAATCATTAGCAGTAAACTTCGAACCGTAAATTTAGCTTTCCAGCCTACCAAAAGAGCAACACCTAAAACAATTTCAGAGATAACTAAAAAGATGGCAAAAGGCAATGCATACGGAATTAAAAATTCTAGATTTAAAACGCCTTCAGAAAAGTATTCTTCAAATTTGTATTGAGACCCAACAGGATCTACTAATTTTACAAAGCCCGAAAATATAAATAAGGCTCCGACTATAATTCTTACAATCTGTACTAGTATTTTCATATTTGTGTTTTATAATTTTCTAGGCATTGCGTAGAGAATTTTAGTTGTTTATTTTTTATTAAACTAATGGATAAAAAGATTAGCTTAAAAATATCATTGAAATTATTTGTATATCAATTAACAGAAAACCACACTATTTTGTCATTTCGACTTTAGGAGAAATCCCATAATACTAAATTCCAAAATAATATAACTTTATGTGATTTCACGATTAAGGCCAAAGGATAAAACTAACTTTTTCATAATTTAATTTAATATTTAATTGCCCACACACCCTGTGTATAACTGTGTTTTATAATTTCCTAAATAGTGCATCAAAAACTGTAATTCTTTAATTTTGCGCTTTTTTAAGGTAGTTTGTCAAATGATAAAGAGATTGCTTCGTGCCTCGTAATGACGAAACTCCCAACTTTAAAGTCAAAATTTTAACCACTAAACTTACTCACCTAAATGAATCATAGCAAAAACAGCATAATTGATCATGTCTTGGTAATTGGCATCAATTCCTTCAGAAACTATCGTTTTGCCTTGGTTGTTTTCAATTTGTTTTACGCGTAATAATTTTTGTAAAATTAAATCTGTCAGAGAAGAAACGCGCATTTCTCTCCAAACTTCACCATAATCATGATTCTTATTCATCATTAATTCTTTAGCAATCTTACTGTGTTTGTCATACAAAATAGTGGCTTCTTCGGTTGATAAATCTGGTGTTTCTACAACTCCTTTTTCCAATTGAATTAGCGCCATTATAGAATAATTGATAATCCCAATAAATTCAGATTTTTCTCCTTCATCTACTTTCTGAACCTCATTTTCTTGTAATTGACGGGTTCTTTGGGCTTTTATGAAAATCTGATCTGTTAAGGATGGCAAACGTAAAATACGCCAAGCAGATCCATAATCAGACATTTTCTTGATAAATAAACTTCTGCAATCTTCAATTACAGCATCATATTGGTTTGATGTATTTTGCATTTTTTGTATTAAGTATATTATTTAAAACCAACATAAATTGCGCCGTTTTAAAGAATTGTTGAACTCTTTGTAAAAGTAACAAATACAATATACTTTGTCTTTATTTTTTTACTTTTTTATATCTTCTTACAGGCAATTCCTTTATTTTTACAGTGAATTTATCAACTATAAAAATGAATAGAATTGTTGTTTTTTGTGGCTCAAGTTTGGGTTTTAATCCTGTGTATAAAGAAGCTGCTATTGAGCTCGGTACTTATTTTGTAAAGCATAAAATCGGTTTGGTCTACGGCGGCGGAAAAATAGGGATGATGGGCGTTCTTTCTGATACAATTCTCGATTTAAATGGAGAAGTTATTGGTGTAATTCCGAAACTTTTAGAAAAAGAAGAAGTGGTGCATGCGGGTGTAGAAGAAATGATTATTTGCAAAAAGATGAGTGAACGCAAGGTAATTATGAGCAAATTAGTAGACGCTTATATTACGCTTCCCGGCGGTTTTGGTACTTTAGATGAGCTTTTTGAAGCACTTACTTTAGGGCAATTGCATATTGAGCAAAAGCCAATCGGACTTTTAAATGTAAATGGTTTTTTTGATGCTATTTTAATTCAAATAGATAAAATGGTTTCAGAGGGATATATCAAACCTCAAAACCTTAATTTATTGATTGTAGCAACCACAGTTAATGAATTAATGCGAAAAATGAACGATTATAAAGCACCAGAAATTACACACATAATTAATAAAGTAGTTCGGTAAATGACAATAAACTGTAAAGGAACTTTAATCGATTTATCTTCACCAAAAGTGATGGGGATTTTAAATATCACACCAGATTCTTTTTATGACGGTGGTAAATACAAAAATGAGCCTGAAATTTTACATCAGGTAGAAAAAATGCTTTTTGAAGGTGCAACTTTTATAGATGTTGGCGCGTATTCTTCAAGACCAGGAGCACAGCATATTTCTGAAGAGGAAGAATTAAAAAGAATACTCCCTGTTCTTACTTTGTTGATGAAACATTTTCCTGAAATTATTATTTCTGTAGATACGTTTAGAAGCAGCGTAGCCAAAGAAACGATTGCTGTTGGAGCGGCAATGATTAATGATATTTCTGGCGGAAAAATGGATACTAAAATGTTTGAAACGGTTGCAAATTTACAAGTTCCTTATATTGTAATGCACATGTTAGGAACACCACAAAACATGCAGAAAAACCCTGTTTATAAAGACGTAACCCAAGAAATTATTTCTTTTTTCGCAGAGCAGATTTTTAAGTTACATCAACTAAAATTAAATGATGTACTTATTGATGTGGGTTTTGGCTTCGGAAAAACAAATGCCCATAATTTTGAGATTCTTAAAAATTTATCACTTTTCGAAAATTTAGATGCGCCCATTTTAGCCGGAATTTCAAGAAAGTCGATGCTCTATAAAACACTAAATATTTCTGCACAAGAAGCGTTGAATGCAACAACATCAGCAAACACAATAGCGTTATTAAATGGCGCAAATATTTTAAGAGTGCATGATGTAAAAGAAGCCATGGAAGCGGTTAAAATTGTTGCCCAAGTTCGTTAATGAAGTACAAAATTAAAGTCTGGATAAAATTATTTCTGTGCGATAAATGACTCAAGATTGCTTTGCTTTTAGAAACAAGAAACAAGAGCAAAAAGCAAAGAGCAAAGAGCAAAGAACCAAGAATTGACTCTAACTACCTGAAAAAAAGTACTAAATTAAAATAAAGTTAACCACTTTATCTTGATGAAATTATTTTTAAAAAAGCGAAGTTTCGTCTAGAAAGTTCGTGGAATCTCTTACTTTAAAAGGGCTTATCTACCTAAAAATATTTTTAATCGGATATTAATTATACAAAATAAAAAAGGTTCTCTATTGAGAACCTTTTTTATTTAAAATTGCTTTTTTATAAGGATTTTAACCAAGCAGTTCTCAATGTTTTTTTAGGATCGCTTTCTAATAGATCTTCAAGGACTAATTCCTCAATGTCTGTGCTTCCTTTTATTACTTTTCCTTCTAATTTAATAGTTTCACCTGCTCTCATAACTTCAAAAACTAACGAATCGCCTTCTTTCCATTGCATTGATTTGCCAATGGTGGGTCTTATGTTTGTTAAATCTACTTTCTCTCCGTTTATAGTTTTTAGAATATCACCAGCTTCCACACCTAAATTAGTTAATCCCGTGTTTTGTCTGTCTAAAAATAGAATTTCTTCTTTACTATTCGCAGTTATAAACAATTGATTTGAACTGTCTAATAAATAAGAAGAAGCAATCGTTTTCGTTTTATTAGCAACACCAACCTTATTAAAGAATTCTGAATAGTTGATAGGTACATTTCCTGTTAAATGATTGTCGAAAAATACACCAACAGAAGGATACGTCATGCTTACAATCTCGTCAAGAATTTCATCATCTTTAAAAGGCTTATACTGCCCGTATTTGTTAGATAAATCTTTCATCAAATTTCTAATTCCGTATGCACCTTTACTTTCTTCTCTTAAAAGAATATCTAAAGACATCCCAATTAAAGCACCTTTTTGGTATACATTTCCATAATTTTTAGCGTATTCACCTTCTAAAATATTTTTACTCATTTTAGTGAAAGACATAGTGTCATTATACATTAATGAACTTGCAATTTTACCTTTCATTTCATCAATAAATTGCTGTTCAGTTATCAAGTCTTGATTTACCTGAAAAAGATTTGCAAAATATTCTGTAACGCCCTCATACATCCATAAATGTTTAGACATATTTGGTTCGTTAAAATCAAAAGAATGAATTTCTTCTGAATGTACAGAAAGTGGCGTTACAATATGAAAAAACTCATGAGAAATAGTACCATTAATCATTCCGTTTGCTAATTGCTCTTTAGAGTATGTTTCTGGAAACACAACTGTTGTAGAAGATAAGTGCTCTAAAGCGCCAAAACTATTCCATTTATTAACAGTTGGATCAAATAGATACACTAAAATGTTGTATTCTTTTGTTGTTTTAAAACCTTCTAAAAAGTTCGTTTGTGCCAAGACCATTTTTTTTAGATCTTCTTCCATATCACTTGCCAAATGAATATTATTTGGAGAGTATACTGCCATAGAAACGTCTACACCGCCTACAGTAAAATTTACAGTATTTAAAGGTGCGTACATGATTGGGTTGTCAGATATTTCATCATATCTACTCGCGGAAAAAACATCTAAAGTATTGTCTTCTTTCGTGGTGTTTTTATTGATTAAAGAAGAAGTTTCATACAAATCTGCAGGATGCATTATTGACAACGTGTACGGAGATTCTTTTTTACCTTTAAAGTACCCAACAAAGCCAGGCAGATTCAAAAAGAAGTTTTTACCTTCTTCGATATTGGTTCCTGACATCACATAAATACCATGTTCTTTTTCAGAATCAAAAGTATCATCTACCCAATACGTTATTTTGTCCATTTTTTTGGCATTCTCTATTTGCCAAGAATTGGTATCTAATTTCGTAACAGTCATTTCTGCGCCTTCATAATCAAAGGCTTTAAAATCAGAGATAAATTTCCCGTAATCGCTTATTGCATAGGTTCCCGGGACAATAGCAGGGATTTGATACACAATTGTGTTTTCTTTAATTTTTTTAGGATTTACTTCAACTTGAACTTTGTCATCAACAACAGTATTTAAATTTATAGCTACTTCAATGAGCTTTTTCTTATTTGAGTTTACTTTTAAGCTTGCACAACTTCCTAGAAAGGCAATCGTGATGATTGTAATGAATATTTTTCTCATAATTTCTGTTTAATTCGACGCAATATTAAGAGTTTCTAGAGTAATTTTAAGGTATTTAACAAAACTTTAAATTTTGTTTTCTAAAGCAAAAAAAAATAATTTTTTTCAACTAAAATTCTCGTAAATTCGCAAAACTATGCAAGATACGAATACACATCAATTAACCGACTGGTTACCAACAACAAACAAAGAAGTAAAAATTCGGGGTTGGGAAGAACTAGACGTCATTCTTTTTAGTGGAGATGCCTATGTAGATCATCCATCATTTGGACCAGCCGTTATTGGTCGTATTTTAGAAAGTTATGGTTTGCGTGTGGCAATTGTGCCGCAGCCAAGTGTAACAGACAACTTGCAAGATTTTGAAAAATTAGGAAAACCAAGATTGTTTTTTGGTTGTACCGGGGGGTGTATGGATCCGATGGTTTCTAATTACACCGCGAGTAAAAAACGTAGAGATAAAGATGCGTATACCCCAAACGGCGATAAAGGTTTTAGACCTGACTATGCAACTTCTGTATATTCGAAAATATTAAAAGAAAAATTCCCAGATGTTCCTGTTTTAATTGGCGGCATTGAAGCTTCGCTAAGACGTGTAACGCATTATGATTACTGGTCTGATAAGTTATTGCCAACTATTTTAGAGACTTCTAAAGCTGATATGTTGGTGTATGGAATGGGCGAACAACCTTTGCGAGAAATTGTAGAATTATTGCAAAAAGGCGTTCCGTTTTCTAGTTTAAAAAACATTAAACAAACCGCTGTTTTAATCGATCAAAAAATAGAAAAATTGCCTGTGGTAAATGGTTGGGAAGATGTAACCATTAGCTCTCACGAAGCGTGTTTAAAGGATAAAAAAACATTTGCTTCTAATTTTAAGACGATAGAACAAGAGTCGAATAAATTAAAAGCACGAAGAATCTTGCAGGAAGTAGAAGGAAGAACGCTGGTGATTAATCCGCCTTTTCCTACCATGACAGAAAAGGAAATTGATGGTTCTTTCGATTTGCCTTTTACGCGTTTACCGCATCCAAAATATAACAAGCGTGGACCGATACCTGCGTTTGAAATGATAAAATTCTCAATAAATATTCATCGTGGCTGTTTTGGAGGTTGTAGTTTTTGTACCATTTCTGCACACCAAGGAAAATTTATTGCGAGTAGAAGTCAAGAATCTGTTTTAAAAGAAATTGATAAAGTGGCAAATATGCCAGACTTTAAAGGCTATTTATCTGATATTGGCGGACCTTCTGCAAACATGTATCAGATGAAAGGAAAAGTACAATCTATTTGTGATAAATGTGTTGCACCTAGTTGTATTTCGCCTGTAATTTGTTCTAATTTAGATACCTCTCACAAACCTTTAACAGATTTATACCAAGCGGTAGATAAACATCCGAAGATAAAAAAATCTTTTATTGGTAGTGGTATAAGACATGACATGTTAGTACCTGAATTTAATAAAAACGCAGACCCGAAAGAGTTAGATGCATATACAGAAGAGGTGATGACAAAACACGTTTCTGGGCGATTAAAAGTTGCACCAGAGCATACTTCTGATCCTGTTTTAAAGTTGATGCGTAAACCATCTTTTAAATATTTTCATATGTTTAAAGAGCGTTTTGATAAAATAAACATCAAGAAGAAATTGAACTTACAATTGATTCCATATTTTATCTCGAGTCACCCAGCAAGTGAAGTAGAAGACATGGCAAACCTGGCAGCAGAAACCAAAGATATGGGCTTTCAGTTAGAGCAAGTACAAGGTTTTACACCAACACCAATGACAGTTGCAACGGTAATTTATTATTCAGGATACCATCCGTATACTTTAAAACCAACCAAAACTCCGAAGACAAAAAAGGAGAAAGAAGATCAGCATAAATTTTTCTTTTGGTATAAAAAAGAAAATAAAGATTGGATTAAAAACACCTTAACCAAAGTTGGTCGATCTGATTTATTGCAAGTTTTATTGCCAGAAAATAATTCTTGGAAAAAGAACAAAACAAGTCATAAAGTAGCGCAACATACTTTTGATGACGCCATTCCTTTTAATAAAAGAAAGAAGAAGGTGAGCAGAGCTCCTAAAAATAGGCGATAGGTTTCAGGCTAATAATCTCTTATTAAAACTTCCGTTGGAATATTTAATTTGAGATTTAAGTTTCGGACCATGTCTAAAGTTAGTTTTCTTTTTTTATTTAAAATTTCGCTAACTCTGCTTTTAAAACCAATAACTTCTGCTAAATCTTTTTGCTTTAAACCCATTTGTTCCATTCTAAACTTGATGGCTTCAATTGGGTCAGGAAAGCCAATAGGAAAAGTCTCGTTTTCATATTTATCGATTAAAATGGAAAGTATCTCTAATTCATCTCCTTTTTTTGTTCCTTTTTTAGCATCAAAAATAAGTTCAAGTCTTTGAAGAGCTTTGGTATAATCTATTTCGTTTTTTATGGGTGATATATTCATTTTAAATTTTGTTTGCATTAATTTTATCATACGCTGTATGGGTTCCAACAAAACGGATCCAACACAATTGATATTCTAAATTAAACTTTACTATTAATCTGTAATTATTTCCTTTAATATTAAAAACGACGCGACTTTCTTTTAAAATACTTGCACTTGGGTATTCTTTTTTTAAATCATTTAACGATTGCCAATTAGCTTTTTCTGTTTCTCTAAACCAAGCTGTAAGTTGTTGTTCAGCATCAGGATATAGGGTCCAGAAATCTCTTAAAGTTCGTTTTGCAATGATTCTCAAGGTAGACTTGTTTTCTTCAAAGATAGTAAAATGTTACCAATTTGGTATTTTTAACTACTAAAATTAAAATCTATTTGAAGAAAAGTAAAAATTTAAAGCTTTTACTTTTTTATGTATTGTAATTTTAAGGTTGATAAAACTAATTTGAATGATTATTTAAATGATTTGCCAAGTAAACACCAATACTCGCGCAAGCTTGTAAAAGATAACCACCAGTGGGTGCGTCCCAATCTAACATTTCGCCAATACAATATTGGTTGGGCATTTTTTTGAGTTCAAAGTTTTCAGAAATGGAATTTAAATCAATTCCGCCAACCGTAGAAATAGCTTCATCAATTGTTGCGGTGTTGATAATTTCTAAAGGAAATCTTTTAATATTTTCTGATAACGACTTTGGATTTAAATAAGATTCTTTAGAAAGATTTGTTTTTAGTAAATCGATTTGAGCTGCTGTTAATTTGAGTTCTTTTTTTAAAATCTGTGTCGTATTTTTATAACTTGATACTTTTATTTTCAATAGAATATTTTCTACTGTTAACGAAGGTTTAAAATCAATAAAAATGGTCGCTTTTGAATTTACGTTTAACTGCTTTCTAATTTGCGGACTTAATCCATAAATGGCATTTCCTTCCAATCCAAACGTGGTAATAACAGCTTCTCCTTTCTGAACAACATTATTGCAAGAAATAGCGATGTTTTTTAACGGAATTCCTTCATGTTTTTGAATAAAATTAGATTCCCAGTCAATTTGATATCCGCAGTTAGAGGCTTGAAATGCTTTTGTTTTAATGCCTTTTTCAGAAAAAGTATCGAGCCAAGTTCCATCAGAACCTGTAATTTTCCAGCTTCCTCCGCCTAAACAAAAAACGGTGTACTCTGCCTGAATGGTTTTAGAATTGATAATTGGGTTCTTGTTGTCGTCCCAATCAGAAAAAGTTTGATTATAATTTATACGAACTCCTTTTTCTTCAAGGTGTTTTAGCATCGCATTTAAAACCTCTATAGGTTTAATTCCTGCTATTGGATAGACTCTTTTACTGCTTCCGATATACGTTGGAATTCCTATTTGTTCAAGCCAATTTCTAAAATCAGTATTGGTAAACTGATGTAAAGAATTTTCTAAAAAATTATTTGCTGTATATCGTTTGATAAGCTGCTCAATCGTTTCTGAATGTGTTAAGTTGAATCCGCCTTTACCTGCAACCAAAAATTTACGACCAGCCGTTTTGTTTTTTTCATAGATCGTGATGTCGAATTTTTCAATATCTAAAAAAGCAGCAAGAAGAAAAGAAGAAGCTCCGCCTCCAATAATGGAAATCGTTTTTTTCATGAAACAAAAATAGTTGTTGTTGCAATGTTTTAAATATTTTTATGAATATATATTATTTAGGTAGATAAACGATCATCATGCAACAAAACCAGAACAAATATCCACCATTTTATGTTTTCTTAAAGGGTCTCGGTTTTTATCATTACTTTTAAGCAGATTAAAATTATAACCAATGAAAACGATTCAAAAACTATCTATCCTTTTATACCTACTCTTTACTTTTCATACATTTTCTCAAGAAAGTTATTTAGGCGAAGGTCCTTTTGATCAATTAATTATTAGAGGAGTTACGCTAATTAATGGAGATGGTTCACCGCCGCTAGGTCCTGTTGATATTGTTGTCGAAAATAATACAATTATAAGTATCAATAATGTTGGTTATCCAGGTGTTGCAATCAAAGAAAGCGATCGACCTAAATTAAAAAAAGGTGGCAAAGAATTAGATGCAAATGGTATGTATTTATTACCGGGTTTTATAGATATGCATGGGCATATTGGTGGTGAATCACAAGGAGCAAACCCCGAGTATGTTTTTAAATTATGGATGGCGCATGGAATTACCACGATTAGACAACCTAGTGGAAGAAGTGTAAAGGAAGTAAATGAGTTAAAGAGAAAAAGTAACAATAATGAAATTGTAGCGCCAAGAATTTTTGGGTATACAGGCTTTGGTCAAGGTGCTAAAAATCCTATTTCTACAGAAGAGGAAGCGAGAGCATGGGTAAGACAAAATGCTAAAAATGGTGCCGATGGTATTAAATTTTTTGGTGCGGAGCCAGAAATTATGGCAGCGGCACTAGCTGAAAATAAAAAATTAGGTTTAGGTTCTGCTTGTCATCACGCACAATTAAGTGTTGCACGCTGGAATGTCTTACATTCTGCAAGAGCAGGTTTAACATCGATGGAGCATTGGTACGGTTTGCCAGAAGCCTTGTTTGAAGATAGAACTGTTCAAAATTATCCATTAGATTATAATTACTTAAATGAACAACATCGTTTTGAAGAAGCAGGAAAATTATGGGCACAAGCAGCAGAACCTTATTCAAATCATTGGAACAAAGTAATGAATGAATTGTTAGCATTGGACTTTACATTAGATCCTACTTTTAATATTTATGAAGCGAGTAGAGATTTACACAGAGCAAGAAGAGCGGAATGGCATGAAACCTATACGCTACCTTCTTTATGGAAATTTTTTGAACCAAGTAAAATATCGCATGGTTCTTATTGGCATGATTGGGGAACAGAACAAGAGGTTTCTTGGAGAAAAAATTATCAATTATGGATGACGTTTATAAATGAATATAAAAATAGAGGTGGTAGAGTAACCGCAGGTTCTGATTCTGGATTTATTTATCAACTATACGGTTTTGCGTACATCAGAGAGTTGGAGTTGTTACGTGAAGCAGGTTTCCATCCGTTAGAAGTGATAAGAGCAGCGACCTTAAACGGCGCAGATGCTTTGGGTTGGGACGATAAAATTGGTTCTATCCAAATTGGTAAATTGGCCGATTTTGTTATTGTTGATGAAAATCCTTTGGCTAATTTGAAGGTTTTATACGGAACAGGGGCTGTTAAATTGACAGAAGAGAATGAAGTGATTAGAGCTGGTGGTGTAAAATATACCATTAAAGATGGGATTATTTATGATGCCAAAAGATTACTTGCTGATGTTCAAAAAATGGTTGAAGCGGAAAAAGCAAAAACCAACTGGAAATTGACGCAACCTGGAATGAAGAATTAATGAATTTAGTTTTTACAGAAATCAGCGTAAAATGATAAAGACTATTTATTGTTTTACGTTGATTTTTAGTTTTATTAAAATTGTAGTATTCAGTTTGCTGTTTTGCTCGATGCCGACATACTTGACTATTTTATACGATTTTTAAAAATCCGCATCAACAGTAAAACTAATAACTTTATTAGTTGTTGGATGTAAAAGCTCAATAAACTCTGCATGTAAATGCAATCTATTTTGCTTTTTACCATATAAATCATCACCAACAATAGGAGCGTTTAAACCATCTTTATGAGCGGCATGAATTCTTAATTGGTGCGTTCTTCCTGTAATTGGAAAAAAGTGAACGCGTGTTTGGTTGTTTTTTCGTTCGATAACTTTCCATTGTGTTTTAGCATTTTTTCCGTGTGTAAAATCTACTAATTGTCTTGGTCTGTCGTCTACATCTAAACGCAAAGGAAGATTTATAATGCCAATTTCTTCGGATAAATTTCCGTCTAACAACGCAATATATCTTTTTTTAACAGTTCTGTTGATAAACTGACTTTGCACTATTTTATTAGCTTCTTTCGTTTTAGTTAAAACTAAAATTCCTGAAGTAGACATGTCTAATCGATGCACAATAATTGGGCCGGTTGCTAATGGATATTCCTTTTTCATTCTGGTATACACAGAATCTTTAATCTCTTTGCCAGGAACGGATAAAAATTCTGGTGGTTTGTTCACAATAATAATGGCATCATCTTCGTAAACAATTTTTAATTCTTGTTTTTCTCCTAGATTTTCAAGCAATAAATTTTCATCCATATCAATACCTGCCAACATGTGATGTAAAATAGGTTTGCATCGACCTTGACAAGCAGGATAAAAATTTTGATGTTTTCTGATTTCCGAATTGGGCGAAATTCCCCACCAAAACTCTGCCATACAAATTGGCGTTAAATCATTCTGAAAAGCATATTGTAATAATTTTGGAGCAGAACAATCGCCGGCGCCAGCAGGCGGTTTAATTTCAGGATTGTCAAAAATAGCTAACAATCCCCTTTGTTCTTTTTGTTGATTTAAAAATTGATATTTACCAAATAATGTGTTTTGGAGATTTGCAGAAATCTCTTTTCTTCGTTTTTTTAATTCAGAAATTCGATTTTCAAAATTGAGAAATTGTTGATTGCTTTTTTCAATTTTATGCTCGTAATACGCCACCAACTCTTTATAGAAAAATTGCTGATTAAAACTTTCTTGAATTAATGATGTCTTAAAAATCTCAAATTCTTTTTGATTCAATTCGGCTTCAGCATTTCTCTTTCGAATCTTTCTTTGCTGTTTAGCCGTTTTCATTTTCTTTCTTTGAAAGGCTAAATTTTCTTCAATATTTTGTTTGATTTTTTTAACGGATATTTTTAAAGAAAGATAAATGGTATCACTTTTTAAAGTTTCAATTTCTTCGCCTAATTTTTCAATTTCTTTTTCTCCTTTGATATAAAAGCTACCTTCTGTTCTCATATTAAAAATAGGAGGAACAAATTTTATTGGCAAACTTTTATCTGCTAATTTTCCTGAAAAAGCAGCTATATATCCAAGTTTGTTATGCTTATTTTTAACAACTAAAACACCAAACATTTTACCAATAGCTAATTCTTTATCAGCAGCAGTGAGTCCAAAATTATGCTCAAAATCTGTTTGATTTTCTAAATAGGCTTGTAACTCTTCGGTAGCAATTTTAGCCAAAAGATGAGGTTGGTAATAAAACGGAAAAGTAAATTTTTCTGGAAGTGAAATTCCAGAAATATCTTTTTTAAAATGTTGAAAGTGTTTCAAAATGAGTTTTAGATTCTAATTGGTAAAGTTATCAGAAATTATAGTGAGAAAATATTTTTTTACTTCCTAACAGCAATCATCATATGCGGACTAAAAGGCAACAAATACTCATCATTTTGAGTCAGTTTCTGCAACTCTTTTAGGGTTTTCGATTTCTTTTGATCAATCATATTGGCAAAATATTCACTGTCTAACCAAATCAAACTTTCTACCGCAAATAAGTTGATGAACTCTAAATCTTGTTCTAAAAATTCATCCTTTAAACCTTGTGGTTTATGGTAATAAGCATCCGCTAATAAAAAAGGAAAATCTTTTGGTGCATTATGAACTCCGGTGGTAAGTTCTTCTTTACACATGTCAAAAAATGAATTGGCATGAATCATTCCATTCATCAAACCAACTAGTGTCGAAGCGGTATAATTGATCGCAAAACCCAGAATAACTCCTCCTTTTTTCAAGACTCTTTTCGCTTCTAAGATTGCGGTAACTCGGTCTTCTCGTTTTTGTAAATGATATAAGGGTCCGTGCAAAATTACCAAATCTGCAGTATCATTTTTGTAGGGTAATTTTTTAGCTTCACCAATAGTAACAGAAAACGGATTCTTTAACTTCTTGGCTCTTTTTTCTGCCAATTTTATATGTTTTAAAACAGGTTCTACTAGATGAACTTGGTGATCGTTTTTGGATAACCATTCAGCATATTTACCAGTTCCTCCGCCAACATCAATAATGGTAGCTGTTGGATTTGAAAGATGCAATTGAATCAATTCTTTGATGCGTTCAAATTCAAAAATCCCCATTCCTTTTTCGAGTCTGGTTTCTTCTGAAGCTTTATTATAAAAATTTTCTAACTCTTTACTAATTAGTTTTTTATCTCCTTTATTCATTTTTATCGGATTCATTTTAAATAGAAATCTTTTAATTTAGCAAGATTAGCTTCAAATGTATCATATTAATTTGAAAGTTAAATCAAATGAGTAGCAGCCATTTTAAATTTTCTAGTAATAAAATGTTATTTTTAGAGCTATAAATTCAATAATAAAAGGATGAAACTGACCAAGTATTATTTCACACTAATTTGCGCTTTTCTAGTTATAAGTTCAATATCGGCGCAAGATTATTATTTTAAAGACAAAACACCCTTTAATGCTGATATTCCAACTCCTGAAGAATTTTTAGGATATGCCATTGGAGAACATCATACAAGACATGATTTAATAGTGGCTTATTTAACCAAATTGGCAGAAATTTCTGATCGAGCAAGCATCGAAATTTATGGTAAAACCCATGAAAAGAGAAAGTTGGTGATGCTTACCGTAACCTCTCCAGAGAATTTAAAGAATTTAGAAACGATAAAATCAGATCATTTACAGTTTGTAAACTTGGCAGAGAACCCTAAAAGTTATGATGACGTTCCCGTAATCATTCAGTTAGGATATAATGTTCATGGAAACGAACCCTCTAGCTCTGAAGCTGCTTTGTTAACGGCCTATACTTTGGTGGCGTCGAATAGTGCAGAAGTTCTAAATTATTTAGAAAAATCTGTCATCTTTATAGATCCCACAATTAATCCAGACGGAAGGGATAGGCATACACAGTGGGTCAACCAATACCAAGCAAAAACCTTGGTTTCAGATAATATGGATGCA
The DNA here is from genome assembly GCF_007997085.1 of Polaribacter sp. IC066. Taxonomy (GTDB): domain Bacteria; phylum Bacteroidota; class Bacteroidia; order Flavobacteriales; family Flavobacteriaceae; genus Polaribacter. Next base: position 15,553 of record NZ_VORR01000023.1, read on the forward strand.
GAACATACGGAAGCTTGGCCAAGAGGTAGAACCAATCATTATTGGTTTGATTTAAATAGAGATTGGTTATTGGCGGTGCATCCAGAAAGTCAAGGAAAATTAAAATGGATGCATACTTGGTATCCAAATGTAGTGACAGATTTTCATGAAATGGGAACCAATAGTCATCACTTTTTTGAGCCTATGAAGCCAATCGGTTCTTTGGATCCCATCATGCCAAAGGAGAATTATGAAGATTTAAATAATTTATTTGCGCCATATTTTGCAAATGCATTAGATAAAATTGGTTCTTTGTATTACACGAAAGAATCTTTTGATGGCACCTATCCAGGTTATGGATCTTCCTATCCTGATTTGCAAGGAGGTTTGGCATTGCTTTTTGAACAAGCTAGTTCTCGCGGTCATGTTCAAGATACAGATTATGGGAAAATCACCTTTCCGTTTACCATTAGAAATCAATACATTTCTACGTTTGCAACGATTAAAGCAGCTGTTGAAAATAAAGGATATTTGAGAAAATACCAACAAGAATTTTTTAAATCTTCACTAACTAAAAAGGCAAAATCAGGATTTGCAGGCTATGAATTTGAAGAAAAATATGATCAGAATAGAAAGAAAGCATTTATAGAACAACTATTAACGCATAAAATTAAAGTCTACAAAGAAGGCGATACCTATACAGTTCCTTTGAAGCAGGCTCAATATAGAATGGTGCAAACGATGTTTGAGACCTATGATAAATTTAGAGATAGTGTTTTTTATGATGCGTCTGCTTGGAGTGTTGCTAACTTTTACAACATCAAATATAAAGGTGTAAGATCTGTAAAATTAGGTTCAGAAGTTACTAATGTAAAAGGAATTGTAGAGAATGCAAAAATTGAAAAATCTGAATACGCATACATTGTAAATTGGGATGATTATAATTCGCCTGCTGCCTTATACTATATGCAATCTAAAGGATTAAAAGTAGCTTCGGCTTTCAAACCATTTACGATTAATACCACTAACGGAGCAATTAATTTCAATTACGGAAGCTTATTAATTCCTGTTAGCAAACAGAAAAAAACGAGTGCAGAAGTCTATCAAATTGTTTTAGATACTCAAGAAAAGTTTAAAGTTCCTGTATTTGGAACAGATAGTGGATATAGTATGAAAGGAATTGATTTAGGAAGTAATAATTTTAGAGTTTTGAAAAAACCAAAAGTTGCCATGCTAATAGGTGAAGGAGTTAATTCTTATGAAGCAGGTGAGGTTTGGCATTTGTTAGATACTAGAGTTCATATGCCCATTACTAAAATTAGAATGACGAATTATAATAGCGCCAATTTAGATAAGTATAATACGCTGGTTATGGTGTCAGGAAATTATAGTGTATTGGATTCTGTGCAAAGACAAAAGCTGAAAAACTGGACAACGAAAGGAAATACACTAATTACGATTGCAGGAGGTTCTAAATGGATGATAGACAAAAAAATGGTCGAAGAAAGTTTGACAAAAAAGCCAACATCAAAAGAAGAAAAGGAGAAAAAAGTAATAAAGAGATTGCCGTATGTAGAAGCTTCAGAACATTTAGGAAGAGAGCGTGTAGGAGGTGCAATTTTTGAAGTAGATTTAGATATTACTCATCCTTTAGGATTTGGTTATCGGTCTTCAAGATTACCTGTTTATAAAAATAATAGGGTGTTTTTAGCGCCAAGTAAAAACCCGTATGCTACAGTCGCTAAATACACAGAAAATCCGCTCATAGATGGTTTTATATCTAAAAATAATTTAGAAAATTTTATCAAACCCTCTGCATCATTGTTGGTAAGTCCGATAGGTAAGGGCAGAGCGGTCCTATTTGCCGATAACCCTAATTTTAGAGGTGCATGGTATGGAACCAATAAATTATTTTTAAATGCCTTATTTTTAGGAAGCGAAATAAATGTTCCTAAATAAAAAAAGACAGCGTATTCAGTTATGAATACGCTGTTTTTTTATGTGAAATAATTTTTTATGTCTTTAAGTGCTTCTCAAAAAAAGCAATTGTTCTGTTCCAAGACAAATCTGCGGCAGCTTTATCATATCTTGGAGTGGTATTGTTGTGAAAGCCATGATTTACATCAGGATAAAAATGCGCTTCATGAGCAATGTTATTTGCCTTTAAAACCTTTTCAAAAGCAGGCCAACCCGCATTGACTCTTTTGTCTAGACCAGCATATTGTAATAATAAAGGAGATTTTATATGAACAGCCTCTTCATCTGAAGGTTGTCTGCCATAATAAGGAACAGCGGCATTTAAATCTGGCAATTTTACCGCCATCATATTTGAAATCCAACCACCAAAACAAAACCCAACAACGCCAACTTTTCCGTTACAATCCTTATGATTTTTTAGATACTGATACCCCGCAATAAAATCTTCTAGCATTTCATTTTGATCTCTTTTCTTTTGCATGGCCCTTCCGTCATCGTCATTGCCAGGATAACCACCTAAAGGCGAAAGTGCGTCTGGCGCTAATGTGATGTAACTTTCTAAAGCAGCTCTTCTAGCAACATCTTCTATATAAGGATTTAATCCTCTATTTTCATGCACCACAAGAATGCCCGGTAATTTTACTTTCGTATCTTTTTCGATAAACAGTAATCCTTTCATTTTTTTACCGCCTTTGGGCGATTCATAACTGATAATTTCTGATTTTAACCTTGGGTCATTTGGTTGTATCGTTACAGAATCTAGATAATTTGGAGAAATAAAACTCAAAAGAGCAGGTAAGGTGATGGCGCCAACCGCATATAAAGAAAGCTTTTTTAAAAATTCTTTTCGATCTAGTTTATTGTGCGCGTAGTCATCATATAGATCGAAGACTTCTTGACTGATGTCTTCTTTTTTAAGTTCTTTCATCTTGCTAAAAATTTAAATAATTTTAGATTTTCAACTAAGATAATAAAATAATAGTAGTAAAAGGGTATTCGTTTTTTATACCGCTTTTTCTAAAGCAATATAATGTGTAGTATGTTCACTAAACAACGGAAAAATTTTAATCTCACATTTATAAGGAGTATTATTTTTTTTATAATTTATAACAGTACCTATAAAGGGTTTGTTTAACTGAATTTTTTCTCTAATGCGATCTCTTGTTTTTGCACAAGTATTGTCGCCTTGTAAAAAGGATGGTTTCTTTTTAAGAGCAAAGCTTTTGTTAAAGCCAGTCATTTCTTTAAAACCATCATTTACCCAAATAATTTCTTGTTTTTTGTTGGTAAGAACAATCGCCTCAAAATCTTCGTTTTTAAAGATAGTATCTAAATTATCATTCCAGTTATATTTAGAAGCAAATTCTTTTACTGCATTTATATCATTTTCTCTGTCTAAATTATTCATTTCAGCAGAAAAATAATCAGCATATAAGCCAAAACTTTTTAACGGAAATTTTATGGATTCAGAAGGAGTTATGTGAGGTTCTATAGCTTTATAATCTTCTTCACTTTGTGAAGCTAAAAATAAATCTAAACACATCATATTTGATAGCTTATTTCTCATATAGTACTGTACTTAATTTCATTAAAGAGCTAAATTATAAAAAAAATTGTACATAAAAATGTTAAATGATCAATTACAAATAGAGTAGGCTACTTTTTTTAGATTTCTTTAACTAAATCAACTGTATTCTTTCTACTTGATCGACATAAATTTATAAAAGCACTTAAAATTACTTTTTTTTATGCGCCCCTTAATGGGGCTGTTTATAAACTTATTTACAAAATAATTTTTGTTATTTTTATTCCTTGAAGTAGCAATAAAAAGATGTCAACTATTGTATGGCATCTTTTTAATTATTCTTTTTCACGGCAATACAATATAGATTTAAGTATGTTTAAGTCGTAAAAGATATATGTTTACTCTACTTCTATTTGATCAGTTACCTTGTAGGGCACTGATGCAGTAGGGTAATATCTATTTGTAATAAGAAATATTTCTAGTATCTTCTTTGTTTGAACAGAATAGGTATTGTTACAGTGAAAAGTAATATATCTTTTGTGTAGAAGTCTGTCATTTATATTGTCTGAATCTTGGTTATATTCAAAAGAGTATCGAGCGTAATCTATTTTTTGTCATTGACCACTGCCTGTAAGTACCCCCTCACAAGAATCTACGAAAGTACCATCTTCGTTAAATTTAAGAGTAATCATTGGGTTATCTCTAATAAATTTCAACCATTTTTCTATCATCGTTCATTCTGTTTCTGTCCACTCGTCTAGTGTAGGTTCTCATTTTTCGTTTGTATATATTTCTCATTCTCCGATAACTTTGTCAGGTTGTAGACCAACTAATTCGTTTTCTTCACAACTAATAAAACTAAATGTTAAGGCAACTAACAATAATAACAATAATAATAACAATAATTTCATAAGAGTTCTAGACTTAAGCATTTTGTTTTCTTTGTCCAAATATACTTCACAAATTCAATCGAATATAGATAATCTCTCTGAAGAGGAGAAAATAGCCTTGTAAAGGAAAAATCCATCTGAAAAAATCGTCTATTTTCAGGATTTATATAGATTTAAGTGTTTTTCGTGATTATTCAGTTCTCTAATAGTTCGCAGATAAATTAGTACATAAATAGCTTAATTACAGATTTTACAATCTGCTTTCTCTTGAATTTCGCCCACCAAATTTCCTTTTTTATTGAGCACAAAACCACAGCAATCTATAAAACCTTGAGCAATTAATTTCCTGGCTCTTTGTATTTGAGACTTTGTAGTCGATAAACTTTGATGTAATTGATCTGCAACTTCTTGCTGTTTTAATCCTTTAATATCTGATAAAAACAAGGGTTTTCTGTATTTTATGGGCAAGTTTTTTAAAATCTGCTTTAAACAATCTTCTTCGGTATGCGAGTTTTCTTGAACTTCAGAAGTTGTTTTGCCTACTTGAGTTTCCGTGTGCAAATCTGCGATGTTAAAAGTACTATTTTTAGATTTCCAGTAATCTAAAATTGAATTTCTAGCCACGGCAAAGCACCATGCTTTTAATTTTGTAGTATCTTTTAAAGTATGAAGTTTGGTATGAATTTTTATAAAAGTGTCTTGTAAAATATCATCTGCAATTGTGTGGTCTTTTATTTTGCTGTTGATAAATCTTTTTAAATCTTCAGAATAGGAAATCCAAACTTGTTTTGTGTTCATAAGAATGTTGTGATCATTTTAAAAACTAATTAGATTTAGTTTTTTTTAAAAAATTTGATCTTTGTGAGGCACAAGGCATGTCTGTTTATGGAACTACAAATTACTTCGTGCCTCTTAAAGAGCTTTTAATTTAACAATTACAATTGCTACAAGTGCAATTTGTGCACGTGCAATTTTTACAATCTCCGGTTTTACAACCTTGGCATGCACATGTGCATTGATTTTTATCGTTTTTCATGATCATACTTTTTAATGTTCATATAATAGACTCTTAAATTTCTAAAAAGACGCATTTAACTAAAAGTATTTTTGCAATTCTGTTCTAATCGGAATAGACTTTATCGGTGAAATATTTGTGCCACCGGTTTTTTCGGCAGGAACCCAGATATATGTATATAATATAGAAGCAATAATTCTTATCAATTGCCCATAATTTCTTTGTTGTTTTTCGATTTTATACTGTAAAAAAAATATTCAATAGTGGCTATTATGTTTCGAATGATATGTTTTTGCCTTAAAATATTAGCATTTTCAAAATGATAAAAAGAGGCTTCGAACTCATTGTTTTTCAAAGTATTTTACCCAGCTGTAATTGATGATAAAATGCTGTTTTTAAAGATTGATGGTGCATGTTGTTTTAAAAGTAAACGAGGTTTACTTTATAAAGCTGCATTATTTAGATCCTTCTCCAATAAAATGGTCAGATTTTAATTGAAATAACACATTAAACGTGGTTAAACTTCCATAGTTTCTGGTTGTATACCGCTTTAAATCAATTTTACATTGATCTTCTAGTTTTTTACTTGAATTTATTTTTTGCTCCACAACACGAATTCGATCTCGAACCATTACTATTTCATAAAAAAATGTATTCACAGGAATTTCTTTATCAGACAAATTAGCATCCGCATACCTTAAAATAAAAGTTCCTTCTTTCAATTTATCGGCAAAAGACGAAACTTCTGCAAGATCAGACCATTTTTGAAAAATCTTTTTTAAAGACTTTTCTACTTCGTGAAAACTTTATAGTATCAACTTCAACAGTTTCTATCACCTTAAAATTGCTATCAATTTCAATAATTTCTAAACCGTTTTTTATAAAATAATCCAGTAATGTTATCTTGTTAGATTGGTCATAACGCCTACACCAAAATCTAGAGAATCTATTCTAGATCTAATTTCTAATAATTTCATGTATATGTATTGTTGATTTTAGGTAACATATACCGTTTTGAAACAGAAATAAGTTTCACAAATAAAATTTAGTCGAAACTGATGAGATTGATATCAAAAACAATAACATCACCCCCTTTTATAAGACTGCCAGAACCGCTGTTACCATAACCCAATCTAGCAGGTAAAATAAAAGTACCAGAACCCCCTGTTTTTAGCAGACGAACTGCTTCACCAAAGCCTGCAATAACACCTCTAATATTAAAAGTAGCATTGTCGGACTGATCAAAAACCTCACCGTTTAAAAGGTAACCTTTGTACCCGATCGTGACATTAGAATTTGATGAAGGCGAAGCGCCGTTACCATCTAAATTGATCGTATAATATAATCCTGAACTTGTTTTTTGAACGTTTAAGTTGTTTTTTTCAATGTAGGCAGCAATATCAATGTCGTTTTGTTCCGTGTAATCTATTTCGTCATCAGAACAAGAAAAGCTAATCGCTAAAATGAAGAGTAAAAGTATTTTTTTCATCAATTAAATTATTTCTACAAAGATAAATAATTATAAAATTAATGTGAAATCTTAATCGCTTTTTTCTTAAATTTAAGCTTGTTTTTCTAATAGGGTTACTTTGCTGTGCTTCTAAAGTAGCATTAGTAGAAATAACTTTAGGCAAAAAAATTTCTTTAGGTATTGGTGTTTTTTGGCTGATAAGATTGGTGTTCCAGCTTTTCGTATATTCCCCAAAACTAAAGAAAGGGAAGAAGTTTGAAACATTAATGCATACAGTGTTTACCATCTTTTGGACTTATATAAGTGCTGTATTTTTGAAAATATTTTTTGTTTGATAGGATGCAAATATTTTAAAAAAATTAACAGAAAAAGGTTTTATTTTCTTGCTTAAATAATTTCTATGAATTCACTAGTTTTACACACAAGCTTTATTTTTATGAAAAGAAATATTTTATTGCTAATCGCTGTTTTTTGTCTTTTAAGTTTTACTTCTTGCATAGTTTCTAAACAGTACGTGCAATACATATCTAGCAAAGAAGAAATTATAGAACCGCAAACAAAAAACGTACTCGTTTTTGCTACCGAAAATGTTAGAGTAAATGAATTTAGTAAAACGTTCCAGAAAAACTTTACAGATAAAAAGGAGTTTACAGCAAGTTATTTAAACGACTTTTTACAGGAGGCAAAAAGCAGCGACCTTTTTTCTAATGTTTCAGTAGATGTTCTAAATTCAACATATTCTTCCTTGAATACAGAATACGTGGATTACGTTATTCATTTTTCAAATTTTGAAATTTCTAATAGAATAGAATTTCAGCAAACTGGCGGAATGGGAATGAATGGTATGGGAGGAATGCAAAGCTCAACCTCTATAGAATATTGTGTTATTAGTGTGAAGGTAGAGATTTATGATACCATAAATAATAAAGAAATTTTAGATTTTGTGGTAATTGGTGAAGAAGCTGTTTTCTTATTTAACTTTACAAAAACTTTACAAAAAGCAAAGGAAAGATCTATTACACATATTATTAATTATTTGAAATCTGGCAAAACCCAATATGAAAAATATTAGTTTTTTGAATTTATATAGTAAAAAATCCGCGCCAATTGGTACGGATTTTTTTAAATTAAATTTTTAAATGGTTATTCCATATTTTTTAAATCAGAAATTATACTATTCAAATCCTTTAAATGTTTGCGATACAACGTATGGTTTGTTATTTTATAAATAGAGATTCCTACAAGAGAAATAATTGTTGCCAAGGCGATAATGATGAGTACGATGTTTAAGAATGAATAGTTATTTATGAAAGTAGCATATTTGCTAGAGCTTCTAAAATACAGCCACAATCCTGTAATAAGGATAATTGGCAAACCAAATCCTAATAAGTTAAAAGTAGCTGTAATAATTTTATCTATTGCTTTTTTGTAAGCAATTAAATAATCATAATTACTAGAAGTTATTTTGATGTTTTCTAAAGTAGATAATAGTTTTCTATTAAAGAAGAACAATCCTATTATCAGCATCATTCCATAAAAACCTAGTAAGATATGGCCAGCAATGCCAAAGGCCACGGCAAAAAGAATGGCAATGGGTAGTAAACTTTTATTATCCGTTTGAGATGTTTTTTTGATCTTATTAATCAATAATTTTGATTTTTGATTGTACAGATTCATTATTTTTGGTGATGATAATTCGTTTGAATTCTCAAATCCTTTTGTCCAAATGTCGTTAATTGATTTTTCCATCTAATAAAATTTTAAGTTGTTTTTTAATTCTGTTAATTTTTACGGCGACATTGTTGGGTGTTAATCCAGTAATCAAGCCGATTTCTTTATGCGGATTCTCTTCTAGATGCAACAAAATAATTGCTTTGTCTAATTCCGATAATTTTTTGATGGCATCATATAATAAATTCAAATTCTCATTTTCAAAAGCGTCGTTTTTAGTAATTTCTTCGGATGTAAATTCTTTAGAATACCCTTTTTTCTTGCTTTTTTTTGTTAAAGTCAAGCAAACATTTAGCGTAATTCTATAGATCCAAGTAGACCATTTAGATTTTTCTTGAAAAGCATTTCTACTTTTCCAAATTTGTAAACACACTTCTTGAAAATAATCTTCAAAATTCTCTTGAGAATCTGTATACGCTCTGCAAATTTTGATAATAATACCCGCATGAGGTAAAATTGATGTTGTATAAAAATCGTTACTCACAATATTGTTTTCTTAATTAGTATTTGATTTTTTAAATATATTACAGAAAATTTTATTTTTTTTAGTGAAACTCAATTTTAAGGAATAACAAAGCTATGAAATTAAAATTGTGAGTTGAACTAATTTCGGTTTGTGCTGAACTGGTTTCAGTATCTATTAAATTCGCATCAATAGAAGTTTACTTTTTAAAGAACCAATTTTGCTAAAGGACATCATCAGTTCCGTGTGTTAGATGACAGATTTCTACTACCGAAGTTTCAGAATATAGCAATCACAATCTAAAGCCGACATACGATAATTTTAGTAAGAATTCAAAAGATATGAAGCGGCTGCCTGTCCTGCAGCCGTTTTGCGGTCTGGACACGATAGCAAAATATCTTGTAGAATTCAATAAAATTATCAGAAGTCTAGATTTTTGTTTCTTGGAATTTATCTTGAGCGAAGTCGAAAGGTCAATGGAAAATAAAAATGAATAAAATTGTAAGACAGCTTTAAAGTATAATTACTTCGATGTTAATAGCGGGATGGTCTATTGAATTTAGGAAAATAATTAATTGACCAATAGGAACTGAAATCAATCAAGAAGACCTCACAGGTTTTTAAAACCTGTGAGGTCTGTTATGAAGAAACCTTATTTGGAATCTATATACTAAAGGTTATAATTTAATCCAACTATAAAGTTTTTATCATATATTTAATTGATTTTCATTTATGAATAGCGAAATTAAAAATTTACATATTTCAATTTATCAATGATATTGGGTTTTAAAGATTCTATATTTTTGAGATTTCACAAACAGATACTGCCCAAAAGCGGCATAAGCGATTCACGCGCTTTTCACGAAAAGTGAAAAAATCAGATATTCTTATTTATCAATGATATTGGGTTTTAACGATTCTATGTTTTCGAGATTTCACAAACAGATACCGCCCAAAAGCGGCATAAGCGATTCACACAATAATTCGAAAAGAGAAAAAATCACATATTTCAATTTATAAAGAAGACCTCACAGGTTTTTAAAACCTGTGAGGTCTGTTATGAAGAAACCTTATTTGGAATCTATATACTAAAGGTTATAATTTAATCCAACTATAAAGTTTTTATCATATATTTAATTGATTTTCATTAATGAATAGCGAAATTAAAAATTTACATATTTCAATTTATCAATGATATTGGGTTTTAACGATTCTATATTTTCGAGATTTCACAAACAGATACTGCCCAAATTCGGCATAAGCGATTCACACAATAATGCGAAAAGAGAAAAATCACATATTTCAATTTATAAAGAAGACCTCACAGGTTTTTAAAACCTGTGAGGTCTGTTATGAAGAAACCTTATTTGGAATCTATATACTAAAGGTTATAATTTAATCCAACTGTAAAGCTTTTATCATATATTTAATTGATTTTCATTTATGAATAGCGAAATTAAAATTTATATATTCCAATTTATTAATTAGATTAGGTTTTAACGATTCTATGTTTTCGAGATTTCACAAACAGATACCGCCCAAAAGCGGCATAAGCGATTCACACAATAATGCGAAAAGCATTATTGGTTCTCTGCTTACATGTTTCTTCTATATTGTCCACCAACCTTAAATAAAGCTTCCGTAATTTGCCCTAAAGAACAAACTTTGGTTGCTTCCATTAATTTGTCAAATAAATTTTCATTTTGAATCGCTGTTTCTTGTAAAATTTCAATTTGTTCTTTAACAGCTTCAATATTTGCTTTATTTAGCTGTTCTTTTGTTTTAATCTGATATTGCTTTTCCTCTTCGGTTGCTCTGATTATTTCTTCTGGCTGCACTGTTGGCGATCCTTTAGAACTCAAAAAGGTATTCACACCAATAATCGGGAATTCTCCATTGTGTTTCAACGTTTCATAATACATACTTTCTTCTTGTATTTTAGAACGCTGATACATGGTTTCCATGGCACCTAAAACGCCACCACGTTCTGTAATTCTATCAAATTCTAACAACACTGCTTCTTCTACTAAATCGGTTAATTCTTCAATGATAAACGCACCTTGAATCGGATTTTCATTTTTTGTCAATCCCAATTCTTTGTTGATAATCAACTGAATTGCCATTGCTCTTCTTACAGATTCTTCGGTTGGCGTTGTAATTGCTTCATCATAGGCATTGGTGTGCAAAGAATTACAGTTGTCATTAATTGCATATAACGCTTGCAACGTAGTTCTAATATCATTAAAATCAATTTCTTGCGCGTGTAAAGAGCGTCCAGAAGTCTGAATATGATATTTTAACATTTGTGCTCTTGAGTTTGCGCCGTATTTTAACTTCATCGCTTTTGCCCAAATTTTACGGGCAACACGACCAATTACAGAATATTCAGGATCAATTCCGTTTGAAAAGAAAAACGATAAGTTCGGTCCAAATTTATTGATGTCCATTCCACGTGATAAATAATATTCCACATAGGTCAATCCGTTAGACAGGGTTAATGCCAATTGTGTAATTGGGTTTGCACCAGCTTCCGCAATATGATACCCAGAAATAGAAACCGAATAAAAGTTTCTAACTTGCTTTTCAATGAAATATTCTTGTACATCACCCATTAAACGTATCGCAAATTCCGTAGAAAAAATACAGGTATTTTGTGCCTGATCTTCTTTTAAAATATCTGCTTGTACTGTTCCTCTAACTTGCGCTAAAGTTTCCTTTTTTATCTGTTGATAAACTTCTTGCGGTAAAATTAAATCTCCCGTCAACCCTAAAAGCATCAATCCTAAACCATTGTTTCCTTCTGGTAATTTTCCTTGATATAAGGGTCTTTCTAAATCTTTTGAATCGTAAATTTCTTTAAATTTCGTTTCAACTTCTTTTTCTAGTTGATGTTCTGTAATGTATTTCTCACAATTCTGATCAATAGCCGCATTCATAAAGAAACCCAAGAGCATTGGCGCGGGCCCATTAATTGTCATTGAAACAGAAGTCATATGATGACTTAAATCAAAACCAGAATATAATTTTTTAGCATCATCTAAACAACAGATAGATACACCTGCATTTCCAATTTTACCGTAAATGTCGGGTCTGTGTCCAGGATCATTTCCATATAAAGTAACCGAATCAAACGCAGTAGACAAACGTTTTGCGTCCATTCCTAAACTCACATAATGAAATCTACGATTCGTTCTTTCTGGGCCGCCTTCACCAGCAAACATTCTTGTTGGGTCTTCACCTGTTCTTTTAAACGGATACAAACCTGCTGTAAAAGGAAATTCTCCAGGAACATTTTCTTGTAAATTCCAGCGCAATAAATCTCCCCAAGCTTTGTATTTTGGTAAGGCTATTTTCGGAATTTGAGAATGCGATAAAGATTCTGAGTGTGTTTCTATTTTTATTTCTTTATCACGAACTTTAAAGGTATAAATAGGATCCTTATATTTCTGAACCTTTTCTTTCCAGTTTAAAATAATTTCCCAATTGTAAGGATCAAAATTTAGTTTTATTTTTTCGAACTGCGCTAGCAGTAATTTTAAGAAAAATAGTTGAGATTCTTGATCAATTTTTTCTCCATTTGTCTGAATGGTACTAGGTTCGATATTTTTAAAATAGGCAAGAATTTCTTCTTCGTCAAGTCCTGTTTTTATAATATAAGAGTGCTCTGCTCCTTGCAATGAAATAGGATCTTCTAGTATTGATAAAATCGTTTGATAAATTCCATATAATTTTTGAGCAACAACAACTTGTGTATCAACGTTTTTGTCATAGGCTCTATTACTTTCTGCGATTTCAGATAAATAACGAACTCTTGCTGGCGGAATTACAAAAATCTTTTCAGACATTTCTTTCGTAATTTCTAGGGTCGATTTTAAATCAACGCCAGTTTTTTCGACCAACTTATCCATAATACCTTTGTACAAAGTATTCATTCCTGGGTCGTTAAATTGCGATGCAATGGTGCCATAAATAGGCATATCATCCATATGAATATGCCACAAATTATTGTTCCGCATATATTGCTTTTTTACATCTCTAACAGCATCTAAAGCACCTCTTTTATCAAATTTGTTAATGGCAACCAAATCGGCAAAATCAAGCATATCAATTTTTTCTAACTGTGTTGCAGCACCAAACTCGGGTGTCATTACATACAAAGAAGTATCAGAATGTTCGATAATTTCGGTATCTGATTGTCCAATTCCCGAAGTTTCTAAAATAATTAAATCGAATTCAGCCGCTTTTAAAACTTGTACCGCTTCATTTACATATTTAGATAATGCTAAATTAGATTGACGCGTTGCCAAAGAACGCATATAAACACGTTCATTATTAATGGCATTCATTCGAATTCTATCGCCTAAAAGTGCGCCACCAGTTTTTCTTTTAGAAGGATCAACAGAAATTAAACCTACAGTTTTTTCAGGAAAATCAACTAAAAAACGACGAACTAATTCATCAACTAAAGAAGATTTACCAGAACCACCAGTTCCTGTAATTCCTAAAACAGGAGTAGAAGCCCCTTCTAGCTTCCCTGAATGGGAGGAACTCCAATCTTTATGGAATATTTGCTGAAAATCTATATGGTTATTTTCTGCAAGTGATATCAATCGGGCAATTGTTTTTGCATCTTTATTTTTTAAGTTTTCTAAAACTTTATCATCTCCTAACTCGAACAACCAGGAACCGTCTTCATTACAAACTTTTGGGTCAGATACTTGCTTTTGTCCTTTCTTAATCTCGGGTTGGGCTTTTTCAGCTGTTTGTACCAAATCATTAATCATTCCTTGTAAACCCATAGAGCGCCCATCATCTGGTGCATAAATTCTCGTTACCCCATACTCCATTAATTCCTTAATTTCTTCAGGAAGGATTACGCCACCACCGCCACCAAAAATCTTGATATGCGTTGCATTTTTTTCTTTTAACAAATCGTACATATACTTAAAGTACTCATTGTGTCCTCCTTGATAAGAAGTAATTGCAATGGCATTTACATCTTCTTGAATGGCACAATTAACGACTTCTTCTACAGATCTATCATGGCCTAAATGAATCACTTCAACTCCTGTAGACTGTATAATTCTTCGCATAATATTAATGGAAGCATCATGGCCATCAAAAAGAGCAGCTGCAGTTACAATTCTAACTTTATGGGTAGGTTTATAAGGTGGTATTTGTTTCATTCGTAATAAATGTTAGGTTTTAAGAGTGCAATTTACGAAAATCTTAAAAAATACCGTAAATCTTTAGCATTTTTAAAATATGATTTCTAAAAAAGAAATATATTTGTTTTTCGATCACTTTTTTAAGCTGAACATATGACTTTTAAAGAACAAATTCAACAAGGAATTCCTACTATTTTACCTTTAAAAAAGGAATACGATGTCGCTATAAATCATGCGCCAAAAAGAAAAGAAATATTATCTGCGGATGAAAAGAAGTTGGCACTTAAAAATGCCCTGCGTTATTTTGATACAAAACAACATGCAGAATTATTGCCTGAATTTGCTGATGAGTTAAAAAAGTATGGTCGTATATATATGTATCGCTTTAAACCAGATTATAAAATATACGCAAGAGCTATTACCGCATATCCAGGGAAATCTGAACAAGCAAAATCGATTATGTTAATGATTCAGAATAATTTAGATGATGCTGTAGCGCAACATCCTTATGAATTAATTACCTATGGAGGAAATGGCGCCGTTTTTCAGAATTGGGCACAATACCTATTAACGATGCAATATTTATCAGAAATGACAGATAAACAGACACTAACAATGTATTCTGGTCACCCTATGGGATTATTTCCATCTAACAAAAATGCACCAAGAGTTGTGGTTACCAACGGAATGGTAATTCCGAATTATTCAAAACCAGATGATTGGGAGAAAATGAATGCGTTGGGTGTTTCACAATACGGACAAATGACGGCAGGTAGTTATATGTATATTGGTCCGCAAGGAATTGTTCACGGAACAACAATCACGGTGTTAAATGCTTTTAGAAAAATAAACAAAGAACCAGCAGGGAATTTATTTGTAACGGCCGGACTAGGCGGAATGTCTGGCGCGCAACCAAAAGCAGGAAATATAGCTGGTTGTATTACGGTTTGTGCAGAGGTAAATCCGAAAATTACACAAGTTCGTTTAGAGCAAGGATGGATCGATGAAAAAATTACAGATGTAGCTGCATTAATTGCTAGAGTAAAATTAGCAAAAGAGCATAAAGAAATTGTTTCGCTAGCGTATTTAGGAAATATTGTGGATGTTTGGGAAAAGTTTGACGAAGAAAACGTTCATATAGATTTAGGATCAGATCAAACTTCGTTGCACAATCCTTGGGCTGGAGGGTATTATCCTACAGGAATTTCTTTTGAGGAAGCCAATATAATGATGGCAGAAAATCCGAATTTATTTAAAGAAAAAGTACAAGAAACCTTAAGAAGGCATGCAACTGCAATTAATAAACATACGGCAAAAGGAACGTATTTTTTCGATTATGGAAATGCTTTTTTATTAGAAGCAAGCAGAGCAGGAGCAGCTGTAATGGCAGAAAATAATATCGATTTTAAATATAACAGTTATGTACAAGATATTATGGGACCCATGTGTTTTGATTATGGTTTTGGTCCGTTTCGATGGGTTTGTGCTTCAGGGAAGCCAGATGATTTAGCAAAAACAGACAAAATTGCTTGTAAAGTTTTAGAGAAAATAAAGAAACATTCTCCAAAAGAAATTCAGCAACAAATGGCCGATAATATTCAATGGATAAAAGGCGCGAAAGAAAACAAGCTGGTGGTCGGTTCTCAAGCAAGAATTTTATATGCAGATGCAGAAGGACGTATAAAAATTGCCAAGGCATTTAACAAAGCCATCAAAAAAGGAAAAATAGGAAACGTGATTCTAGGAAGAGATCATCATGATGTTTCTGGTACGGATTCTCCTTATCGAGAAACATCAAATATTTATGACGGTTCTAAATTTACGGCAGATATGGCGATACAGAATGTAATAGGAGATAGTTTTAGAGGTGCAACGTGGGTTTCTATACATAATGGCGGTGGCGTTGGTTGGGGAGAAGTTGTTAACGGAGGTTTCGGCATGCTTATTGATGGTAGTAAGTCAGCGGCAAAACGTTTAGAATCAATGCTTTTCTGGGATGTAAACAACGGAATTTCAAGAAGAAATTGGGCAAGAAATAAGGAAGCTATTTTTGCCATTAAAAGAGCTATGAAATCAGAAAAAAATCTAAAAGTTACCATTCCTAACCTAGTAGATGATGTGTTATTAAAAAACCTATAAAACTTTTTTATGAAATATTTTAAATTTATAATTGTTGTATTTGCGTTAATGTTAACCTCTTGCAGCGCTATAAAAGTTACCACAGATTATGATACTCAAGTAGATTTTTCGAGATTTAACACATTCGCTTTTTACAAACCAGGAATAGACAAAGCCGATATTTCTAATTTGGATAAAAAAAGAGTTTTAAGAGCTATTGAAGCAGAATTATTGTTACAAGGTTTTGTAAAGTCAGATAATCCAGATATGTTAGTTAGTTTTTTTACAAAGTCTAGAGAACGTGTAAACGTGAATCAAAATCAAAACAATATGGGTTTTGGTTTTGGTTGGGGCATGGGCTGGAATCCTTGGATGATGGGAGGAATGAATAACAACAACGTAAATGTTTCGCAATTTACAGAAGGTACCTTGTTTGTCGATTTTATTGACAGAGAGAAAAAAGAATTAGTTTGGCAGGGAATAGGCACAGGAGCTTTAAAAATTGAGGATAGAGAGAAAAAAGAAGCTAGAATTAAAGAATTTGTAAAAGAAATTATTTCTCGATTTCCGCCAGAAAAAAGTAAAAAATAACTGAATTTAAACATTGTTTTCGGAAAAGAGAAATAAGAGCGCTTTGCTTTTAGAGTCAAAAGGCAAGAAACAGGAAACAAGAACCAAGAAACAAGAAACAAGACTAGATTATCACTAACTTAAAGCCAGATAAAAATAAGGATAGTTTTTTATTTCAAAATTAATTTCAAGAACAAGGTATCTTCTTAAAACAATCGTAATCCCTTTATTTTAAAGCGCTTTATGACCTTACACTATTTTTAATCGGATACGAATGGAATTTGAAATTATTTAGTTTCTAATTTTTTTTTAATTTTTTACTTGGAGGCACTTATTATTGAGGTTGTGTGCATACAAAAAACTCCGAAATTTACATTTCGGAGTTTTATTTTTATAGTTTACTTTAAAATTGCACTGTATATTTAATGTTTGAAGTTCTTGTATTTTGGGCCTGTTAATTTAGATCTTTTTGATTTTACAATAGTAACCAATTCTGTATCTTCTTTTTTATTTTCCCAGATTTTGTAATTCTTAAATTCAGAACCAATTAATTTATTTTTAGTAGTATTTGTATATATTACAATAGCTTCTATTTTATGCATCCAAGGTTTGTAATTTTTAAATTCTGGCCCTTGTAAATCATTTCTTTTTTGAGCAAAAGCAGCCGTAGTGATAAAAATAAATGCGAAAACTAAAATTAAGTTTTTCATAATAGATGTTTTTAAGTTTAGCTAAATACTATTAATTAGCTATCACAAAGTTACACCTTTAAAGAAGGTTTTGCTCTTATAAGAAATTTGGTATTTTGTATCCGTATTTATACGTATTTATGTTTATATAAGTTTGTTTTCTGTTGCTTTTTTTATGAGAGATGCAGTATTTTTAACTTCTAATTTTTTTAGAATATTTGCACGATGTGTTTCAACGGTACGCGTGCTAATGAATAATTTTAAAGCAATATCTTTTGTCGTGAATCCTTTACTTATTAAGATTAAAATTTCTGATTCTTTATTAGAAAGCTTTTTAACACTTGTGTGTTGTGTAGACATAAAATTAATCATTTTTTCAGAAATTACCTGATTAAAATACTTTTTCCCTTGGGCTACAATTCTTATCGCTTTTATCAACTCATATTCATCCGTATTTTTTAAAAGATAACTAAAGGCACCACTTTTTGCGCATTTTGCAATATAGTTACCGTCATCAAACATAGAAATTATAATTGGTTTTATAGAGCTTTTTAATTCAGCGAGTTTATCTAAAACTTCAAAACCATCTAGTTCGGGCATGGTTATGTCTAGCAAAACAATATCAATATCAGAATTTTTTAATATGAAATCTAAAAACTCTCTTCCGTTAGATAGTTCTGCCACAACTTCTATGTCTTTTTGCTTTTTTAGTAATTCAGATAGTCCAATTCTAAATAGCTTATGGTCATCAGTAATCACAATTTTAATCATAATTTTATTGGCATTTCAATTTCAATAATTGTTTTTTTTGCAGACTCAATTTGTAAAGTACCATCAAAAATTTCTACACGTTCTTTAATGTTTTTAATACCAGAACCTAGGTTTACTTTTTTTAAATCGAAGCCAGTGCCATTATCAAAATAATATAAGGACAAAAAATTATCAAATTCGGTTAATGAGATTCTTATTTTCGTTGCTTTTGAGTGTTTAATTGAGTTGTTAATTAATTCTTGAACAATTCTAAAGATATTTATTTCTTGTTCTTTACTTATTAGAGATGCTTCTTCTTTTGTTAAATCTTCAAAACGAATAGAGGCTTTAATAGATTTTTGAATATTTTCTACATAGCTATGTAAGGTAGCGCCAATTCCGAATTTATCTAAACTTGTAGGCATTAAAACATTCGTCATCTGTCTAATTTCATTAATTGTTGTATCAATCATTTCTTTTAAACTTTCTTTATGTTCGCCAGAATCAATTTTGTTTTGAACGTAAAGCTTTATAGTTGTTAATAAAGGGCCAACGCCATCATGAAGTTCTCTTGCTAGTCTTCTTCTTTCGTTTTCTAAATTACCTACTAATAAGCGCTTATTCGTTAAATTTATTTTGTTTTCTGCAGTTCTATACGCTTCTAGTTTGCCGCGCATTTTTATCAAACTTTTGCCAAGTAAGTCGTTCTTGCTTTTTGGTGTATAAGAGGTAGAGAGATTTAGTTTTCCTATATCAACAGAGAAATTAACAGCACCATCGATAGCGATTCTTAAGTTTTCTAAAGCATGAAACATTTCCATTATTTCAGTCGGACTTTTTTTTAAAATCAACTTTTGATTATAATTTCCTTTAGCCATTGTAAGCAAACTTTCTTGTATCTTTTTAATAGGGTTTGTAATAATTTTGGTTAAGAATAAAGAAAGTATACTTGATAATGAAATGATTATTAGCGTGAATAAAAATAGCTTATGACGCATTTCTTTTAGCGGAATCGTAACTTCATTAACATCGATTTCTGACAAAATAACCCAGTGTAAATAATCTATTTTTAAAGAACTATAAGCACTATACACATCAACTTTTCTATAGTCAAAAAAAAGACCTTCTCCCTCTTTTTGGTTTAGTGCATCTAATACACCTATTGTTTTTGCTTTTATTTTATAAGGGGTGGTTTCTGGAAAAAATCTAGATTGAGAGCGAAGTCTATAATCATTACCAACAATATAAGATTCTCCGCTAGCGCCCATTCCTGTTCGTTCTAATAGAATTTGTTTTATTTTTGGATATGGAATTACCTTTAACTCTCTTTGGTTATTTCTAATTCGAATTAAACTAATCGAAGTTTTTTTTGTGGGGTGTAAATGCGTTAAGTCGTAAATACCAGCATGTAAGTACTTGTCTTTTGGTAATTTAATTTCACTGCTATCAATAAACCGATCATTAGAATACTTGAAAGTGTTCCATTCTTTCTGAATTAGATCTTCTACTTGAATTTTTTTAAGTGTTTTAATTGAGTTTAAGTGAAATAAGATACGTTTGTCTAAAACCTTCGAAAATTCAAAGTAAAAAATTAAAGAAAGTATGATCACAACTAAAATTACTAAACTATTAATAATTAGTAAAATCCATTTCTTAACACTCATTTTTTAGACAGATTAAAGTTTTTTTGAAGTAATTAATAATTTATCAAACAATTATATTTCGTATTTATGATCTCAAATGAAAAGTTACTATTTTATTTTCTTATAGAAATATTTTTTGGCTAATGAAAATGTTATTTTGATGATTTGAATTCCATAAAAAAATAATCAAAGAGTTTAATGAGCTAGCTATTTTGGACTTCAAAAAATCAACTTTATTTGAAGTATGTAGGATAAAATACAATAACTACATACTCTTTTGCTAAATAACCTATTTGAAACTTAAAAAATAAAAAACTCCGAAACGTAAACTTCGGAGTTTTCAAATTTTGAATATAAATTTAAAATCTAGCTAATATTTGCAGATTTTACAGTTTTAATAATTCTACCTGCAATCTTGTATGGATCTCCATTAGAAGCTGGTCTTCTGTCTTCTAACCAACCTTTCCAACCTCTTTCTACTGTAATAATCGGAATTCTAATAGAAGCTCCTCTATCAGAAACTCCGTAAGAAAAATCGTGAATAGAAGCTGTTTCATGATCACCAGTTAAACGCTGATCGTTAAACTCACCATAAACCGCCATATGTTCTTTGACCAAAGGTCTAAAAGCTTCACAAATTTTCTCATATGTTTCTTGAGAACCACAAGTTCTTAAAACATTGTTAGAGAAGTTTGCGTGCATACCAGAACCATTCCAGTCCATATCTTTACCTAATGGTTTTGGGTGGTATTCAATATAATAACCGTGTTGTTCTGTTAATCTATCTAATAAGTAGCGAGAAACCCAAATTTCATCACCAGCTTGTTTTGCTCCTTTTGCAAATAATTGGTATTCCCATTGCCCAGAAGCAACCTCTTGGTTAATTCCTTCAAAGTTTAAACCTGCATCAATACACAGGTCAGCGTGCTTTTCTACAATTAATCTACCATGTGTATTTTTACCACCAACAGAACAGTAATACATTCCTTGTGGTGCCGGATAACCACCAATAGGGAAGCCTAAAGGCAATTGTGTTTTGGTGTCCATAATAAAATATTCTTGCTCAAAACCGAACCAGAAATCATTGTCATCGTCATCTATAGTAGCTCTTCCGTTAGAAATGTGTGGAGTTCCATCTGCCTTTAAAACCTCTGTCATTACAAGATACCCATTTATTCTTGTAGGATCGGGGTAAATAGCAACTGGTTTTAGTAAACAGTCAGAAGCACCGCCTGAAGCCTGTTTTGTAGAGGATCCATCAAAAGACCACAGGTCTAGTTCTTCTACTGTTCCTTTAAAGTCTTCATGTTCTTCAACCTTGGTTTTACTTCTCATGTTTTGAGTTGGAAAATATCCATCTAACCAAATGTATTCTAATTTAATTTTTGCCATAGTATCTTATAGTAATGTTGAGAATACAAAAATGTAATATTTTCCTAACATATCAAAAAAATGAGGGGTTAAATTTTGATTGTTACTTAAAAATAGTTTTATCCCTAATTTATATAGGGTATATTTGTGGTAATACTAAAATAACCTATTAAAAATCATATTATGTCAACAATTAGATTCTCGGCATTACAAGAAACCTTAAACAGAAAACCGATAAAGGTGATCGAAACTGAAAAAAGATCTGCTTTATTTGCTAAAAACGTTTTTAATAAATACGCTATGCAACAGTACCTTACCAGAGCTGCATACGAAAGTGTGATGAATGCGATTGGTAAAGGAACTAAAATTGATCGAAAAATTGCAGATCAGGTTGCCGTAAGTATGAAAGATTGGGCAATCTCTAAAGGCGCAACGCACTATACACATTGGTTTCAGCCACTTACGGGAGCTACCGCAGAAAAACACGATGCTTTTTTCGAATCAATCAACGGCGGTTTGGCCATGGAAAAGTTTGACGGCGAACAGTTAGTGCAACAAGAGCCCGATGCTTCTAGTTTTCCTAATGGCGGCATTAGAAACACGTTTGAAGCAAGAGGTTACACCGCTTGGGATCCTACATCACCCGCATTTATATATGAGACAACTTTGTGTATACCTACAATTTTTGTGGCGTATACGGGAGAAGCTCTAGACAATAAAACACCTTTATTAAGAGCTTTGCAAGCTATTGATACGCATGCAACTGCAGTTTGTAAATATTTTGATAAAAACGCCTCAAAAGTAAACGCAACTTTAGGTTGGGAGCAAGAATATTTTTTAATTGATGATGCTTTAGCACTTTCTAGACCCGATATTTTAATGACTGGCAGAACTTTATTAGGGCATTCTTCTGCAAAAGGGCAACAATTAGACGATCATTATTTTGGAAGTATTCCTGCAAGAGCCATGAGTTTTATGCAAGATTTAGAGCAAGAATGTATGTTATTAGGCATTCCTTTAAAAACAAGACATAATGAAGTTGCGCCAAATCAGTTTGAATTAGCACCTATTTTCGAAGAGGCAAATTTAGCAGTAGATCATAATTCACTGCTCATGGATGTGATGGAAAAAGTAGCAAGACGTCATCATTTTAAAGTATTATTTCACGAAAAACCATTTGCAGGCATCAATGGCTCTGGGAAACATAATAATTGGTCTTTGGCTACTGCTAATGAAACAAATTTATTGAGTCCAGGAAAAACCCCTATGAAAAATTTACAGTTTTTAACTTTTTTTATCAATACCATAAAAGCGGTGTATGAATATGAAGAATTGTTAAGAGCCTCAATTGCATCTGCAAGCAATGATCATAGGCTAGGAGCAAACGAAGCGCCACCTGCAATTATTTCTGTATTTATTGGTAGTCAATTATCAGCTGTTTTAGATGAGTTAGAAAACGTTACAAAAGGCAAATTATCACCGCAAGAAAAAACGGATTTAAAATTAAATATCATCGGTAAAATTCCTGAAATTTTATTGGACAACACAGACAGAAACAGAACCTCTGCATTTGCTTTTACAGGAAATAAATTTGAGTTCAGAGCGGTGGGCTCTTGGGCCAATTGTGCAAAGCCAATGACCGTTTTAAATACGATTGTTGCCAAACAATTAAAGGAATTTAAGATTGAAGTAGATGCTTTGGTCGACGATAAAAATCTTAAAAAAGACGAAGCTATTTTTAATGTATTAAGAGAGTATATTAAAGACTCTAAAAAAATTCGTTTTGAAGGTGATGGTTATGGCGGCTCTTGGGAAAAGGAAGCAAAAAAGAGAGGTTTAAGCAATAACAAAGAAACTCCCGAGGCACTTAAAGTAAAAGTTTCTAAAAAAACTATTGATTTGTTTGAGGAAATGGATGTGATGAATAAGATTGAGTTAGAGGCTCGCTATGAGATTGATTTAGAAGAATATACCAAGCGAATTCAAATAGAAAGCAGAGTTTTAGGCGATATTGCAAGAAATCATGTAGTGCCTACCGCTATTATTTATCAAAATACATTACTAGAAAATACCAAGAATTTAAAAGAAATTTTTGGCGAGGAATATAAAAGTATTGCAAAAGAGCAGATAGAATTTATCATGGTAATTTCTAATCATATTACCGAAATAAATGCGCTAACATTAAAAATGATCGGTGAACGCAGAAAAGCAAACAAACTGATCGGCTTAAAAGCAGCACAGTGTTATTGCGATAAAGTAAAACCGTTTTTTGAGGAAATTAGATATCATTGCGATAAACTAGAAACCCTGGTCGATGATAATTTGTGGCCATTAACAAAGTATAGGGAGTTGTTGTTTACGAGGTAAATAACAGTGAATACTGAGTTTTTCGAAATATGGGCGTTTTAACGGGCTTTTCACTGTATCTTTTTTGTGAAAAACAAAAAAGGATGCCGTTTCAATCCCTAACGCATATGGCAAGCTTACAAAGAAAGTACATCAAAAGAAGTTATAGAATTTTTAGACCTCACCGGCTCTTGTGCTGAACTCGATTCAGTATCAAAAGCCGGTGAGGTCTTTTAAGCGATAGAATTCCCCTTACGCGATGCATCGGTGGTCAAGAGAAAATTTTTAAAATACTGACTTTCATCAAACTAAAAATAAATTTTTTTCCGCTGACTGCCCATGATTTAGTGCATTTAAAAGTACAAGAAGATGTTTGTTTCTGTGTGGTCAGGTTTCCTTCAAACAAATTCATTTTGTTTTCTACTGTTTTTTTTAATCAAAAGCCTAAATTTGCCAGACAACACAACAACATGAGTCAAGAAGTTTCTAAAAGATACGCACAAAGAGGCGTTTCGGCATCTAAAGAAGATGTTCATAATGCCATTAAAAATATAGACAAAGGTTTATTTCCAAAAGCATTTTGTAAAATTGTACCAGATTATTTAACAAATGATGCTGATTATTGTTTGATTATGCACGCAGATGGTGCAGGAACAAAGTCTTCTTTAGCGTATATGTATTGGAGAGAAACTGGCGATATTTCTGTGTGGAAAGGCATTGCACAAGACGCTTTAATAATGAATATTGACGATTTATTATGTGTTGGCGCAACCAATAATATTATGTTATCCTCTACTATTGGTAGAAATAAAAGTAAAATTCCTGGCGAAGTGTTATCTGCAATTATAAACGGGACAGAAGAAATTATCGCAGATTTAAAAGGTTTTGGTGTTACCATTCATTCTACAGGAGGCGAAACTGCAGATGTTGGCGATTTGGTAAGAACTATTATTGTAGATTCTACCGTAACTGCAAGAATGAAACGCTCTGAAGTGATTGATAATGCAAACATAAAACCTGGCGATGTAATTGTTGGTTTAGAGTCTTTTGGACAAGCAACCTATGAAACTGAATATAACGGCGGAATGGGTTCTAACGGATTAACATCTGCAAGACATGATGTGTTTCATAAATATTTAGCAGAAAAATATCCAGAAAGTTTTGATGCCGCTGTTCCTGAAGAATTAGTGTATGCAGGCACTACAAAACTGACTGATAAAGTAGAGAATTCTCCTATTGATGCCGGTAAACTAGTGTTATCACCAACAAGAACCTATGCACCAATTATAAAAGAAATTTTATCGAAATATACTTCAGACACAATTCACGGAATGATTCATTGCTCTGGCGGCGCTCAAACTAAAATTTTACATTTTATAGACAATTTACATATTGTAAAAGATAATATGTTTCCAATTCCGCCATTATTTAAACTGATACAAGAACAATCAAATACAGACTGGAAAGAAATGTATCAAGTTTTTAATTGCGGACATAGAATGGAAATTTATGTTTCTCCAGAAGTTGCAGCAGCTATTATTGCCATTTCTAAATCTTTTAATGTGGCTGCCAAAATTGTTGGGAGGGTAGAGGCGTTAGAGGCGCATTTAAAAAAGGATAAGAAGCTAACGATTAAAAGTGAGTTTGGCGTATTTGAATATTAATTTAGAAAAAAAGAGAAACTACTTAACGAACAGGGCTCTGAATTTTTAAATACACGTAATATTTTTTAACGATATCTTCAGATGCTATCGCTTTAAAAAAAGATATTTTTTTTAAAGGAGACAGAAAATTATAAGAAACAGTATATTTTAGTGGTGTCTGATTAAAAATAGTTTAGGTTCATAAATCGTTTTAAAAGTTAGAGATTTCATTTGTTTTTAGCATTAATTTAAAAATAAAAAATTAGTGCTTTGTTTAACTGATTTAAAAGTAGTTATAATCTAGTTTAGTTTCTTTGTTTGCCGGCAGGTAGGTTCTAATAGCAAAGCGTTTTGTTGCTATGGTTTAGAATAATAATTAGATTTCTAAAATATTTCTGATCAATAGCAATTTTTAAAAAAGTAAATTAATTTAAATAGTTTTATCATATCTTTAGAGCTTAAAAAAGTGTTTGCGTGTTAAAATTAAACCTGTTTAAACCTTTTATTAAAAGAATTATTATAATCTTTTAACAAAACCCCCCTTTGGTCTCTGACCTAAATTTTAAACATATGGAAAAAGATGAAATCATTAAACAGCAGCTGCGTTTACAAGATTTATTAATTAGTATTTCTACAACATTTATCAATGCAGATTTATCAGATATTGATGAACTTGTTCAAAAGTCTCTAAAACAGGTAGGCGAATTCGTAAAAGCAGACAGAAGTTATATTTTTTCTTATGATTTTATAAATTATACCACGAGCAACACCTTTGAATGGTGTGCCGAAGGTATACAGCCAGAAATAGATAGTTTACAACATTTAAATTTAGATGGTTTTGTTACGCAATGGCTAGATGCTCATAAAAATGGGAAGGCTTTTTATTGCGAAGATGTAAGTCTTTTGCCCGAGGGTGGTGAGTTTGGTTTGCGGGCTATTTTAGAAGCGCAAGGAATTCAAAGCTTAATGACCATACCAAAAATAAAAAACAACGAATTAATTGGCTTTATTGGTTTTGATTCCGTTAAAAAAATTCACAAATACACTAAAAATGAAAAAGATATTCTTTTTGTCTTTGCAAATATGTTTGTAAATGTTATTCAAAGAAAAGAACATGAAGAACGAATAAAACAACAAGAACAGAAAAAAGAAGAATTATTAAGAGATTTATCGCTTCAAAATGAAGAGTTAAATGAATATGCTCAAGTTGTATCTCACGATTTAAAAGCACCATTAGTAAATATTCACACGCTAATTAATTGGTTTATCGATGACAATAAAGAGGCAATGGGAGAAAGCCTTTTAGCACCTTTAGACCAAGTATTATTTAATGTTGAAAAAATGGATTTTTTGATAAAAGGAATTCTTGATTACTCAACCGTAGACAGGTTAGAATCAAAAGACAGAGAAAACGATTTGAATGCAATGATGGAGGAGGTTTTAAAAACGATTTTAATTCCTTTTCATATAAAAATTACGGTTCAAGAAAACTTACCCGTTTTGTTCGGAAATGCGTTGAAATTTAAACAAGTTTTTCAGAATTTAATTCAAAATGCTATTAAGTATAGTGATAAAGAAGAAGGTGTCATTGAAATTGGTGCCTCTGAAAAAGGAGAATATTTTGAGTTCTTTATAAAAGATAACGGAATAGGGATTCATTCAGACTATTTTGAAAAGATCTTTAAGGTTTTTACCAAATTAGAAAGTATTAGTTCTTCGTCAGGAATCGGGCTTTCTATTGTGAAAAAAATTATCCAATTTTATAAAGGTGTTATCTGGTTAGAAAGCGAGGAAGGAATAGGAACTACTTTTTATTTTACAATTCCGAAGCAGGAAGTTCTTTTTTTAGATTGATGTAAAATAAAGGATTGGTAATTTTATAAACTGCTATTTTATTCACCATTTTTATTTAAAGCAAACTATAAAGTTTTGTCTTTTTTTATTTCTGATAAAATAAGGTGGGTCATCGTATCTCCATACTCTATCAATTTATCTATAAATTGTTGCAAATGCAATTGGTCTTTTAAAACAGCTCGAATGTGTATATTTTGCGAGCCTGTTATTCTGTAGGCTTCCTTTATTTCTGAATACTGATTCACATCTGCAATAAATAACTTAATTTTTCCGCTAAACAATTTCAAAATAATAATTACCTCTAGTGCAAAACCTAATTTAGCATAATCTACGTGCAATGAATAGGCCTTAATAATTTTAGCATCTTCTAATTTTTGAATACGCTCTCTTACCGAAGATGGTGAAAGGTGTATTTTTCTGCCAATATCAGCAAAAGAAGCCCTAGAATTTTGTTTTAATTCATTGATTATTTTGTGATCTATTCCATCTACCATTGATTCAATTATTTTTATTGTAAAAATACATTTTTTTAATATAATAAATCCACTTACTTCACGGAATCAATTTTATAAATCGTAAAGCAATGGGTAATTTTGACGCGTATAGAAACGTAAATAGGAGTAAGAATGAGTTTGATGATTTTATTAGTTGTGGGTTTGGGTATTTTTGCAGGTTTTTTTATTCAAACGTTAAGCGGTTTTGCAGGCGCTTTAATCGCTTTGCCTATTTTGCTCCTTGTTTTGGGTTTGCAAGATGCCATCGCTTATATTTCTATATTTTATTTTTTTTCGAGTGTTTATTTAATTGCGCAAGAATGGAAACATATCGATAGAAAAATTATTTTAAAACTAACTTTAGCTACAATTTTAGGAGTAGGTTTAGGTACCTGGGTTTTAGCACATGGCAAACCCATGTTTTTAAAAAAGGGTTTGGGTGTTTTTATTTTAGCGTATGTTATGTATAGCGTTTACGCAAAAGATAAAGTATTTAAACAGCCTAAACTCGAGTTTTTATTTGGACTTGCAGGTGGTTTTTTTTCAGGTTTATTTTCAACAGGCGGTCCTTTATATGTTATAGTTGTTAAGAATTCAGCGGTAACAATGAAAAGTTTTAGGGCAACAATGTTTGGCATATTGGGCTTAATAACGGCTATTAGAATTCCTTCGCTTTATACAGCGGGTATTTTAAATATGAACCAAGTATACTATTCATTGTATATAATGCCGTTTTTTATAGTAGCTATTTATTTAGGAAAAAAAGCATACGCTAAATTAAACGAGGTCGTTTTAAAAAGAGGTGTTTTAGCGTTACTTTTTTTATCGGGTATGATGTTACTATTGAAGTAGTGGTAATTTCTCAAAAACAAAATCAATTCTAAAAGCATCTGCAGAAATAATAGCTTTTAATTGTTCATCTTCTAGAGAGTATTTTATTTTTTTCGGGAATTCGTTTTCCGCATTTACACAAACAAAAGAAGTTGCTGTTTGTTGTATAAACTTAAATAAAGTTGGTTCTTCATTAGCCCTTTCTACGGTTAGATGTAAGGTGTCATTTATAGAAACAATACTCAATATTTCTTTAATATTAGTTTTGGTTCCTTGCTTTGTGTAGCTTAAACCCTTAAAATTGGAGTTCCACGTTTCAAAGGTTTTATTTTCAGGTTTGTCATCTAAACGCATCCAATGTCCAATTAAAAAAGAAGGTTTTTGAGTTTTATTTTTTTCGTTTTGGCAAGACAAGAAAAATATAAAACAACATACTAAAAGTGCCGCTCTCATAAAAAAGAATGTTTTTATAAATATACCCATAAAATTTGTAAATTCGCAAACCAAGAAATGCGTAGAAAATGTTAGATAAATTAAGAATTGTTAAGCAACGTTATGATGAAGTTTCTGATTTAATTATTCAACCAGAAATTATCATGGATCAGAAGCGTTATGCGCAACTGATGAAGGAGTACAAAGATTTAGGCAAGGTTGTTAGAAAGGGCGATGAATATCAAACTTTAATAAACAATATAGAAGAGGCAAAAGAAATTCTTGCAGATGGCTCGGATGCAGAAATGAACGAGATGGCAAAGATGGAAATCGATGAGGCCAACAATAGAATTCCAGAACTAGAAAATGAAATTAAGTTTTTATTAATACCAACAGATCCAGAAGATTCTAAAAATGCCGTGGTAGAATTACGGGCAGGAACCGGAGGAGATGAAGCAAGTATTTTTGCAGGAGATTTGTTTAGAATGTATTCTAAATATTGTGAGAGTAGAGGTTGGAAAGTTTCTACAGTAGATTATTCTGAAGGAACAAATGGTGGTTTTAAAGAAATTCAGTTTGAAGTAAATGGAGCGGATGTTTACGGAACTTTGAAGTTTGAAGCCGGTGTGCATCGTGTACAAAGAGTACCGCAAACAGAAACACAAGGACGTGTGCATACATCTGCAGCAACTTGTATGGTTTTTCCGGAAGCAGAAGAGTTTGATGTAGAAATAAATCCGAAAGACGTAAGAATTGATTTTTTCTGTTCTTCAGGACCAGGAGGTCAGTCTGTAAATACAACGTATTCTGCAGTTCGCTTAACACACACACCAACCGGATTGGTTGCGCAGTGTCAAGATCAGAAAAGTCAGCATAAAAATAAAGAGAAAGCTTTTAAAGTATTGCGTTCTCGTTTATATGATATGGAGTTAGCAAAGAAAAATGCAGAAGACGCTTTAAAGCGTGGTTCTATGGTTTCTTCAGGAGATAGAAGTGCAAAGATTAGAACGTATAATTATGCACAAGGAAGAGTTACAGACCATAGAATTGGATTATCATTATATGATTTACCTAATATTGTAAATGGTGATATTCAGAGAATTATTGACGAATTGATGCTAGCAGAAAATACAGAAAAATTAAAGTCATTAGCAGACGGAATTTAAGTTCTTGTCTTTACCCATAAAAAAACCTCAAAACTTGTATTGAGGTTTTTTTATGGGTAAAATTTTAAAATCATTAATGCCTGATTAAAAATATTTATGAGTTTAATAAACCTTGCTGAAATAAAGGGTTCAACGAATTTTTTAAAGATACCTTACTTTTTTGAAAATAACTTCATAAGGATAAAGTAAATGGTTTTATTTCAAATTATGTGTTTTTGTCAGATAGTTAGGATCAAGTATTGCTTCTCGGTTCTAGAAGCGGAGCACTCTTGAGTCTTTTATCTGACAATCATATTTTAAAATAAAAAAAAAGCGACCATAGTTCTAGAACTAGAGGTCGCTTCTTTTTCAAAGCATAATTACTGGGGGTACATAATTATAATACAAATTTACACTACATTTTAGAAGTACACAATCCCTGTTTACCATGATATTTGCCTCTCCATGTAAACAAGGAGACACCTCCATGTAAACAGGGAGACGCCTCTAAAAATTTAATAAATAAAGGTTTTTATTTATGAACCAAATGTGGCTCTGTAACTAGTTTTTTTAAGTTTTGGCAGAGGTTAACGTATTTTAGATTGATTTACTTTTTACTTTATTATTTTGAGTAGACGTAAGTCTAAAAGATGAAGGCTGTAAAACACTATTAATTTTAGAAGAATATAGAAGATAGTGTAAGCTTGGTTGCTTTTTGGCAGCTATAGATGTAAAGGGTTAGAGCAATTTTAAGGATGCTTAAGAATAGAGATTGTTCTGATACTATAATTTATACCAAATTAGGCTAATAATGCCGTAATAAATCGTTTCTTTTTCGCTTACCCTTCATCAAAAATAATTACCGTAACGATGCTATGCTAATTACTTTTCATTTCAATTAATCAAAAAATAATTCAATTTAGTTGCACGTCACTATAAAACTAAATTGGTATTAGTTCGTCGTGACAAAATCTATATATGATGAAAGGTGATCTTTAGAAAACTTTTGATGAATTGATAGCTACCAAAAGGCATTAAAATTATTAAGAGACGAAAATTAAAATCGGATTTTTAAAATACAAAGAGTACCAAATAAATGATAATTTTTGTGGAGGCAATTGTAAACCGAAAAAAAAGCAACCCTAGTTTAGGGAACTATAAGTTGCTTCTTTTTAAATCAAATAATTAAAATACAATTCTAAAAACAATTAAATTATTGGGGGATTAATAATTATATAACAAAGCTACACTACATTTTAATACTACATAATCCCTGTTTACCATGATATTTACGTTTCCTTGTAAACAGGGAGACGCCTCCCTGTTTACAAGGAGACGTCTCTAAAACTTTTAATACATAAAGCTGATTATTTACCAAATAAATGCAATTCTGTAAATTCTTTATTTACAGTGATAGATTGAGATGTACTCGTTTCAGATTGATTTATTTCTACTTCTACGTTGTCTATTTGCACAGAAGTAATCGTAAAAGGTAAATTGTGCAAAACAATATTAAATTTACTGTAGGCTGCATCGAATGTACCTTCTTTAAATTGCTGCAAAATAAATTCTTTCTTTTTTCCAGTTAATTTAAAATTACGTAAACTATATCTTCCTTTCTTATAATCATATCCATCGTGAGCATCATCATATAATTGAGATTTTTCTTTACCAAGTTTGTAATAAACATCTAAAGTAACTTCATCAAACTTCTTTTGGTCTACATATTGTTGCACAGGATATTTAGGAATTACAGCACCTTCTTTTACAAAGATTGGCATGCTATCTAAATCTGCATCTACCCACATTTCTTTTCCGCCTTGTACAATTTCATCAGTCCAGAAATTATACCAATTACCTCTAGGAACATACATTCTTCTTCCTTTAGCGTTTGGCTCTAGAATAGGACAAATTAAAAGGTGTTCACCATAAATAAATTCGTCACTTCTATAATGTGTATGTACATCTTCTTGATCAAATAAGACCAAAGACTTTAAAATTGGCGTTCCTTTATCGATATGATTCCAAAAAGCAGTGTATAAATACGGTAAAAGTTGGTATCTAATTTCTACAAACTTTCTAACAATATCGGTAATTTCTTCACCAAAAACCCAGGGTTCTTGATTTCCGTGATCTCCAGAAGAATGAACTCTACAAAAAGCATGAAAAACGCCTAATTGAATCCACCTTGCAAAAAGTTCTCCTTGAGGTTGCTCTGCAAAGCCACCAATATCAGATCCTGCAAAAGAGAAACCAGACATGGCCATTCTTTGTGCTTGGTTATTTGCTATGGCTAAATGTTCCCAAGTGGCAACATTGTCTCCCATCCAAGTAGAGGTATAACGTTGTGCGCCAGAATAAGCAGATCTTGTAATTACAAAAGGTCTTTTTGGATATGCATATTTCTTTAAACCATGGTAGGTGGCACGCGCCATTTGCGTTCCGTAAATATTGTGTGCTTTTCTGTGTGAACAAGGATTTCCATCATAATCATGACGAACATCATCCGGAAAAGTTTTGTTAGGAACATCCATCACCGCAGGCTCATTCATATCATTCCAAACACCTTTTACGCCAATATCTTCTATTAATTCTTGAAACAAACCAGACCACCACTCTCTAACTTCTGGTTTTGTATAATCAGGAAAATAACATTCTCCAGGCCAAACTTTACCTTTCATATAAGGACCATCTGCACGTTTACAGAAATAATCTTTCTCTAAACCTTCTTTAAAAACATCGTATTCTAAATCTATTTTAATTCCTGGATCTATAATTACAACCGTTTTAAAACCATCATCTTCTAATTCTTTTACCATCCTTTTTGGGTCAGGAAAGTATTTTTTATCCCAAGTAAAACAACGGAAACCATCCATGTAATCTATATCTAAATAGATAGCATCACAAGGAATTTGTAAGTCTCTAAAGGTTTTTGTAATTTCTTTTACATTGCTTTCTGGGTAATAACTCCATTTACATTGATGAAACCCCAAAGCCCATAAAGGAGGTAAAGCATGAGGCTTCCCCGTTAAATCTGTATAGTTTTTTACAACGTCTTCCATTTGCGGACCGTAAATGAAATAGTAATTCATTTCGCCTCCTTGTGCCCAGAAACTAGTTACATTTCTTCTTTCATGTGCAAAATCGAAATGTGTTTTAAAAGTATTGTCAAAGAAAATACCGTATGCTTTGTTATCTTGAATTGCTGTATAAAACGGAATGGCTTTATAAATAGGATCTGTATTTTTACCAAACGCGTAAGAATCTGTTGCCCAGTTTTCAAAGCGTTTTCCTTTTAAGTTCACTTCTACAGGTTTATCGCCTAAACCGTAAAAACTTTCAGATTTTTGGCAAGTTTTACTCATTTTTACAATATCGCCACCATATTCGTAACTTTCTTCCCAATGAAAACCAATCTCATCTTGATTAATTAGCTTTAAATCGATGGCATCGTATAAGCTTACTTGCAAGCTTAATTTTTCTACTTTACAAATTAGTTTAGACGTTTTTATACTATAATGTGTTTTGTCTTCACTGACATCTAAAAAATTATAACCTCGTGATGCGTGTATCGTTACACCATAAGAAAAATCTTTTTCAAATTTACCAGACGTAGCATACCTAAATCTAATAACACTATCTCTAACAACGGTAACTTGTAAAACAACATTGTTTTTGGTAGTAAAATATAGGGTATCTACATCTTTCTTATAATCTATTATTTCTGAAGGAAATAAATTTCCTTTTTGTTCTAACTCTGTATTAACAATCATGATTTGTTTGATTTTTTGCTTATGAAAACTGTAAAGAAATCCTAAAAAATCAATTTTAAAATTTTCTTTACAATTCGGTAATAGTCTTAATATTGGGTAAAAGTATTGCTTATTTATGTATAATTAATTGATAAATACGTTCATTTTTATGCATCTATAAAGAATTTGGAAAGCCATAAATTGAAAGTCTTTTTTTATAAAGTGTAAAAAAAACACACTCTTTTTTTAGGAATACCATAACAAAAGAGCGCATTTTTTATTTGAATTTAAAGGCTAACATGCCTAAAGGTGGCAAGTTTAGTTCAATTGAGTGTTCTCTATTGTTCCATACCTTTGTATCTGATTTTAAGTTTTTATTCGTAAAACCGCCTGTGCCATTATATTGCTTGCTATCGCTGTTAAATATTTCTTTTAAAGAACCCGCTTTAGGCAGCCCTATTCTATACTCATTTCTAGGAACTGGTGTAAGGTTTAAAATAACAATTATATTCTCTTTTTCATGTTCTCCTTTTCTAATATAGGTCATTACCGAGTTTTGGTGATCTCCATGATCTATCCACTCAAAACCTTCATGAGAAAATTGCTTTTGATGCAGCGCAGGTTCACCTTTATATAATTTATTTAAGTCTCTTACTAAACTTTGTGCGCCCTTATGATAATCGTAGGCTAATAAATGCCAATCTAAACTTCCGTCAAAATCCCATTCAGAAGTTTGCCCAAATTCGCCACCTTGAAATAGTAATTTTGTTCCTGGATGCGTGTACATCAAACTATACAGAAGTCTTAAGTTTCCGAATTTTTGCCATTCATCACCAGGCATTTTAGCAACGATAGATTTTTTACCATACACCACTTCATCATGAGATAACGGCAGCATAAAGTTTTCTGTAAACGCATAGTTTAAACTAAATGTTAAATCGTTTTGATGATGTTTTCTATACATGGGGTCTTTTGCAAAATAACCCAAAGTGTCGTGCATCCAGCCCATCATCCATTTCATACCAAAACCTAAACCACCATCATAGATTGGTTTAGAAACTTTCGGAAAAGAAGTAGATTCTTCTGCAATGGTTTGCACATCAGGAAACGACTCATAAACAGCAGCATTCATTTCTTTAATAAAATCGATGGCTTCTAAATATTCGTTACTACCAAACATATTTGGTTCCCATTCACCTTCTTCTCTAGAATAATCTAAAAATAACATCGATGCAACGGCATCTACTCTTAAACCATCTGCATGGTATTGGTCTAACCAAAAGATAGCGTTACTAATTAAAAATGCTTTAATTTCATTTCTGCCATAATTAAAAATTAAACTTTTCCAGTCTTGATGGTAGCCTTTTCTTCTATCTGGATGTTCATATAAATGTGAACCATCAAAGAACCCTAAACCATGATCGTCTGACGGGAAATGCGAAGGAACCCAATCTAGTAATACGCCAATACCTGCTTCGTGAAATTTATCAACCAAAAATTTGAATTCATCAGGATACCCAAAACGAGATGTGGGTGCAAAATAACCGGTTAATTGATATCCCCAACTTGGGTCATACGGATACTCCATGATGGGCATAAACTCTACATGTGTAAAATTCATATCGGCTACATAATTCACCAGTTCGTCTGCCAATTCATAATAGCTTAAAAACCTATTTTCTTCGGTTTGTTTTTTCCAAGAACCTAAATGAACTTCATAAACAGAAAAAGGCGCATCTAACGCATTATGCTTCTTTCTATTTTTCATCCATTTTTTATCTTTCCACTGGTAATTATCTTCCCAAACTTGCGAAGCTGTTTTTGGTGGATGTTCACATCTTCTTGCAAAAGGATCAGCTTTTTCAGTAGTAATATCACTATTAGAACTGCGTATTTTATATTTGTAAATAGCACCTTTAGCAACTGCTGGAATAAAACCTTCCCAAATTCCGCTGCCATCCCAACGCACATTTAAGTGATGTTCTCCTTCTATCCAAAAATTAAAATCTCCAATAACAGAAACCGATTTTGCACCAGGAGCCCAAACTGAAAAATAAGTTCCTGCAATACCGTTTACGGTTGTAATATGCGAGCCAAATTTTTCGTATAATCGATAATGTTTGCCAGCTTTAAATAAATTAATATCAAACTCTGTAAAGAGCGTGTGTGCTTGTGTTTGTGCCATAATTTTATGAATTCATAATGTTTGCAATGCCTTTTAATGGAATGATTGTCCATTTAGGTCTTGAATTAAGTTCGTATCCTAACTCGTAAATTGCTTTTTCTAATAAGCAATATTTCAATAAAAATATTCTTTCGTTTCTATAGCCAATATGTAGGTTTGCATTTTTGGTAGTTTCTACATAGGTTTCCATAAAAACGGCAATCATGTATTTATAGAGGAGTTCGCCGTAATCGAATACCGCTTCTTGATTTTTTTCGTATTCTTTTTGATGATTAAAAATAGTAGCATAAATTGCGTAATGAAAAGATCTAAACAAACCGGCAACATCTTTTAGCGGTGGCTGTTTTACTTTACGATCACGAATACTACTTTCTGGTTCGCCTTCAAAATCTAAAATACAAAAATCGTCATCTTGCACCAAAATTTGTCCCAGATGATAATCCCCATGAATTCGGATTCTTTCTCCTTTAAATTTTGTCCAATCAAAATTTACCAAGCGTTTTCTAATCTCATTTTTTTGTTCTAAAAACTCTTTTGCCAACTGTAAAGAGTATCCCTCTAATGTATGCAAATTATTTTCTGCGAGGCTTAATCTATTTTGAAACTGATACGTTAATCTATTTTTTAACCAAACGGAATAATCGCCATTAAACCGAGTGGGTGTAAAAGAAGTTTCGGCAAATTCAGAACCCAAAGCCGCATGCATTTCTGCAGTTCTTTTAGCGAGTAGTTTTACTTTATTCAATAAATGAAGTCCCACCCAATCGATAATTTGAGGAGAAATTTCTTCAATTTTTAAGCGTTCAAACATTTCTACGTCAGGTAAATCTTTAAGAGAAATTTTTTTTAAATCAATATTTAAAAATATTTTATGAATTTCTTTTAAAAAATATTCCCAAGCATCACCGTTATTAGGTACTAACTTTTGCATTAAACCAATCGTAATGTTGATGTTGTCTGAATCAATAATATTAATACTACCTAAATAAGGAGGCGTGTTTTTAAAGGCTGTTTTATCTGATAAAAAACGACTCATTTCATAATCTGGATTTTTATCAGCATAAATTCTTCTAAAAAATTTGAGAATAAAAGCATCATTATAAATAATGGAGGTATTGCTTTGTTCTACGCCTATAAATTTTGAAGATTCATACAAAGGAAAGTTAAAACTTTCTGTTTTATGATATTGAACAGGCGTTTTATCAACGGGCAAAGCTGTACTAATTCTGTCGTAAACTACTTTTCTAAAAGATGCTAAATAAATTGCGTCTACAATAAATCCTTTTTGGTTGTTCAAGGAAATTGAAAGAATTTTACTTTCTGGAGTAATACTAGCATCAGAAGTAAATGCAATGGGTATAAAGTAATGGTGATAAAAAGCTTCTTTAAAGTTTACTTCTAGAAGTAAGCCAAAGTAGATTTCGCCATCTTGCTGAATTTTAAAATACTCGCTTAATTCGATATACTTTAGTTGGCTAGATTTGCCTGCAAACCAGCGTTGTTTTTGAATATATTTTTCTAAAACATCAGACAATAATACATTTACAAACACTTTATCGTCTATTAATTCTTCCCATTTTTTATTGGATGAGAAGATAACAGCATCAGAATTTGTAAATGTTTTGGTTGTCATTATTTATTAATTTTAAAAATATGGAACGGTAAAGTAGCATGTAATTCTACATAATTCCACTCATTATACCAGTTATAAGAATTTTTTGTAATTAAATCTACAACTTCTACTTTATGACCGTGGGCAACTCTTAATTCATTTAAGGGTACTTGAACAGAACCCGCTTGTGAGTGATAAGAATCTAAACTAATTACTGTTAAGGTTTCATTAGATCGATCATCATTCCATTTATAAAAAGCGATTAATTTTTCGTTGCCAGTTTCTAAAAAGCGAATATTATTGGTTTGTTGATACGACTCGTTTTCTTTTCTAATTTGATTGATTCTACTTATTAGAAAGGTAACTTTGTTTTCTTTAAACCAGTCATAATTGCATAACTGAAACTTTTCTGACATGTAATATTCTTCCTTACCGGCAATGGGTGTATCGATCATTTGCTCAAAAACAGGACCATAAATTCCTATATTAGAACTTAATGTTGCTGCTAAAGCATATCGTTGTAGGTATTTACTTTCAGGTGCGCCTTGTAAATGATACGGATTAATATCTGGTGTGTTTGGCCAGAAATTAGGTCGCATATATTCTTTTTGATTGGTTTGAGTCAATTCATTCATGTATTCAATTAATTCATGTTTAGAATCTCGCCAAGTAAAATAGGTATACGATTGTGTGTAGCCCTGTTTTGCTAGTTGATGCATTATTTTTGGTCTGGTAAATGCTTCTGCTAAAAATAAAACATCAGGATGTTGTCTTTTTATTTCAGCGATTACCCAACCCCAAAAATAGTAGGGTTTTGTATGCGGATTATCTACTCTAAAAACATTAATTCCGCAATCAATCCAATATAAAAAAGTATCTAAACACTCTTGCCAAAGATTTTTATAATCTTCAGATTCCCAGTAAATAGGTAAAATATCTTGGTATTTTTTTGGCGGATTTTCTGCATATTGTACCGTTCCATCGGGTCTCCATTTAAACCAATCCGGATGTTCTTTTACCCAAGGATGGTCTGGAGCAGCTTGCAACGCATAATCCATAGCAACTTCAATCCCTAATTCTTTTGCTGTTGCAACAAGATGTTTAAAGTCGTTTAAAGAACCCAATTCTGGATGAATGTCTTTATGACCGCCATGTTTAGAGCCAATTCCCCAAGTTGAGCCCACATCGCCATCTTGGGCAACTGTCGTATTATTTTTGCCCTTTCTGTTTACTTCACCAATAGGATGAATAGGAGGGAAGTATAAAGTATCGAATCCCATTTGGGCAATTCTTGGTAATAATCTATGGCAGTCATTAAACGTACCATGTTTGCCCTCTTGTTCTGATGCAGAACGCGGAAAGAATTCATACCAAGTAGAAAATCTCGCCTTTAACCTATCTACATATACTTTATAGTCTGCTGAAGTTTGAGTTAATAATTTCTCTGGGTTATTTTTAAGGATGCTGGTAAGTTTTTCTGAAACAGCTTCTTTTACTGCTTCGGCATACTTTTCTTTATCTTTAAAAATAAGAATAAGATGAGCTAAATACTCTTTTTCTTCTGTATGAACCCTGTCTAATAAGGTCGATAAAAGTTCTGCGCCTTCTAATAATTCTGAATTTACATGCTGGTAATCATCAATTTTTCGGCCAATTCCGTGTTGCCAGTTTAAAGCATAATCTACCCAACCTTCTATTTTATAAGAATAAGAACCTTGCTTGGTAGTTTGAAAGCTCGCCATATATCCGTCATTAGAAGTTGGATGCATGCGTGTTTCTGACCAAGATTTTTCTGATTCGTGTTTGTAATGTAAACTTGCTTGCAGTACATCATGACCATCAACCAAAACATCTGCGGTTACATGCACAATTTCGTCTACAATACGTTTTATAGATACTGTTCCTTGGTTTAATTGTGGAGCAATATTTTCGATAACAATTCTACTTTGATTTTGCATTCTATTACGTTAATTTTTATACTAATAAAGTAAGATATTTTTATTTATCCAATACTGGTTCCTCTCGGTATTGTTGCATCTTTCTTAATAACTACAATACCATCTTTAACCAAATAAGTATCTGTTTCTACATCATCTATATGTCTGCCACCATTAATTCTAACATCGTCTCCAATTCTACAGTTTTTATCAACGATACAATTATGAATGTAACATCTATTGCCAATTCCCATAACAATATCTACGTTGTTTTTATGGATAAAATCAAGAGATTCATAAGAATCATTACCCATCATATAAGTATTAGAAATTAAAGAGTTGGTACCAATTCTAGAACGAATACCAATTACAGATCTTTCTATTTTTTCTGCATGAATAATGCATCCATCACCAATAACAGCTTTGTTTAAAATAGTTCCAGAAATTTTTGAAGTAGGTAAAATTCTCGCTCTTGTATAGATGCCTTTGTTATCATATAAATTAAATTTAGGAACATCATCTGTAAGACCTAAATTAGCCTCAAAGAAAGAATCTATATTACCAATATCTGTCCAATAACCATCATATTGGTAGCTTAATGTTTTATGTTTACCAATTGCTTGTGGTATAATTTCTTTACCAAAATCATTGGTATCTGGGTTTTTCATCAACTTAATGAGTAAATCTCTGTTAAAAATATAAATACCCATAGAGGCTAAATAGTCTCTACCTTGAGCTTTCATTTCATCACCAACATCAGACGTCCAATTTGGTAAAAGTTCTGCAGCTGGTTTTTCAATAAAAGAAGTAATTATATCTTGATCATTGGTTTTTAATAAACCAAATGAAGTGGCATCTTTTGCATTAACAGGATAGGTTGCAATCGATATTTCTGCGCCACTTTCTTCATGTCTCTTAATCATATCATTAAAATCCATCTGGTATAATTGGTCACCAGAAAGAATTAAAGCATATTCAAAGTCATTTTGCAGAAAATGATGCATACTCTGTCTTACAGCATCTGCAGTTCCTTGAAACCATTGGTCACTTTGTATGGTTTGTTCTGCTGCTAATACATCTACAAAAGCATCACTAAAAAAACTAAAATGGTAGGTATTTTTAATATGTTTATTTAAAGAAGCCGAATTAAATTGCGTTAAAACATACATTCTTTTGATATCAGAATTAATACAGTTAGAAATAGGAATATCTACCAATCTATATTTACCAGCAATGGGCACGGCAGGTTTAGACCTGTCTTTGGTTAGTGGGTATAATCTTGACCCCTGGCCGCCTCCTAAAATAATTCCTAGTGCTTTGTCGTTTATCATTTAATTAGTTTTTTACTGATTTATATAATTCTTCTACTTGCTTTGCAATTGCAATCCAATCAAAATGATCTTCGACTCTTTTTCTTCCTTTTTTTGCCATCGATTTTCTTAAAACTGGATCTTTAATTAAGGTATTAATACCATCTGCTAAATCTCTAGCAAATTTATCTGGATGTACAGGTTCAAAAGGAGCAGTTTCTTGCTGTGCTACCGGAACTAAGATACCAGTTTCGCCATGAACAACGACTTCTTTTATACCACCAACAGCACTTGCAACAACCGCTGTATCACAGGCCATTGCTTCAATATTTATAATTCCGAATGGCTCATATATAGATGGGCAACAAAAAACATCCGCATGAGAATATAGCTGAATAATTTCTTCTTTGGTAACCATTTTATCAATCCAAATAACATTTTTACGTGTTTTTTGAACTTCATGAACAGCTACTTCCATTTCTAACCCAATTTCTTTGGTATCTGGCGCACCTGCACAAAGCACTATTTGAGTATCTAAATCAATATATTGTATAGCATTTACCAAATGAATAATACCTTTTTGTCTGGTTATTCTGCCAACAAAAAGTACGTAAGGTTTTGTTTTATCTATCTTATAGTCATCTAAAGTATTAGATGCTGGGGTGGTTATGTATTGTTGAAGATTGATGCCGTTGTAAATAACTTTTACTTTCTTTTCATCAACATTAAAATGTTTTAAAACATCTTGTTTGGTTTCTTGAGATACTGCTATTAGCGCATCTGCCATTTCAATAGCTGTTTTTTCAATCCAAGAAGATGCGTCATAACCACGACCCAATTGTTCTCTTTTCCAAGGGCGAAGTGGTTCTAAAGAATGTGTTGTAATTACAAGAGGAATTCCATAGCAAAGTTTAGCCATGATTCCGGCAAAATGTGCGTACCAAGTGTGGCAATGAATAACATCTGCATCAATAACATCTGCATTCATATGCAGTCCTGTACTTAAAGTTTTAAATACAGCTTTTAATTGATCGTCGGCATTTTCAAAAACCGAATTGTCGTAAGGAAATCCTTTTACACTTAAACTCCCTTCTTTTGATTCTTGATCGCCAAAGCACCTAACTTCAACATCCATCAATTTAGATAATTCAGCTGCAAGATATTCTACATGAACACCAGCACCGCCGTAAACATAGGGGGGGAATTCTCTAGTATAAAAAAGAGTTTTCATAAATTTTAAGTAATTTAAATTAGTTTATTTTTCAGAATCAAAAGATAAGGAAATACTATTTAATGTACTAAAAAATGAGATTCATTTAACGATAGAAACATATTATTATTAAAATGGTAATAATAATATGTTATCTTGACTTTTTTTATAAAATTAGCACTAATTTTTTACATTGATAAAGAATATACGAAGAGTTCGTTTTTAAAAATTAACTACTTCTTAATTTGTTTACTTCATCTTGTAGTTGTCTTCTTAATTTTTGCTCTCTTTCAATAGATTTCTTTCTATGTTGTTCAAACTCTTGTTCAACATCTAATAGGTTGTTTTGAGCTTCTTTAGTAAGCATGTTACTTTGAGAGAATTTAAAGATAAAATAAAATAAGGCTAAAATGGTGATAATTATAATACTCCAGAGCAAAAGATTATAGGTTGTTTTGTCTAATTGAGTGCCAAATAAAGAAATTGAGTTTTCTTTTTTATTTGCAGTGTCTAAATCTAGCTGGGTTCTAGCTAAAAGATTTTTAGTTTTCTTAATATTATCTCGCTCTATTTTTAAAAGACTTTCTTTTTCAGTAATTAAACTTTTAGCATCTTTTAAAGAATCTAAAACATTTTTCTTTAATATTTGATATCGATCTTTACCAATTACTTTGTAGGTTTGGTAGGTAGTCGAAGTTCTATAAATGTCGTCAAATTGAGTTTCAACTGAATTTGATTCGGGTGTTTCTTCTTGAGAAAAACCAGCAAAAGACATCGTTATAAGGAGTAAAGCAAATATATTAACTTTCATGTGTGTGTTTTTTGAGAATGTAAATTTATGAAAAAAACCCAAACTTTACGTTTGGGTTTTTCAATATAAGCAAGTATTATTATTTATTTAATTTTCTCTACAACTGCCTTAAAAGCTTCTGGGCTGTTCATTGCTAAATCGGCTAAAACCTTACGGTTTAATTCGATTTTGTGTGCTTTTACTTTACCCATAAACTGTGAGTAAGACATTCCGTGTAAACGAGCTGCTGCGTTAATACGCACAATCCATAAAGAACGAAAGTTTCTCTTATTGTTTTTACGGTCACGGTATGCATATAGCATTCCTTTTTCAACCGCATTTTTTGCTACTGTGTAAACGTTTTTTCTACGTCCAAAGTAACCTTTTGCTGCCTTCAAGATTTTTTTTCTTCTTTTTCTTGAGGCTACTGAATTTACTGATCTTGGCATAATTTTAATGTTTTTTGTAGTTGGCGATTTATTTTGTTCTTTGTTTTCGTATTTGGGCTGATATTCAACTTATTACTGAAAACTAGTAACTCAAAACTCTTTTTTTTTTTAGCCAAACTCCATGGTTAATACTTAAATTCCCTTGTTAAGATTATTTCAATCTTAATTGTTGCTTAATGTTAGACTCATCAGACTTGTGTACTAAAGTATCATGGGTTAACCTTAATTTACGTTTTTTAGACTTCTTTGTTAAGATGTGACTTTTAAACGCGTGCTTTCTTTTGATTTTACCAGTACCCGTAACTTTAAATCGTTTTTTGGCACTAGATTTTGTTTTCATTTTAGGCATTTCTCCTTCGTTTTTAACTTGCTTATTATCGTTAGTTTTAAAAAACAAAGAGTAATAAAAATAAAAGCAAGCTTATAAAAAGCATCACTTTAAATAGGTATAACTCTTTACCTTTAAACTTATTTTTTATTTCAATTTTTTAGGGGCAATAAACATAATCATGCGTTTACCTTCTAATTTTGGTAGCT
Source organism: Polaribacter sp. IC066 (assembly GCF_007997085.1). Classification (GTDB taxonomy): domain Bacteria; phylum Bacteroidota; class Bacteroidia; order Flavobacteriales; family Flavobacteriaceae; genus Polaribacter. The sequence continues at coordinate 59,440 of NZ_VORR01000023.1, forward strand.
GTTCTACTTTACCGTATTCCTCAAGTTCTTGGGCTAATTTTAATAATAAAATTTGTCCTTGCTCTTTAAAAATAATCGAACGACCTTTAAAGAAAACAAATGCTTTTAATTTCGCACCGTCTTGTAAAAATTTTAAAGCATGCTTCTTTTTAAATTCATAATCATGCTCATCTGTTTGCGGTCCAAAACGAATTTCCTTAATGGTAACTTTCGTCGCTTTAGACTTTAAACTCTTTTCACGTTTCTTTTGTTCATACAAGAATTTCTTGTAATCAATTATTTTACACACAGGAGGTTTTGCTTTGGGAGAAATTTCTACCAAATCTAATTCCTGCTCGGTAGCTAACTCTTTAGCTTTATCTAAAGGATATACACCAACTTCTACATTATCGCCCACAAGACGAACTTCGTCAACATATTTTATTTTTTCATTAATCCTATGCTGATCTTCTTTGATTACTCTCAACGGTCTTCTCGACCTACTTCTACGAATTGCTATGACTTATAATTTTTAAATTTAACTTATGTTTTTGTACCAACCTTATCTTTCGATGCTGAAATTCAAATTTACTTAAAATTTCTTCAATGTTTTACTTTCTTCGGCTTTAATTAGTGATATAAATTCTTCTAGTGTAAAAGTACCTAAATCGCCTTCGCCATGTTTTCTAACAGAAACGGTTCCGTTTTCTTCTTCTTTCTCACCAACAATTACCATGTAAGGTATTTTGCTAACTTCTGCATCTCGTATTTTACGTCCAGTTTTTTCACTTCGGTTATCTACGAGAGCGCGAATTTCGGAATTTTCTAACGATTCTAAAACTTTTTTCGAATAATTCTGATATTTATCACTGATTGGCAATAAGATAACCTGATCAGGAGTTAACCATAAAGGGAAATTACCACCTGTATGCTCTAGCAATACCGCAATAAAACGCTCCATAGAACCAAATGGCGCTCTATGAATCATCACGGGTCTGTGAGATTGATTATCAGAACCTGTATACGTTAAATCGAAACGTTTTGGTAAATTATAATCAACCTGAATGGTTCCTAATTGCCAACTTCTGCCTAAAGCATCCTTTACCATAAAGTCTAATTTTGGTCCATAAAAGGCAGCTTCGCCTTCTTCAATCACAAAATTTAAACCTTTATCAGTTGCGGCGCTAATAATTGCATTCTCTGCTAATTCCCAAGTTTCTGCGTCACCAATATATTTATCTGGGTTACTTTTATCTCTAATAGAAACCTGTGCAGTAAAATTTTCAAAACCCAAAGAACCAAAAACATATAAAACCAAATCAATTACATCTTTAAATTCTTGATCTAATTGTTCTGGTGTACAGAAAATATGAGCGTCATCTTGTGTAAAACCTCTCACACGGGTTAATCCATGTAATTCTCCACTTTGCTCGTATCTATATACGGTACCAAACTCTGCAAAACGTTTTGGTAAATCTTTATAAGAATAGGGTTTAAAATTATAAATTTCACAGTGATGCGGACAGTTCATCGGCTTTAATAAAAACTCTTCATCCATTTTGGGAGTCTTTATTGTCTGAAAACTATCTGCACCATATTTTTCATAATGTCCAGAGGTAACATAAAGTTCTTTCTGACCAATATGAGGCGTCATTACCATTTCATAACCTGCTTTTTTTTGCGCAGCTTTCAAGAAATCTTCTAAACGAGAACGCAAAGCAGCACCTTTGGGCAACCATAATGGCAAACCAGCACCAACTTTTTGAGAAAATGTAAATAACTCTAGTTCTTTTCCTAATTTTCTGTGATCTCGTTTTTTAGCTTCTTCTAATAATTCTAAATATTCAGTCAATAATTTCTGTTTCGGAAAGCTAATTCCGTAAACACGGGTCAACTGATTGTTTTTTTCGTCACCACGCCAATATGCGCCCGCAACACTTGTTACTTTTACAGCCTTTATAATTCCCGTATTAGGTATATGGCCTCCTCTACATAAGTCAGTAAAATTGCTATGGTCACAAAAAGTGATTTCACCATCTGTTAAATTTTCAATCAGCTCAACTTTATATTCATTATTTTCTTCCTTATATAAAGACAGAGCATCTGCTTTAGAAACAGGTCTAATAGAAAACTCGTGTTTTCCGCGAGCAATTTCTATAAATTTCTTTTCAATGGCCGGGAAGTCTTTATCAGAAATAACAGCGTCAGCTAGATCTACATCATAATAGAAACCATTCTCAATGGCAGGGCCAATGGTTAATTTTGCTTTCGGATAAAAGCTTAAAATGGCCTCCGCTAAAACGTGCGCCGAAGAATGCCAAAAAGCTTTTTTACCGCCATCATCATTAAAGGTATATAAAATTAACGAACCGTTTGTAGTAAGTGGAGTCGTAGTTTCAATGGTGGTACCGTTAAAATTTGCTGATATCACATTTCTAGCGAAACCTTCACTAATGCTTCTTGCAACTTCTATCGGAGTGCTGTTTTTAACAAACTCCTTAATTGTTCCGTCAGGTAAAGTAATTTTAATCATTTAATAAGTTCTATTTTAGAATGCAAAGGTATTAGAAAACAAATTTTTACACACTATATATATGTACTTATTAAATGAAGCTTTTCTATGAGGTGTTCCCGCGCAAAAAAGCGCGGTCGGGCTTTCCATTATATCTTTTTATGCGTTGTTAATTTAAAGTTCACTATTTAAGAGCACATAGTTGTAAGCTATCAAAAATAATTTCGTTAATTTTTAAGCATAAAAAGGATGCCATTACAATCCCTAACATGAGTTTTAGCATTTTAAAAGAGAGCAATAAAATACAAAAGGGTTTTCTTTTCAACAAAAACAAAAAAATTGGTTTAATAAAGATCGGTTTTTTTACGTGTATCCATATGCTTAAAACAATACTTTGATGCTAGTGAGGAAGAATAGAATTTCAATTGGCCAATACTATTTCATTCCAAAAGTTTTTCGCAATAAAAACGGAGCAACCGAACGATAAAACACCGTTTATTTTAAGAGAGTTCTTACTAATTTTGACGATGCTAAAAAGCAGCATTAAGCATTTCGGCACTTATTTCAAATAAAGGCATTGTTTTCAAAAAAACATTTCTGTGATAAAGAGCCTATTTTGAATGCTTTAAGAATTAAACACAAAAAACTTCAAAAAAGATAGTTTATAAAGTAAAAAGTAGTTGTATGTTTGCA
>NZ_VORR01000024.1 GCF_007997085.1 Polaribacter sp. IC066
CGATAAATACATCTATAACTTTATTCTTGGGTTGAGTCTTAATATCCATTAAAACCCAGGGGTTACTAATTCCTAATAAGTCTGATAAACCGTTTAATTCCATCCTGAAATGTAATCATTTTTAACAAATCCATTGTTTTTAGCGAAGAGCCATTTTAAAGTACTTTATGAACTATTACTATTTTTAATCGGACACTAATGATTTTTAAACAAAAAAAACTTACCTACTAGTATACACATCCATTTGACTCATTCAAAAAATTAAAGTCCACGCAATTAGTAATTCCCCAAAAATCTCATGAATGTTCAGAGTGTACAATTTCTATAGTTTCCTTGCTGTCTATTCTGATACAAAAACAAACTATTTAAAACTTTTATATGCGTAATACTTGCCAGGTAGCTAACAATAGACAGCTTATTTTTTTTATAATTTCATACAATTATTCACTCTAAATCAAAGAACCGGCAACCAAAGAAAAAACAATTAATAGAAGGTATAAAGAAATTAAAATAATAGTCAAAACCCCTATAAATTTAAAGTGAGATTTTAGCATTTCAAAAGCCTCTGTTAAAGTTTCATCATTTTTTGTTGCCAACGCCAGTTTCATTTTTCTAGAAAATTTAAATAAATACCAAACTGGAAAAACATAAAGAAGTGCCGACATAAAATAAATAATTGCTAATGATAAACCTATAGAAGGTAAACCTTGTTGACCCGCAAACATATTTATCATTGGCGCATAAAGTGTTCCGATTAAAATGGCCCCGATCAATAAAAAAGCAATACTAATAAAACCTAAAATAGCAAAGAAAAAAGTCCATCTAGAAATTTCTTTTAAAAAGCTTTTTGATTTTGTGTTTAAAGTAATCTGCTCTAATTGTGTTATCGGATTTCCCATAATTGTGTACAATTTTTAACTTCAAAAATAATAAAAAAAAAGCCACAAACTTACTAATAACAAGCAAGTTTGTGGCTACATCATTTTTAAGTAAAATAACGTTATTTACTAAATTCAGTAATTGTATTGGTAATAATAGCAATACACTCTCTTAATTGCTCTTCGGTCATTACCAAAGGTGGTGCAAAACGAATAATGTTACCATGAGTAGGCTTCGCTAGTAAACCATTGTCGCGTAACTTCATACAAATATCCCAAGCCGTAGAACTGTCTTCAGAATCGTTAATTAAAATAGCATTTAATAAACCTTTACCTCTAACCGACTCAACTAAATGATTGTTTTTACAAAATTCCGATAATTCCTCTCTAAAGATAACACCTAATTTATCAGCATTAATTGCTAATTTTTCATCTGCAACAACCTCTAAAGCAGCAATGGCAACCGCCGCCGCAATAGGATTTCCGCCAAATGTAGAACCATGATTTCCAGGGCCAATTACATTCATGATAGCGTCATTGGCTAAAACTGCAGAAACAGGATATGCGCCCCCACTTAAAGCTTTTCCTAAAATTAAAATATCTGCTTTTACTTCTGGCGTACCAGAACAATTTTTTTCTGGACACGTACAGTTTCCACAAGTTGCTAATAGACGACCTGTTCTTGCAATTCCGGTTTGTACTTCATCTGCAATAAACAATACGTTATGATCTGCACACATTTTTTTAGCCGCAGCTAAATATCCTTCAGAAGGTACAAAAACACCCGCTTCACCCTGAATAGGTTCTACCAAGAATGCAGCAATATTATTGCTACTTTCTAATGTTTCTTGCAATGCTTGCAGGTTATCATATTCTATTTTAATAAATCCTTTTGTATACGGACCAAAGTTTTTTCTAGCAACAGCATCATTAGAAAACGAGATAATAGTGGTTGTTCTTCCGTGAAAGTTATTTTCACAAACAATTATGTCTGCTTTATTTTCAGGAATCCCTTTAACCTCATAAGCCCATTTTCTTGCAATTTTTAAAGCCGTCTCTACAGCTTCTGCACCCGTATTCATTGGTAATAACTTATCGAAACCAAAAAGTTCAGTTGCAAATTTCTCGTATTTACCCAGCATATCGTTATGAAATGCTCTTGAAGTTAAGCTTAATGTTTTTGCTTGATGCGTCATAGCATCTACAATTTTAGGATGGCAATGTCCTTGATTTACAGCAGAATACGCCGATAAAAAATCATAATATTGTTTTCCTTCTGCATCCCAAACATGCACGCCTTCTCCTCTACTCAACACCACAGGAAGTGGGTGGTAGTTGTGTGCACCGTGTTTATCTTCTAATGCAATAGCTTCTTTCGAAGTAAGTTTGTCTAAAACAGTCATTTTTTTTCGTTTTAAATGTTTATAATGAAATAACCATTCCTGTTCTACCTTTATCCTTTCGAAAGTTTCGAAAATTCAGCGTAGGAAAGAAATCATCCCCGAAGTTACACAAAAGTACTAAAATAATAACATGAAATAAAATAATTATGGCGTTCCTTTATACTGAAAGCATTCAGCATAAAGGCGCGCTTTCACTACTCGCTTTTTTTCGTTGATAAATCTTGTCTTAAAGCGCAAAAAAGCGCAACCTAAACGTATTCAACTAAAAAAGAGCTCAAACAGGCCGTTCAATCGCTAACGCAAATCGCGAAGCTAAAAACAATTATTAGTAAAACAAATTTAGTGCATTTTTAAAATAGTTGTTTTTATCACACTTTTAAAGATAAACGGAAAGCGGTTAAATTAAGCATCTAAAAAATATTTCTAAACTTTTAACCCAAATAGAAACGCTGTTCTACTTTTTTATCAATTAAAAAATAGTATTTGACATGATAATTCAAAATTAGAAGAAGTAAGACTCCAATTAAGCCTAACTAAAAATTAAAATTGATTAAATGAATGTAAAACTGAAAGTAAAGCGCTGTTCTTGGTAGTTTACACATCGTTAAAGAGCTGTATTACTGGAAATTAATTCTAAAAAAGTATCTCAAACAAAATAAGTGACTTTTTATAAAATAATGTGTCTTTATTTTATAATTAATCAAAAAATTAGTATCTTAAATCTCTAAAATTAAATAACTTCATTATGAAAAGAACTTTATGTGTTCTCCTTTTTTTTACTTTAATCGTTGGGTGTAAATCTAAAGCGATTGTTAATACTAAATTAGACAATAAAACCGAGCGAATGCTCAAAGGAAACTGGACACTTACTGCTGTAAACTTTGCTGGCTCTGACTATTTAAAAGTAAATTCTTTTAATTTAGAAGATTCTAAATGCTTTATTGGCAGTGATTGGAGCTTTGTCTCTAACAACAATCAAGGTGAAATAAAACTGAATAGCATGAGCAATAGCTGTAAAGAATTTAGTTCGCCCATTACTTGGTACATCAACAAAGACGGTAATTTTATTTTAAAAATAATAAACGATTACAAAGCTAAAAATGTAAACAATGGTTTTGTTTTAGCGGTTCAAAATGAAACGGCAACTAGTTTCGATTTAGTAGATACTATTAATGTTGCAGGCAGTACCAAAGATATTACTTATTCATTTCAAAGAAAATAACCAAAAAAAAATACACAATGAAAAAAACAATTATATATAGTTTAGCTGCTTTATTTTTATCAGTAAGCACACTTACCTCTTGTAAGGCAATTCAGAATGCAAATAATACTCAAAAAGGTGCTGCAATTGGCACAACCGCTGGCGCAATTATAGGCGGTATTATTGGAAATAATACAGGAAACAAAAAAAATTCTGAATTAGGTGCCATATTAGGTGGTGTTATTGGTGGTGTTACTGGTGGTGTTATTGGTAACAAAATGGACAAGCAAGCTCGAGAAATTAAAGAGGCTTTACCAGGAGCAGAAGTAGAGCGCGTTGGTGAAGGTATTATGTTAACGTTAGGTGAAGATGCCATTAGATTTGATACGAATAAAGCAACCTTATCAGAAACATCAAAAACCAACTTAAAAAAGCTGGTTCCTGTTTTTAACACCTATGAAAATACCAATATTGTAATCTACGGATATACAGATAGCACAGGTAGGGTTGAATACAACCAAACACTTTCAGCAAAAAGAGCAAATTCAGTAAGAGATTATTTAGCTGCAAACGGAGTTGATAATGCTAGATTTGAAACAAAAGGTTTAGGGATTAATGACCCTATTGCTTCTAATGAAACAGCAGAAGGAAGAAGTAAAAACAGACGTGTAGAATTTGCTATTGTAGCCAATGAAGAAATGGTAAAAGAAGCAGAAAAAGAAGTAAAACAATAAAACAAATCATTTTTGTTTGATAAAAGAACTAAATTAACTTCTTGCTACATGAACCAAGAACTAAAACTTGTTCTAACAGGCTTAAATTAGATGAAAAAAGGATGCATTTTTCATTTTAAGATGAATCTTAAGAAATCTTTGAAATTCGTTTAATCAAAACCATAGATGCATTTAAACTAGGTTTAATCTTACGGTATTTAAATAAAATATTTCTTTCACAAAAGAGGCTACTCAAATGAGTAGCCTTTTTTGTTTCTTACCGCCATATTTTCCTTAATTTTACCAGCATATAAATAACAGACAATGCCACGTAGAGAACGAAATAAATTTGTGAAAAAAAATCAAGTTTTAGAGTTAAAAATTGAGGATTATGCTTTTGGAGGAAAAGGAATTGCAAGAATAAAATCTGAAGAAGGTAGTTTCGTTATTTTTGTTCCGAATACATTACCCGGTCAATTGGTAAAAGCGCAGATAAACAAAACAAGTAAAAACTACGCCGAAGCTAAATTGATCGATGTTTTAGAGCCTTCTAAAGATGAAGTTGAAGTGCCTTTTCAAGATATTCCTGGTGCACCTTATATTCAATTGCCCATACATTTACAACATCAATATAAAAAAGAAAGCACTTTATCTCTATTTAAAAGAATTGGTAAAGTTGAAAATATCGAAGATTTATTTGATGAATTTATAACATCGCCTAACGTATTTCATTACAGAAATAAAATGGAATATGGTTTTTCTGCTATTGGTTATGACAGAGTTACAAAAAGAGATAAAGATGAGTTTACGCTTGGCTTTAAAAGACGTGGCGTTTGGTGGATGGGAGATAACCTAGACAAAGATTCTGGTTTGTTTGATAAGCAAATGGAAGATAATTTGATAAATATTAGAAAATATTGCCAAGAAACAGGTTTAGAACCTTGGCACGGACCACAAAAAACAGGTTTCTTTCGGTATTTTGTAGTGCGTAAGTCTTTTAAAACAGACGAATTGTTATGTAATTTGGTTACCACTTCAGGTGATTTAGATAAATTTGATTTACAGAAATTTGCTTCTTTTCTAAAAGATATTTTCGGAGTGCGTTTGGCAGGTTTGTTGCACACTATTAACGATGAAACTGGCGATAGAACTATTGCAACGTCTGGTAGTTTAGAACTTGTTTATGGTAAAGATAAAATTGTTGAAGAATTGTTAGGTTTAAATTTTGAAATCAGCATGAAAAGCTTTTTTCAAACCAATCCTAAATGTGCAGAAAAACTATACAACAAAGTGGTCGAATATGTTTTAGAAGATAAAACAAAGGTTGACAATACAGTGGTAATGGATTTGTTCTGCGGTACAGGAACTATCGGTCAAATTGTTGCTTCAAAAAGTGATAACGCAAAAATTGTTGGGGTAGATATTGTGGCTTCTGCCATTAACGATGCTAAAAAAAATGCCAAAAGAAATAAGATTGAAGGGTTAGAATTTTATGCTACCGATGTTGGTAAGTTCTTAACGGCACACCCAGAATATAAAGACAAAATAAAAACAATTATTTTAGATCCTGCTAGAGCAGGTATTGCGCCTAAAACACTGCAAAAAATTATCGCTTTAAATGCAGACAGAATGGTGTACGTTTCTTGCAACCCGGCAACGCAAGCAAGAGATACAGAATTGTTAAGAGAAGCTGGTTATCTAATTAAAAAAATAAGTTTAGTAGATCAGTTTCCACACACATCGCATATTGAGACAGTAGTTTTGTTTGAGAAAGGTTAGTTGTTATTTGCCAAATGTCAGTTCGAGTAATTTCGATTTTTCATCAAAATTGTATCGAGAACTCATTCAAAATATAAAATGAAGTTCATTAAATTTCACTTTTACCTTTCATTTTCAAAAAGTTAAGAGGTGTCATTACTGCAATTTTTGAATTTTTATAATCTTTAATATTTCTTGTAATTATAGCATCTAAATCTTTAATTGTTAATGCTGATGAATACTGAATAGAATCTTCAAAATCTTTAAAATTATTTTTTAACGCTTGTACTATTTCTTTTTTTGTAGTTCCTGTAATTTCAGTCATTTCTGCTAAAGTTTCTAAAACTTCAAGTGTTTTAGTATGTCCTAGATATCTTCTAACAATGTAATAAATATTATTAATACTAACTGCTGATATATATAGGACAACATTTCCTTTTTCATTCAATTCAAAAAGTTCACTAGCAGGATTTACGTGGGGTTCTCTATCCGTAAAAAAGTCGATAACAACATCTGAATCTATAAATAATTTATATACCATATTTTTTAGATAATTCTTCAGTTAAAACTTTTTTGTAATCAAAATCGGTCTCGGTCTTTATAATTCCTCTTAATTTTTTTACTTTATAAGAAAGTTCTTCTTCACTCACTTTGTCTCTATTATCAGTAACTAATTTAAAATAATTTTCAACCATTTTAGACAGACTTTGCCCTTTCTCTTTGGCATACTTTTTTGCTATTTCAATTACTTCTTTTTCAATGGTTAATGTTAATTTAGTATTCATCTTTTTTTACAAATATACGTGTTTATATTTAATAATTTAACACGTATTAAAATTATCGATTTAAATGCAGATAGAATGGTTTATGTTTCCTGTAATCCAGCAACACAAGCGAGAGATACAGAAATTCTAAATCCAGAGGGTTATCAATTGAAAAAGATTAGTTTGGTAGATCAATTTCAACATACTAGCCATATTGAAATTGTGGTTTTGTTTGAGAAATAAAAAAAAGCCATTAAAATTAAATTAATGGACTTTTAGTGGATTTACTTTATTAATTATTCGCTACAATTACCATCAATTATATCTTGTTTATCAGGATTAAACTTATTACTATAAATAGTTAAACTAAGGTGATCTTTTCTAGCAGTTATTTCTTTTTTTAATGCGCATAAATTAGAAAGTTTTTCATTATTTATGATTTTTAATTTATAATTATTAGCACTCCCAAAAGTAAAGTTTTCTAAGCCCTCTAAATTTTCTAATAATTTATTGTTGTAAATATCAATAGTTAAACTTGAGGTTAATCTATTTAGAGCGTTTATATTCTTTAAATTAGTAAAAGAATTTAAGTTTATTAAAGAGGTATTAATTATTTTTATAGCAGAATTTAAAGAGCCTGTATTACCACCATCTTGGTTATCGTAATCTCTTTCAATTGTTTCAAGAGAAGGTAAATTTAAAGAAGCTATTTTTTCTCCTTCAATAGATAAATTATTTACTTTTTTTAGATTTGGTAGACTAAGTGAAGTAATATTGTTTTCGCTAATACTTAATAAACCTAAATTCGTTAAATTTTCAATATTATTTATATCACCGAGTAGAGAGTTATCTCTCAAATATAAATCAATCAAATTATTTGTAACTATAAAGTTGGGTATTCTATTTAATTTTGGGTTTTGACGTATGTTAATAGAACCATCTTCAAGAACTCTTATTTTTTTCTTAAAAATCAAATTTTTTAACTCTGGGTTTCCCATGATACCAAATCTCTTAACTTCATTTAAACTATCAAATTCTATCTTAGTAAGAGAGTTCATATCTCTAATTAGAAAAAGTCCTCCTACGCTTTGAAGATTACTAAATTCGTTAATATTTATTATTAAATCACATTTTGTAATTATTAAGCTATTTCCAACCTTTTCAAGATTTGAAAGGGCATTGAAATTTTCTATATCGTTTAAGCCACCATTAATATTTAATTGACCTGTAATTTCTTTAATAGTCTTATATTTTTCTATATCTGATTGTTTTATTATTGAAACATTTCCATTATAAACTGCTTGAATAGTCTTAAAACTTTGTTGTCCACCATAAGAAATACCAAATTCATTTTTAGCATAAGCTTTTACGTAATACGTTGTATTTTCTTCTAAATTTTTAATCTCGGAATTAAATTTTCCAACTCCATTGCCATCTTCTGAGAAGTTGTCATTAACGGTTGGATTCTGTTTCTTACTAAAACAAACACCTCTTACAGTTACTTCTGAGCCTCCGTCATGTAAAACATTATTACCAACAAGCCTAACTGAAGTATACGTAACATCAACAATATTGCTATAACCTGTTGTATTTACATAAGGCAAACCGTTATCAGTTGTAAACCTTTTATCAGATAAACGAATATTAAAAGAGCTTCCCAAACTATTTACTCCATAAGAACTAATACTATACTCTGTGTTACTTATCAAATTATTTATTGTTCTAGTATGCGACCCTAATGTGTTAAAACTACCAAGATCTATTCTAGTTCTATAGTCATAATTACTATTATATATTAGATTTACAGAGGTTTTAGTATCATCTCCAAAAGAAGTAATTTCAAATTCAACTTTTGCTGAAGTTGGTGTTAATTCTAAAATGTTCAAAATGTTTACTTGGGGCAAACCTGTTGTTGTTTTTATAAAAATTTCTTTTTCATAATCGTTTTCTACATCTTTTAATATCAATTTAGTTTTTGCTTCAAATAAAGATTTTGGTAATAATGATATAGAGTTAAAATTATTATTTTCAACTATTTCTATAATTGAATCATGTTCAATACTCCATTTATAGTTTGGAGTTATCTCCGCCCAATAAGTTTGAGCCTTTACAATAATGGTATCTAATCCATTACTTTTACCTGTAAATATTAAGTTTCTTTTATCTTGACTTAAATCTCCCGTGCCAACATAATGAACTTTCAATGTATCAACTCCATATCTTAAACCTGCTTCTACATTTGCATAAACACCAGATAAAACAGAGACAAAACCTTGTGCAGAAAAATTACCTGTAATTTCTTTGTTACTTTCAGTATTTGTATTTTCTAATGCCTTTACGGTTAAAGAATGTGATCCATCTCGTTTAGGTGATAAATAATTTAAGAAATAAAAACTGTTTGAAAAACGGAGAATATCTAGTCTAATTTGAGTAAATCTTTCTTCTAAATCATTTACACTAGAAGCATTAATATAATTACCAGGAAAAGCAATTTGATTTAAACTATCTTCATTTAAATCGCTACCCAAACCAACTACAAAAACTTTTTTATTTCCTCTTGCTGTTATTACTTGCTCGAGCGTACTTGATGCTTGTGTATCGTCACCATCTGTTAATACTACTAAATAGCCCTCCTCTACACTATCTAAAGTATATTTATTTTCAATTTTACTTAAACCAGTGATAATAGAACCATATAAATTAGTAGAAGGAAAACCTACATCAATAGAATTAATTGCAGCTTCTAAAGTATTTTTATTAGAAGTAAAATCTGTTAATAGTTCTGTATTATCAGAGAAAGCAAAAATTGCAATTTCTTGATTGTCTGCCAAAGCATTTACCAATTGTATGGCAGAATATTTAATTTTATCTAAATTGTCTTTAACACTTAAACTATTATCTAACATAATAACAGTTGTTTGTTTACTTGGTACTTGATTTAATTTTTTAACATATCTAAAAGATTCACTTGGAGAAATTTTATTTCCGTTTTCTAAAACTTCAAAATCATTATTTTCTAAATAATCTACTCCTTTGTTATTTTTATCTGTTACAGAAAAAAGAATATTAACGAAACTTGGAAATTCTGATTCTACCAAATAAGAATCAAATTTATAAAACTCTTCTGTAAAATTAAAAGTGTAGGTTTTACTTTCTTTCGGAGAATCATAAATAGATGCTTTTAAAGTCCCCGAAGTTGCTGTATATCTTAAAACATCTCCTTCTGTAAAAAAATTATTTGCTGCTTTTTCTGCAACTTTACTTTTTACTGTTTTGTTTGATAAACCAACATATTCAAAAGATGCAACATTAGCTTCTGATTTTGTAGATAATATTTTAGAAAAATAGGTTTTGTTATTATCAATATATTTTACAAAATAAACCCCTTTTGCTTTCGGAGTTAATTTAATAGAATTTATGCCTTCCGTAAATTTTCTTGAAAATTTTACAATTTCAGAACATTTAATGTCATACATAATAAAATGACTTTTAGATTTACCTTCACTGTAAAAATCAATTGTAGCACTTAAAGAAATAGGATTTGGATAAATAGCACGAATCCCTTTGTTAGTGTCTGTAACTTGTGATCCAAAAACAAATAAAGCTGTATTAATATCAATAGAAAAATTGTCTTTTATTGTTATTGATTTCCCTGTAGTTAAATTATCTACAATAACTTCACTTAAAGTTATTTGATTAGATTGTTCATCTTTTGCCTCAAAAGTTAGTACTGAATTTTGAGCGAATATTCCGCAACTTCCGAAAAAGAACAGAATGTAAAGTAGTTTTAATTTCATGATATTTTTTTAATGATTAATTTTTATAAAAGTAATTGCAATGTTCATTAAAAACAATACCTACCATTAGGTATATTTCCATCTTAAAAAGTTCATTTCATAAGTACATTATTTGAAATTAAAATCCTTATTTTTGAAGATTAAAACAATACTAAACATGAAAAAACTAACAGAATTCGAAATACGTAAAAAACTAGAAACACTTATCGATTGGGATTATGAAGACAATGCTTTACACACAGATTTTGAGTTTGATAACTTTAAAGATTGTATGTCTGCTATGAATAGAATTGCTTTTGAATGCGAGGCTTTAAATCATCATCCAGAATGGACCAATGTTTACAACACGTTAGATATTACCCTAACAACCCACGACGCAAATGGTGTTACAGATTTAGATTTTAAATTAGCACAAGCAATTAACAAAATTGTGGAAGTTGAAGAGGAAGATTAATTTTATGAAAAAAATAATTGTATTTATTTTACTTTCTATGGTTATTTTTTCTGCTTGCGAAAAAGACGATTTTTGTATTCAAAACCCAGTTACACCTAAATTAATTTTACGTTTTTACGACACAAATAACAGAGAAACCTTAAAAGATGTAGCCTCTTTTTATGTTTGGGCAGAAGGAAAAGACAGTATTTTTAAAAACGTAAGTACAGATTCTTTAGTCATCCCTTTAAATCGCTTTGCAGAAGAAACCATTTATAATTTTTCTAAAAACAAGGTGGTAAACCAGTTTACCATACAATATACAACGCAAGATGAGTATGTTTCTCGTTCTTGCGGCTTTAGAGTACTTTTTAATGATGTAAATTTTATTTCTAACAATACTTGGATAAGTGATTTTACACCAAATACAGTAACAGTTATAGACAATCAAATTAAAGCTCATGTGCAAATATTTCATTAGTATTTTCTTGCTTTTTATGGTTGTTGATGCCTTTAGTCAAGATCAGAAAAAAGATACTTTACAACTTTCTAAAGATTCTATAGTGTACAAATCTCCTTACGGCATACGTTTAGGAATCGATATTAGTAAACCCATACTAGCAAGCGGCAACGATTCTTATAGTGGCTTTGAAATTGTGGGTGATTATAGAGTTTCTGATAAATTTTATATAGCAGGAGAGTTCGGTTATGAAGAAAAAACATCTGTTGAAGATTATACAAATTCAACAGCAAAAGGAAATTATATTCGTTTAGGATTTAATTATAATGCTTACGAAAATTGGTTAGATATGAATAACGAAATTTTTACGGGTTACCGATACGGGTTTAGTCTTTTTGATCAAACTTTAAATAATTACACACCAAATGTAAATACTTCTTATTTTCCTGCAACGGCAATTACAACACCAACAACAGCCAATTTAAATGCGCATTGGTCAGAGTTTATGGTAGGTCTTAAAGTAGAGACTTTAAATAATTTATTTGTGAGTTTTAGCGTTTCTTATAAAATTTTAATGAGCGCAAAAGAGCCCGAAGACTTTAAAACATTGTACTCACCTGGCTTTAATAGAATTTTTGAAAGCGGCACAGGCTTTGGCTTTAATTACACGATAAGCTATTTAATTCCGTTTACAAAAAAGTAATTGTTTAAAAATTTTAGTACTTCTTTAGTAGAAGAATCTAACAAAAAATAGGAATCTAATTTTTATAAATTTCAAAAGCCTTTTTTTTGTAACTTTATAAATTCAATCTAGAAAAATTTATACCAGAATGAACAAAATACCCAGCGTTAATTTGGCTGACTTTTTATCTGACGATAAAAGCAGAAAACAAAAATTTATAGATGAAATTGGCCAGGCTTATGAAACCATCGGATTTGTTGCCTTAAAAGGTCATTTTTTAAATAAAGAACTAGTAGATAGTTTATATTCAGAAATCAAGAGCTTTTTTGATTTACCAACTGAAATAAAAGAAAAATATGAAATTCCGGGCATTGGAGGTCAAAGAGGCTATGTTTCTTTTGGCAAAGAATCTGCAAAAGGAAAAAAAGAGGCCGATTTAAAAGAATTTTGGCATTTTGGTCAATATGTAGAAGCTGCTTCTAAATATGCAGAAGAATATCCTGACAATGTGCAGGTAGCAGAATTGGCTAAATTTAATGCGGTCGGTAAAGAAACTTATCAAATGTTAGAGAAAACGGCAAAGTTTGTGCTGCGTTCTTTAGCCTTACATTTAGGTTTAGAAGAAACTTATTTTGATCATTATATTAAAAACGGGAATAGTATTTTACGTCCTATTCATTATCCGCCTATAAAAACAGAACCAAAAGGAGCCGAAAGAGCTGCTGCTCACGGAGACATTAATTTAATTACTTTATTAATGGGTGCTCAAGGAAAAGGCTTGCAAGTTCAAAACCTCGATGGAGATTGGATAGATGCCATGGCTGAACCAGACGAACTAATGATTAATGTGGGCGATATGCTATCAAGACATAGTAATAACAAATTAAAATCTACAATTCATAGAGTTGTAAATCCGCCAAAAGAAATGTGGGGAACATCTCGATACTCCATTCCGTTTTTTTTACATCCAATTTCTGAAATGAAACTAGATGTTTTAGAAAATTGTATCGATGAAAAAAACCCAAAACAGTTTGATGCTATTACTGCTGGTGATTTTTTAGAAGAGCGCTTAAAAGAATTAGGATTACGCCCATCCTAACCTTCCCAAAAGGAAGGAATTAACAGGTTTAAGATAAACAAAGAAGGAATGCTCATTTAAGTATGGGTGAATATAAAGTATGAGTTTTCCCCCCAATAGGGAAATTAAAAGGATCTTATGGATTTTAAAGACCAATTAAAAAATTTATTTCCAGAACATAAAGAAACAGAAGAACCAAAGGTAGAGAAATCAACTATTTGGCTGCAAGACGATCCTATACTCTGTAAATATGAAAAACGGAAAGGAAAACCTATTACCATTTTAGAGGGCTATACAGGCGCAACCTCTGACTTTAAAATGTTGGCAAAGGAAATTAAAACAAGGCTTTCTGTAGGAGGAAGTTTTAAAGACGATAAAATTATTATTCAAGGTGATTTTAGAAATCAAATAATGACGATGCTAAAAGAAAAAGGGTTTAAAGTTAAACGTGTTGGTGGCTGATTATCAGTAGTACACAATAAAATAATGGTGAAATCGTTATATTAAGATTATGGGGGAACCAATTTTACACATTACAAATGGAGATAGTACTACGAATTATCTTCAAAAATTAAAATTTTCGGGAGAATTTATTACCTGGAGAGAGATGCTTTGCGAAGGTAAAACAACAGCAGATGTTGGTAGCGAAGCTTTTTGGAAAAATAGATTTGATTTTTTTAAAACTACCTATAAGGTTAGTAAGCGAAAATTTATAAATTATACTTTAAAAGAGTATAGAAATCTTTGTAAAAATAAAAATCAAAAAGAAATTGTATTGTGGTTTGAGCATGATTTGTTCTGTCAGATAAATATGCTAGCAGTAATTAGCTGGCTAAAACGCTATCGAAAAGGATACCATATTTCTTTAGTGTGCAGCGGTAAACTAGGGAACTCTAAAAAAATGTTTAGTTTACCTGAATTGAACGAAAAGCAACTAAATAGCCATTTTAAAAATAGAGTTGAACTTACCCAAGACGATATTGAATACGCAGATTATATTTGGCAATTATACTGTTCAGATTCTCCTTTGCGTTTAGAAACGATTTATAAATTTAACCCAATGTCGCCCTTTCAATATTTGGCAACAGCAATAGAGGCGCATTTACAACGTTTTCCGTCTATCAATAATGGACTAAATACTTTAGAAAACACCATTTTAAAAACTGCAAATACTCAAAAGATTACTTCAAAAAAACAATTAATCTCTATTTTAACAAAAAAAGAAGATATTTATGGTTTTGGTGATCTGCAGTATGAAAATAATATTAACACTTTAGGCAACCTCTTTTCTTCATTTAATCCTGTAAAGCTGTCAAAAAAAGGAAAAGAAGTTTTAGCAAATCAACTTAACTTTTATGGGCAAATAAGAAATGATATTTCATATCTTGGGGGTTCAAAAAAATACAGTTTTCTTTATCAAAATGATACTAAAAAGCTGCTACAAATTACAACCTAAATGTCCATAAAACAATCTGAATTAATTCTAAATCCTGATGGAAGTATTTATCATTTAAATATAAAACCAGAACATATTGCAACCACTATTATTTTTGTTGGTGATCAAGATCGAGTAGATAAAATTACACAATATTTTGACTCTGTTGAGTTTACAACGCAAAAAAGAGAATTTAAAACTTCTACAGGTATTTATAAAGGAAAAAGACTTTCTGTAATTTCTACAGGTATTGGTCCAGATAATATTGATATTGTTTTAAATGAATTAGATGCTTTGGTAAATATTAATCTAAAAACTAGAGAGGTTAAAGAAAAGCATACAAAATTAAATATTGTTAGAATCGGCACTTCTGGTTCGCTACAAAAAGATATTCCTGTAGATTCTTTTTTATTAAGTTCTCATGCTTTAGATTTAAATGGGATGCTTCACTCCTATCAAGTTGATGAAATTTCTCACCCAGAAATTGAAAATGCCTTTGTAAAACATACCAATTGGTGTGCTAAAAAATCATATCCTTTAGTAATTTCAAATTCGAAGGAATTAGCTACTAAAATTACTTCTGAAAAAGTAATTCAAGGAATTACAGCAACTGCAGGAGGATTTTATGGTCCGCAAGGAAGAATTTTACGATTAAATTTACAAGATGCAGATTTAAATACTAAAATTGATAGCTTTAATTTTAATGGAACAAGAATTACAAATTTAGAAATGGAAACTTCTGCGATTTATGGCTTGTCTAAATTATTAGGCCACAATGCAGTTTCCATGAATGCTATTATCGCTAATAGAGCAAATGGTACTTTTAGTGAAAATCCGAATAAAATTGTAGCTGATTTAATAGCATATACATTAAAAAAATTAGTGGAGTAGATGACTGACTTAAAAGTTGGCGGTGTACCAGAACATTTTAACTATCCGTGGTACATCACTTTGAAAAATAAAGAATATAACGAACACAATATCAACCTTCGTTGGAAAGATTATCCTGGCGGAACAGGGCAAATGTGTAAGGCTTTAAGAGACGGTTCTGTAGATATTGCCATTGTTTTAACCGAAGGAATTATCAAAGATATTGCAGATGGTAATCCTTCTAAAATTGTTCAAACGTTTGTAGAAACTCCGTTAATTTGGGGAATTCATGTAGGAGCAAAATCATCTTTTAATAAAATTGAAGATTTAGAACACGCCACCATTGCCATTAGCCGATTTGGCTCTGGCTCTCATTTAATGGCGATTGTAAATGCATACAATCAGGGTTGGAATGTACAAAAACTAAAATTTAAAGTAATCGGTAACCTGCAAGGCGGCATTGATGCCTTAACCACTGGCGAAGCCGATTATTTTATGTGGGAACATTTTACAACAAAACCTTTAGTTGATCATGGCACTTTTAGAAGAATTAATGACTGCCCTACACCTTGGCCCTGTTTTGTAATCGCTGTTAGAAATGAAGTTCTAGAAAATAATTTTGATGCCGTAAAAAAAGTATTAGCCATCATAAATGCCGAAACAAAAGACTTTAAGAAAATTGATAAAATTGACCAAACTTTAGCAAAAAGGTACGAACAACAATTAGAAGACATTCAAGAATGGTTAAAAATAACGGAATGGAATGATGGACAACCCATCACCAAAAATTTAATTACACGTATTCAAAATGAAATGATTCAGTTTAATGTGATTCAAGAATTGAAAAATTCTGAAGATTTTATTAAAAACATGAACATTTAAAAGATAAACTTCAATTTATAATGAAAATAAAAACTTTATCATTCAGTGGCTTACTTATAATCTGTTTTTTTATAACCACCGCTTTATCTGCTCAAACTTCTATAAACGGAAAAGATACGGTTGGTGTTTGGAAAACAATTGATGATGAAACTGGGGTCACTAAATCTCTTGTTGAAATCTACAAAAAAGGATCTAAATATAATGCCAAAATAGTAAAGCTTTTAGATAAGCAAACCTTAATCAATATGGGCGAAGAGCGTTTTGAAGATATTTTATGTAAAGAATGTCCTGAAAATCATGGTAAAAATGAAAAATTAGAGGGTCTAGAAATAATTTGGAATATGGAAAAAACATCTAAAAAATATAAAGGTGGTAAAATTATGGATCCAGCAGATGGTAAAACATATTCTTGTACCATGTGGATGGAAGACGAAAACACCATAAAAGTTCGAGGCTGGCTAACTATATTGTATCGCACGCAAACTTGGTATAGAGTTCAATAAAAATTTAATTGTACGTATTTAAAATAAAATACTACAGTTTAACGTTCTTGAAGAGAAGAGAAAACTCAAGTACTTTCATAAAAAATAAGTATCTTTAGATCGAAAATAAAATAGAATGAAAAAATCAGTATTTATTATAGTTTGTGTTTTAGGAATTATTTGTTTTTCATCTTGCAGAAGCACATCACAGTCTTGTGGTTTAGCAGATAACACCTCTAATCACGCAACATTACAACAGATAGATTTAACATAATTTATCTTTTCTCTTTATTTTTAAATTCCCTTTACTCCGTTATTTAACACCCTTTTTTTGGTTATTTAGTACACCTAGATTTTCTGTTGCACTTAAAAATAATAATTATACAAGATATTATGGACAGTATCTTTAATTTGTGAGTGTTAATTCTACAGCTATGAGATTATATTTATCCTCATATTTTTTACCCAATCCATTGTTTTGCCAAACCTTTCTCCATTTTCCTTGATTAAATATCCAACTATTTTCATCCGTTTGAGCAAGGATTGTTCCGATTGCAGGCTCATAAGATAGTCCTTTCAATTTTTTTATTGAACCTTCCATGTTGTATTTATATTCATATCTATTATTTTCGATTATTAGCCACTCAACAGCAATAAAAAAACCTTCTTTAGGGAATTCAATATTTAATTTAGAAAGATCAATTTCAGTTGTTTTCTTTCCTTTTTTTGCAACACCGATTATGTTTTTATCATACATATATTTCTCTGGTTCTCCATTTTTACTAACACTATAAAGTCGGATATTAAACTTCGAGTTTTTTACATCACTTTTTGTTAAAAGTCTAATTTTTTTCAGGTAAGGTGTTTTCTCGAAATTATCGCTATAATTAAAAAATCTTGCAGTAATCCAAGGTTTTAATCCACAACCATAATAATGGTTTATTTTAGATTTTTTAAATTTTCCGATTATTAGTTCTTGTGTTAATTTTTTATACCTAATAATGACTTCATCTAATGCAGTTGTTAGCGGTTTTAATTCAAGGATATTTTTTATGGAATCAGAATATATTTTTTTTGTTTCAAATCCTATGGCCGAAAAAAGTATAAATTTCGGGCTCTTAATTTCTAATTCAAATTCACCTTTTTCACTTGATGTTGTTCCAATACTTTCATTTTCTACCCAAATATTTACATACGGTATTTTATCTTTTGTTTTGCTGTCAATTATAACTGCTTTTAATTGACTAAAACAAATATTTGAAATTAGTACAAATATTAATACAAGTAGTTTTTTCATATGGTAAGCATCAGAAAACAAGGCTAAATCATGTCAGTATCAAATCCATAATTTATAGCTTTGCTGTTTTTAAGGAGCTAAATTCGATATTAATTACCAGTCAATTTCAGGTTTATTGATGGACTTTAAAAATAAATTAGTTTTAGAAAAATGTTCATTTCCAAACCAGTATCCTCTATTTGCACTTAATGGTGATGGATGCCCAGATTCTAAAATATGATGTTTATTTTTATCAATCAACTTTACTTTTTTTCTAGCAAAACCGCCCCAGAGTAAAAAAACAATTTGTTCTTTTTTATCCGAAATTTGTCTAATAATAGCATCTGTAAAAGTTTCCCAACCCTGTTTTTGGTGGCTTGCAGCCTCATGCGCTCTTACGGTTAAGGTTGCGTTCAATAGCAGAACTCCTTGTTTTGCCCATTTTTCTAAATTACCACTTTGTGGATATTCTTTCTTTACATCTGTAGAAATTTCTTTGAAGATATTTTTTAAAGAAGGTGGATGACCTATGCCGTCTTCAACAGAAAAACACAAACCATTTGCCTGATTTTCTCCATGATACGGATCTTGACCAATAATCACTACTTTTAAATTATCAAAAGAACAAAAATCAAAAGCTGCGAAAATATCCTTTTCTTTAGGAAAACAAATATGATGCTGATATTCTAATTCTACATAATCTGACAACTCTTTAAAGTAGGATGTATCCAATTCATTTTGTAAAATATTTTTCCAACTATCAGCTATTTTTACTTGCATTGTTCCTTATTTTTGCAGTCATAACAAAGATAGCATTTTGAACAAAAACATATCAGAAAAAACATTACAAGATTTAGAGTTTTCCACGGTTTTGCAGCACGTTTCAGAGTTCTGTATTTCTGGTTTAGGAAAAGAAAAAGTTTTTGAAATTGAACCTATTCAAAACAAAAGAGAATTATTTAAAGAACTTAATTTAGTAGATGAATACCTGTCTTCTTTTCAAAGTGAAAATAGAGTTCCTAATCATGGTTTTGATAATATTATAGCAAGCGTAAAACGTTTAGCTATAGAAAATAGCTTCATAGAAACAGACGCTTTTTTAAAAATTGCCAGCACATCACTAACGGTAAATGAACAAATTAAATTTTTTAAGAAATTTAAAATTCAGTTTCCTGCTTTTTTTGAACTTTCTCAAAAAATTGAATTTATTACCTATGTTGATGATGAAATTAAGAAGATAATTGATATTTCTGGCGAGGTAAAAAACAATGCTTCTTCTGCCTTAAAACAAATTAGAAGAGATATTAATAATATTCGCGGTAAAATCGGAGCGAGTTTTTCAAGTGCTTTGTCAAAAGCAATCGCTGCTGGTCATCTAGATGACATTAAAGAAACTGTAGTCGATAATCAGCGTGTTTTAGCCGTATCTGCAATGCACAGAAGAAAAATTACGGGAAGTTTGTTAGGGTCTTCAAAATCTGGAAATATCGTATATATTGCACCACAAGCAACGCTTGCTTATAGCAGAGAATATCAAAATTTAGTGTACGAAGAAAAACAAGAAGTTGTTAAAATTTTAAGAAATTTAGCAACTACAATACGCCCTTTAGTTTCTTTGCTAGAGGATTATATTACGTTCTTAATTCATATGGATGCTATTGGCGCAAAGGCAAAATATGCAAAAGAAATTAATGCTGTTTTGCCAAAAATATCCAAAGAAAAAAGAATCTTTTTTAAGGATGCCTATCATCCTGTTTTATGGAGAAAAAATAACAAACAAGATATACACACGGTTGCACAGTCTATTGAACTGAATGAAAAACAACAAATAATTGTTATTTCTGGTCCGAATGCTGGCGGAAAAAGTATCACTTTAAAAACGATTGGTTTGCTTCAAGTCATGTTGCAAAGCGGTATTTTAATTCCGGTTGATGAACGCAGTGAAACCCATATTTTTGATACTATTTTAACGGATATAGGTGATAACCAATCTATTGAAAATCAATTAAGTACTTACAGCTACCGTTTAAAAAATATGCGTTATTTTTTACGCAAATGCGATGAAAATACATTGTTTTTAATTGATGAATTTGGTACGGGTTCAGATCCTGAATTAGGAGGTGCTTTAGCCGAAATTTTCTTGGAAGAGTTTTATCATAAAAAATCTTTCGGAATTATTACGACTCACTACTCTAACTTAAAGGTATTGGCAAACGAATTAGACAATGTTACCAATGCCAACATGCAATTTGATGAGCGTACTTTAGAACCTTTGTACAGATTGTTTGTAGGTCAAGCAGGAAGCTCTTTTACTTTTGAAGTAGCACAAAAAAACGGAATTCCGTACAGCATTATCAACCAAGCTAAAAAACGTGTAGAAACTGAAAAAGTTCGATTGGATAAAACAATTTCGAAACTTCAGAAAGAAAGAAATAGACTTCAAAAAAATTCTGATAATTTAGAAAAGCAGAAAGTTCAAGGTCAAGAACATTTAGATAGTTTACAAGAAAAGGAGCAACGTATTCAAGATAAATTATCTGGTTTTCAAGAATTGTACGATAAAAATCAAAAAATGCTTTCTTTAGGAAGGAAAACCAATGAATTATTAAATAAATACTTTCAGACAAATAACAAGAAAGAGCTAAATACCAATTTTAACAAATGGGTATCTGATGAAAAAGTAAAGCATTTAAAGAAAACTCCGATAGAACCCACAACAAAATCACAAAAACAAAAAGCAAAAGTTGTTGAAAAGCAAATACAAGAAGTAATTAAAGAAGTTGAAAAAGAGGTTTTAGAAAAAGTTGTTGAAGTTAGAAAAGAGAAAAAAATAGAAGCTGCAAAAGTTGCTAAAGAAAAGTCTTTATACGTGTATGGCATTAATGATAAAGTTAGAATTATAGATTCTAATTCTGTGGGCACTATTGACAAGATTGATAAAAAGAGTGTAACGATTAACTACGGTTTTTTTACAACCAAAACAACTGCCGAAAAATTAGAGTTGGTAGAAAAAGCAAGAAAATAAATTATGTCAAGTTCAAAGTATCTTGACATTAGAATAAAATATAATTTTAGTAGTTTAAAGCAAATTGTAAAACAAGACAATTCCGCTATAAATGCGGAATTGTCTTATTTTAGAAGTTCCAACAAGCAATTGTAAGCTACTTTTACTATTTTAAACATTAAGAGCAATAGACAACTTGTAGAAACACCAATACGATAACTACTCTTAAGAGATTTAAAAAAAAATCTTCGCTATATTTCAACGCAAAATCTGTGTAGTATTCAAACCGATATGCTGGGCTTCATAAATACCTTCAATTCAAAAATAGATTTCGTTTAAATTAAAATTTGTAGCCTTGCCATTTAACAAAGTTAAATTTCATTAATTAAATAATGTAAGCACTAAAAAAGCCTATCAAATAAATGATAGGCTTCTAAATAAAAAATTAACTAGTAATAGATATATATTATAATACTCTTACGTTTACTGCGTTTAATCCTTTTTTTCCATCTTGTAAGTCAAATTCAACTTCATCGTTCTCACGAATTTCATCGATTAATCCTGACACATGCACAAAATGTTCTTTGTTTGATCCTTCTTCAGTGATAAATCCAAATCCTTTAGATTCATTGAAAAATTTTACGGTACCTTTATTCATTATAAAAAATTATTGTGTTGCTAATTTAATTATTAACAACGTTTATTGAGCTGCAAATATAATAACATTAATTGAATTTTAAAACAAATTATATGTTTTAATTTATATTTTTTTTTAATTTTAACTTTTTATTTTGAAAAAGGACCTATCAGCAATGCCACCCATACATTTTGCTGGTTTAATCTTCCGTAAAGTTGATAATAAACTTTAAAATGCTTGTCAAAACACAAGAATAAATAGTTTAAATTATTCTTGTTCATGAAAACAACAATGCTGCTTTGCTGTTAGAATCAAACCTTGACTAAAGTCAAACAGAAAAAAGATTAATTTTTTGTTTTAAAATTAATTAGAAAGAACAAAATATCATTTTAAAAAACAGATGAAATCTATTTACAAGAAAATAAATTTACGAATCCAAAAAACTTTTAATCACCCACTTCTATTTTTAAACATCTAAACTAATACAGCTAAACCTACCTTTAACAGAAATGGCAAATTCTGAAAAATCTAGTAAAAAACCGTAAAGAGTTATTTTCCATTAAAAAAGCCTATCAAAATTTGATAGACTTTTAAAGAAGAAATTAACTAGTGATCGCTCTCTATAATAATACGCTTACGTTTACTGCGTTTAATCCTTTTCTTTTATTTTACATATCGAATTTAATTTCATCGTTTTCAACAACTGCGTCAATTAATCCTGACGCATATACAAAATGTTCTGTGTTGTTTCCTTCTTATGTAATAAATCCAAATCCTTTAGATTCATCGAAAAATTTTACACTCCCTTTTTCTTCTAAAAATTAGGGTGTTGCCCATTTATTAGGGTGTTGCCCAATTATTTAGGAACAACGTTTCATTAAAATGCAAGGAGAGTGCCCCTAAAATTATTTACTTAAAAATTAGGGCTTTTTTACTTATCAACTCTTTTAAGCTAATGAATACTAACTTTAACTGTATTAAACTCTTCTATAATCTCTTCTAAAACCTCTTTGGCAGGTTTTATTTGGTGAATTAAACCCGCAATTTGCCCAATTTCTAACTCACCATCCTCTAAATCTCCTTCAAACATTCCTTTTTTAGCCCTTGCTCTTCCTAATAATTCTTTTAATTTTTCTTTTGTTGGGTTTTGTGAATATAATTCTTGAATTTGATGATAAAACTTATTTTTAACCAAACGCACAGGTGCTAATTCTTTTAAAGTTAAATGAGTGTCACCGTCTTTTACATCAACAATAGTTTCTTTAAAATTTTGATGTGCAGAAGATTCTTGAGTAGCTGCAAATCTACTCCCTATTTGAACGCCGTCTGCTCCCAAAACCATCGCTGCCAGCATTCCTCTGCCAGAACCAATACCGCCTGCAGCAATCACAGGGATTTTAACTTGCTCCTTTACCATCGGTATTAAAGTAAATGTTGTAGTTTCTTCGCGACCATTATGGCCACCAGCCTCAAAACCTTCACAAACAACAGCATCTACACCTGCTGCTTCTGCTTTTAGAGCAAATTTTACAGAACTCACTACATGAACCACTGTAATACCTTTTTCTTTTAAGAAAGAAGTCCAGGTTTTAGGATTACCTGCGGATGTAAAAACAATCTTTACGCCTTCTTCTATAATGATATCGATAATTTTTTCAATATCAGGATACAACATCGGCACATTTACGCCGAAAGGTTTGTCGGTTGCTTTTTTACATTTCTGAATGTGTTCTCGCAAAATATCTGGATACATAGAACCTGCACCAATTAAACCTAAACCACCTGCATTAGAAACTGCCGATGCCAATTTATAGCCAGAAACCCAAATCATTCCTCCTTGAATAACTGGATATTTTATACCGAATAATTCTGTAATTTTATGTGTCATGATTATTTGATCAACTTTATACTTATTTGCTGATTTCCTTTTTGAATTTTTAAGATATACATCCCTTTTTTCAGATTAGAAACATCAACTTTATGAGCACTTAATTCCTTTTTATCAAGCACTTTTTTTCCTAAAACAGTGAATATCTCTATTGAAACTTCTTTTAAATCGTTCTCTAGATTTAAAATTGTAAAAAAATCATTTACAGGATTTGGATACACTTTAAAATACAGTACATCCAACTTATTTAGAGACAAAACCGCGTTATATGCCGTCTCAAAATTAGGAACTCCATACCCTTCTTGATCCGTTGGATTCAAGAATAGATTTGATGCACCTCTAATTAAATCCATAATTTCAAAATTCGTTTTATTGGGAAAAGCTTGCCAAAGACAGGCAATTACGCCCGCCATCACAGGCGATGAAAAAGAGGTTCCGTTGGAAGTACTCGAGTTTCCAGAAGAAAAATCAATAATTGCCGTGCCTTGTCCTTGCGCTAAAACATCAGGTTTTATTCTACTATCTGCCGTAGGACCAAAAGAACTAAAAGAAGCAATTTTTTGAGCAGCATTTACTGCTCCGATAGAAAATACAGATTGAGCATCTGCGGGTGCTCCGATATATCTCCAAGAATCATTACCGCTGTTTCCTGCGGCATTTACCAAAATCATTCCTCTTGAAGCACCAATTTCTGCTCCTCTAGAAATAAAAGTAGTTTTACCGTCCATATCTGCATATGAATAACTGTGATTTGGATTGTCGAAAGTAGTATATCCTAAAGAAGTATTGATAATATCGACGCCCAAACTATCTGCTCTTTCTGCCGCCTCTACCCAAAGCGTTTCTTCTAAAACCGTTTCTGTTTCAGCAATTTCAGAAATGAATAAATAAAATTTTGCATTGGGTGCTGTACCTACAAATTCGGAATCAATATTGCCAGCAATGGTAGATAAAACATGGGTTCCGTGACTATTTCTTGCATAATAATTTGTATTTCTGTCAGCAAAATTATACCCCCCTAAAATCTGGTTGTTATCTCTTATTTTTTGAAAAGCTGCCAAGGTATTTACATTCGGAAAGCCAGCATCAATAATTGCAATGTGCATTTCATCGCCTGTAAAACCTTCTTGATGCAAAAAGTCTGCTTTTAACATTTTTACCTGATTTTCTGTATTTCCATAGATAATAGCTGTGCTTGACCCTGAAAATTTATGTTTATGATTTTGTTTTATTTTCTTTTTGGTTGATTTTACGGCTGAATTTAAACTCTTATTCGCATACTCTACTCTTTCGATAAAAAAATAATTTTGCAAAACATCATCAATTACAATTTTAGTTGCCTGAATATGTACCGCATTTAACCATTTAGATTTTCCTAAGACAATTAAATTAGGAATTGATTTTATATCCTTCAGATAGTCAGTATCTACAGGAACATCTTTCTCATCTAAAGAAATCTGTTGTCTAGTTCTTCTATCTAAAGATCTTTGCGAAAGCATCGAAGCAGGATTTACCAGAAAAAAAGCAGCCTTTGGTTTATCCTTTAGAAAAAACCAAGCATCTTCTGTTTGTGAAAAAGAGCTAAAAGTAAGCGTAATCAAAAAGAAAATCAGTGTTTTTTTCATGAGCCTAAAATACTAATTTTTTACCAAAAAAACCTCTAACCAATGGATAGCGGTTTTTATGCCAATCATAATTTATACTAATTTATGATTAAACAATTTTCTTAATAAAAATCTGAAAGTAAAAATTTAGTCTTTTAAGCCGTCTTAAATACGCAATAAAACATCAGACGTCTTCTATAACGCTACTTTAAAAATAATTAATTAGCTAACTTACTGTGTTTTATGTTTTTATTCGGATTAAGAAATTACTCCAGAGCCTAACAATTCTTCATTTTGATACCAAGCCACAAATTGCCCTTCTTGAATAGCCGATTGCTTATTTTCAAAGGCAACATACAAACCAGTTTCTACTTTATGTAAAGTAGCTTTTTCTAGCGCTTGTCGGTATCTTATTCTTGCTTCAACTTGCATCGTTTCGCCACTGTTTAAGATTAAATCTTCACGAATCCAATGAATTTCTTCATTAGAAACAAACAATACCTTTTTATATAAACCCGTATGATTTTTTCCTTCTCCGGTATAAATTACATTTTCTTCAACGTCGGTTTCAATTACATATAAAGCTTCTTTTGTACCACCAACATTTAAACCTTTTCGCTGTCCTTTGGTAAAATAATGTGCTCCTTGGTGCTTGCCAAGTATTTTTCCGTCTTCTTTTTGATACGAGAATTTAGTTGCAAAAAACTTGAGTTCTGCTTCTTTATTTTCAAATTCTGGAACTGCTTTTATATATTCAGCAAAATCCGCAGGAATATTTATAATAACACCTTCTTTTGGTTCTAATTTTTGTTGTAAAAATTCTGGTAATCGCACTTTACCAATAAAACATAAACCTTGAGAGTCTTTTTTTTCTGCCGTAATTAAATCTGCTTTTTTAGCAATTTCTCTAACTTCTGGTTTTGTTAATTCGCCTATAGGAAACAACGCTTTTACCAATTGTTCTTGAGATAATTGGCATAAAAAATACGATTGATCTTTGTTAATATCCTTTCCTGCTAGTAATTTATAAACTGATTTTCCGTTGATAATTTCTTCCTCTTTTCTGCAATAATGACCAGTTGCCACATAATCCGCACCTAATTTTAAAGCGATGTCCATAAAAACATCAAACTTAATTTCTCGGTTGCATAAAATATCAGGATTTGGTGTTCTCCCTTTTGAATATTCATCAAACATATAATCTACAATACGTTCTTTATATTGAGCGCTTAAATCTACTACTTGAAACGGAATGCCTAATTTTTCAGCAACAATCATGGCGTCATTACTATCTTCTAACCAAGGACATTCGTTAGAAATTGTTACAGAATCGTCATGCCAATTTTTCATAAAAAGACCGATAACTTCATATCCTTGTTCTTTTAATAAATGTGCTGTAACACTAGAATCTACTCCGCCAGAAAGACCTACAACTACTCTTTTCATTTTTATATTTTGAGCTTGCAAAGTTAAGGTTTTGTATGGGAAAAACAGGTTTGAGTTTGCAGGATTATTGATTGTTATTGCTCGGAGTTTCACAGAGGGAATTGTTAAAAAAATAGATTTCGTGAATTTTATAGAATACTGCTTATTTGTATGAAATTGTTACACAGAGATTCTTGGAGATAAACGCGGAATTTAACAGAGGACCTTGTTCAAGAAAAACAGGTTTTACAAATTTTAAAGATTAAAAAGCAAACAGGTTAAATTTCTCCTTCGAGGAGTCAAAGGAGACTTCTAATTCTCTTTTGTAAAAATCTTTTTCTTTCTAAAATCTTCTTCAGGTGCTTTTTCCCCATCCATATAATATTCCCACTTCCCTACTCTTTTTCCGTTTTTATAAACCCCGGTTTCTTTTAAATTACCGTTCAATTCAAAATATTTTGCAATACCATTTGGTGTTCCGTTTTTAAAGGTAATTTCTTCAATTAAGATTCCTTTGCTCGAGTATTTTTGTGATATTCCGTTTTTTAAACCGTTTTTATACATCGATATTTCTGTGGCTTTTCCGTTCGGGTAATAGTTGATGAGTTTTCCGTCTAATTTTCCGTCTTTATAAAATTCTTCAGACATGATTTTTCCATCAAGAAAAAAATAGTTCCATTGACCAACTCTCTTTCTATCTGCAAAAAAACCTTTGCTTTGCAAAACACCATTTATCGAATAAAAAGCAACAGAAACTCGATTGCTTGTCTTCGAATACGTTCTAATTGTTGTTGGGTTTGTAGAATCTGTAATATCGTAAAACTTAAAAACACCTACTTCTTTTCCGTCTTTAAATTGTCCTTGATAGCGTGTTTTCTTGTTAGGATAATACTTCTTCCAAAGGCCAGTTCTTTTTTTATTACTATCAAATTGATTGATTTCTTGAGCCTTAAAATCACTGCTTAAAAAAAAACACATAAAAAAAACAAAAATTAAAGCCGGTCTTTTTATATTTATCATTGCAAAAAATCTTTGGCGTAAATATACAATAAAGATTTTTTTAACTATTTATTTAGATTCTCGTCTTTAGTATTGCTCTAGTATATAAACCGCAGCGTGCAAATAAACACTCACTTTTTGGATTAAAACAGAAACGATTCTTTAATTTTATTTACTAAATATAAAATTAAAAATTTGGCAAACTTTACCAAAACGCAAAATCTTTGGTAAAACCTATCTTAGCTATATTTCATAACCGCTGTTAGCCGCTAGTTTCAGGTTATAATTGGTTATTCGTTCAGATTGAGCGCTTGCGATACATACTCTTTTGCATTTTTTTGCAGTGTTGGCTTTCTGCGTTTACTTTAACTTACGAACTTACTGTGTAAATAGTTTATTTAAGTTGAATTGTTAGATTATTATAAAAGCGAAAACAAAAAAAAGACTGTTGTAACAATTTCATTAGTCTTTTTTAAATTTAAATGTGCAGTAGAAACTACTATTTTCTAGTAACCAATTGATACACACAAGGAATTACCACCAAATTTAAAATAGTAGCTGATAATAAACCACCTAAAATAACTACAGCCATTGGGCTTTGTATTTCACTTCCTGGTTCTCCGCCTTTTAATGCTAATGGGATTAATGCCAATCCTGTTGTAAAAGCTGTCATTAAGATAGGATTTAATCTATCTAATGCTCCTGTTTTGATTAGCTGAAATCCTTTCATTCCTTCTTTTCTCAAGTCTTCATAACGAGAAACTAGTAATATTCCGTTACGTGTGGCTATTCCAAACAAACTGATAAAACCAATAGTTGCTGCGATGCTGATGATTCCTGATGTAAAATACACAATCAAGATACCACCGATTAATGCTAATGGCAAATTTATCAACACCACAAAAGCTAGTTTCACATCCTTAAACTCATAGTAGAGTAACAGAAAAATAATAGCAATGGCAGCAATTGCGGTTATAGATAATAATTGTGATGCTTTAGCTTCACTTTCAAACTGACCGCCGTATTGAATTCGATAACCTTCGGGCATATTTACATTGTTGGCAACAACTTCCTTTATTTCGTTTACTGCTCCACGCAAATCCCTACCTTGAACATTGGCAGCGACCACTATTTTACGTTGTACATCTTCTCGATTAATGGTATTTGGACTGCTTACTGAAGCAACCGTTGCCAATTCACCCAAAGTAGTTTGACCTCCATTTGGTAAACTGATTAAAGCGTTACCAATGTTTTCAATAGTATCTCGAAATGGCTTTTCATAGCGAACTACCACATCAAAATATTGCTGTCCTTCATAAATCTCGCCTGCTTCTTCACCTGCAAAGGCAATATCTACTTGCTCCATTAAATTACCAATCGTCATTCCATAAGCTGAAAGAATTTGGCGTTTTGGTTTGATACGAATTTGTGGTACTTCAATTTGTTGGTCAACTGCCACATCTACTAATCCATCAATTTCTTTGATGTTTTGTTCCACGTTTTTCCCTACTTCAAACAATTGATGCAAATCTGAACCAAATATTTTGATCGCAATATTAGCCCGAGTACCCGAAAGCATATGGTCAATTCGGTGAGCAATAGGTTGTCCTAAAGTAATATTGACACCTGGTGCAATACTCAATTTGTTTCTCACTTCCTCGAAAAATTCTTCTTTGGTTTTATCTTTTAAAATAAAAGGCACATCAATTTCGGAAGCATTTACACCTTGAGCGTGTTCGTCCAATTCGGCACGACCTTGTCTTCTGGTAACGACTTCCACTTCGGGTAAATCCAATAATATGGTCTCTATTAATCTCCCTGTTTTGTTACTTTCTTCTAAAGACATTGCTGGTGGACCAACGACACTAATTACCATAGAACCTTCGTTAAATTCTGGTAGAAAACTTCTTCCTAATTGGGTTAAGACTAAAAGACTTATGATAAAGGCAATAACAGTTGTTCCGATAATGGTTTTCGGAATTTTAGTGGCACGTTCCAAGAGGTTTCCATAATGTTTTTGTAACCAACGTTCCACACGTGTACCTTTTGCTTGTTTATTCAATAACTTTTCGTTTTTTAATAAATAAGAACACAAAACAGGTGTTACTGTTACCGCAACAATCAACGATGTTAAAACAGATGTAACGAATGCAATACCTAACGGTTGCAACAATCGACCTTCCATTCCGCTTAAAAAGAATAACGGAATAAAGGAAACTATAATAATTAAGGTTGCAATGATGATAGAGCTTCGTATTTCTACGGAAGCGTCACGAACAACCGTAAGTGTTGATTCCCGTTCTGCTTTTGGTTTTCTAATATTTTCACGCAAGCGTTTATAGACATTTTCCACATCAATAATCGCATCATCTACCAAAGCACCAATGGCAATTGCCATACCTCCTAGACTCATTGTATTAATAGTATAACCTAACCATTTTAGAATGATGATAGATACCAATAATGAAATAGGAATTGCTAATAAAGATATTAAGGTTGTTCTCCAATTCATCAAAAAGATGAAAAGAATTATCATTACAAAGAATGCACCTTCCAACAAGGTTTGATTTAAATTACTGATAGACGCATCAATAAAATCGGATTGTCTAAAAATGTGATTTTTGATATTTACACCTTTTGGTAGGGTTTTTTCTAAATCGGCAATCGCTTCATCCAAGCGGTCTGTCAATTCCAATGTATTTACATCTGGTTGTTTTGAAATGGTTAAAATAACTGCTGGTTTTGCATTTAAAGAACCATCGCCAATTTTATCGGCAGCACCAATTTGTACGGTTGCTACATCCTTGATTTTTATGGTTTGCCCATTGACTTGTTTTAAAACTGCTTCCTGCAAATCTTCTAAAGCATAAGCTCTACCGCTACCTTTAATGATGTATTGATTACCATATTGATTAATCACACCACCAGGTGCATTTTTGTTGGCTTCTTTTACTTGTTCTACCAATTCTGAAAGACTTACATTGTAATGCTTCATCTTTTCTGGGTTGGCAAACACTTGGTATTGTTTGTAATCGCCACCAATAACCACAACATTTGCGATACCGCCAATCGCTTTTATACGTTGTCTGATTGTCCAATCGGAAAGGGTTCTTAACTCCATTGGCGAAACACTATCCGAGGTTACACCTAACAGCATTATTTCTCCCATAATAGATGAAATAGGTGCCATTGTTGGTGCTCCAATTCCTTCGGGTAAATTCTCACGAACCATTGGAATACGTTCACTAACAATTTGACGTGCTCGATAAATATCGGTTCCCCATTCAAATTCTATCCAAACAATGGAAATTCCAGCTGCGGATGAAGAACGGATTCGTCTCACATTTGGCGAACCATTTAAGGCGGTTTCCAATTGATAAGTTACTAATTTTTCTACTTCTTCAGATTCCATTCCGTGCGCTTCGGTAAGAATTGTTACCGTTGGCGCTGTAAGGTCTGGGAATACATCTACGTTCATTGTTCGTGCATAATACACGCCCAATACACTCAGTGCAACCGCTCCCAATAGAATGAGCAATCTATTTTGAAGTGAAATTAATAATATTTTGTTTAACATTTCTCTTCGTTTTTAATGTTCGTGACCATGAGCAGGTGTTGAACCTGACATTGAAGCCATTTTAACTTGGTAAGCTCCTTTTGTGACAACCACTTCGCCTATCTCCAAACCTTGTAGAATTTCCACATTCTCTCCATTTCGTTTTCCAATTTTCACAGGTCTTCTTTCAAAACCCTCGCCCGAAAGCTGCACGATAACGGAATAACTTCCATAGTCTTCTAATAATGCATTAACAGGAATCATAGTATTTTGGGTTGCGTCTCCCATCGCTATTTGAACTGGTGTCAAACTTCCCTCTAGCATATCGACTTCTGCATTTACTTGAGCAAAAACAGAAATAAGTGGGTTTTCTCGTTCTACATCCTTACCGATAGAAAGAATTTCCCCTTCAGCATCAGATACGTTTTGCCATTCTCCGTCTTTGGTTTGAAAATATATTCCTTGTACATTCTCCATTGTTAGTCCGTAATTAGGCGCTAATTGAGTTTTTAATACTTTGGATTGATGTGTACCAATCGACACCAAAGCCACACCTTGCGCTACATAGTCACCATTAGAAACTGTAATAGATTTAATGAAACCATCAAATGGCGCACGAATTTGTTTGCTTCCACCTGAAACTCCTGATGTTAGGGATTGGTAGTTGGATTTTGCTATTGAAAAATTGTTTTCTACTTTTTCAAATTCTGCTTTAGGAATTATTTTAGAATTGTACAATTTCTTTTTGCGTTCGTATTCAGATTTTGCCTGTTCAAAATTGGAACGTGAATTGGCTATTTCCGTACTCAAATTGTTAGATGCCAAGCCTTGACTGTTTAAACTCATCAATAACTGACCTTGTTTTACCGCTGTACCTTCTGTAAGATTGTTCACTTTAAAATCAACCACACCATTAGATTTTGCTGCCAACGATTTTACCGAACCTGGTGATGGCATCCAAACGCCAGAGGTGTTGATTACATCATAAATTTTACCTGAAACTACAGGTGCTGTTTGAAAGTCGATTTTCCAAGCTTGCTCTTTTAAGAACGAAATTCCAGCATCTTCACTTGCTGCACCTAACGCATTAATAGCATCTTCTTTTGAGGCATAAACAATAATGTCGTGAACAATTAGTGTATCGCTAAATGTGGGCGTTTTAATCTCAAATATCAACTTGAAATTACCTGCTTCTTTAGGTTGTAGTGATGGTGAAAAAATGCCAGGTGATGATGGTGATTCCGAAGTATTACGAATACCATTATCTCCTTTAATTAAGCTTACTGTAACCTCGCCCTCACGAACAGGCTTATGATTATCTAACACAGTAAAATGTGCAGCAAAACGACTATTTTCTCCAACAATTAAGGCAGGAAACTCAACAAATAATTCTGTTTTACCTGTCCACAATGTTAGACTTTTTACAGGAATAGATGCTACTTCGGCAGCAGTATTACCCTCTTTTTGATTTCCGCAGGACATTAAAAGCATTGCGGATACTAAAATTATATATTTCATAATATGAGATTATTGAATTACACCTATAATGTTGTAATTTCCTTTAGTAGTTAAGGTTATAGTGATGTCTTTTGTACTTGTGTTTTTCCAATACCAACCGTGAGAACCATTATAAGGAATCGTTATTTTACCCTTTGCAGCATATGAAGTACCATTAGCATAGCTTTCAAAATAGCCTTTTGGATAACTGTCTTTATCTTCTGGGTCTCCGTGAAAGTCGTAACGTAGAGGTGCATTAGCAGTCCACTCATATTCTAACTTTTCATATTGGTTTATCTTAAACTTATACTCTAAAGCTTTATTAGCCTTCACAACGATTGTTGCAGTATTACTTTGGTCATTACCTGCGCTATTTTCTACTTTATTTTCTGATGTTCCATTGACATTAAATTCTTCTTGATTACCAACTTCTTTTTTCTGATTTCCATCTACTACTTGTTCTTGTGTAGTTTTTGTTTTTGTATTAGTGTCTTTACAAGAGGTTACGGTTACCATTGAACCTATTGCTATTGCTACTACTATTTTTGAAATTTTCATTTTTTATGTTTTGAATGTTATAATTGATGTTTTAATAATTGCGTTTGTAGCAATTGTAGCTCCTTTTCCATTTGCAGCATTCTATCTTTTGCTGTTCGGTAAAACTGAAGTTCCAGATAATAATCCATAAAAGAATACTCGCCCAATTGATACGCCTTAAACAGTAATTTCTCACTATCTAAATTACCCATTGTTGTTTCATACTCATTGAATTTTTCGAGCATCAATTCGTATTGATTATAGGTTTCTTGAAATTGTGCGTAAAGCGAAGTAGTGATTACTTGGGTATTGGATTGCTGATATTCATAATTTGCTTCGGCAGCTTTTACTTTATTCTTGCTACTCCACAACGGAATTGAAATACCACCAAAAAAACCAGAATAATTACTCCCATTAACACCTTGGTAATTATAGCCAAGTGCCAAATTGGGCAACACCTTTTTTTTCTCCAATTTTATTTTTTGAAGCGAAGCTTCTTCATTGGTTTTCAATTTTTGCAATTGAGGATCTTTTGTCAATTTATCTTGCCAAAGATTTTCAATTGCTCCAATTTCAATAGGCAAAACAATTTGTGATGAAATGCCATCAATAGGATTTCCACCGTTCAAAGTTTTGAGTTTGGACATTTTAATCTGAATATCGCTTTCTATCTGTTTAACTACAAATTGCTCTTGAATCCAAGCAATTTTCGCCTTGTTCAAATCTAAAATGCCTACTTGCTCTTTGGCAAAAAGCTCTTCAATTTGGTCGAAAATCTTCTTACTCTGTATTTTCCTTTCGGTTTCAATCGTTTTTTGTTTTTGTAAAAAAACGAGTTCTAAAAGAATGCCCTTTGCTTGCAATAGGACTTCTTGTCTTTTTGTCAAATAGGCTGACGCTAACTGTTGCGATTTAGATTCGTTCCATTTGCCACGTGCATCATAAACCGAAGGAAATTCAAATGACTGTGAAATTTGATATTCGGTATAATCTCCAGTTGCATTATCGCCAAAAGGCAAATAAAAACCAGAGAGCTGTGGGTCAGGCAAATTGTTAGTGCTCTTGTTTTCGAGTAGCTGACTTTCAATAAAGGATTGATAGCCTTTTAACGCTGTATTATTCTGTTCTATTTCGTTTAGCAGTTCCTCTACATTTTTAGTTTGTGAGAAACCATTAACAAGGAACAGGCATCCGCAAATTGCGAACACGATGTGTTTATTCATTGTTTGAAATTTTAGGTTTAATCTGAATTTTTAAGATGGAATATTTACGTGGCAGTAAAGTATTCCTTAAAGATTAACCTAAAGATGGTGGGCCTCGAGTTTTGAGGGAAGAGAGATACCGATTGAAATATGAATTCGTTGGTTGATTCCCCTTAATCTTTTCGACTTCATCATCATAGTTTGTAGAAATACTATGGCGATTTAAAAAAATAGATGTTTTTACATCCTTTTTAACATTGATTTGTTTGACACTGCTTTCGTGAGTTACGAATATTTCATTAACAACTATAGTATGGGTGTGTACTTCCAATAATAAGTCTAAAAAACCTTTTTTAGAACTTTCTTTTTCTGGAACATCATGATTATGGCTATGAGTGTCACTATTTGAAACACCTTTATGTGCGTGTTCAACTTCATGTTGATGATGCAAATGAGGTACAACCTGATGCAGCAACATTAAGCTGAATATGCCTAAAAAGAAAAGTGCTTTTATGTGATTATGTTTTTGCATCCTTTGCAAAAGTAATAATTTATAATTTAGTTTTGTTTTCTCAAGATTAATTATTTCGATGTTCGGTTTTGAGAAACAGCTCTTTTATTTTTTTAGGGTGTTCGCTTTCGGTTAAGGATAAATAAATGGACTGGTTGTCCGATGTCCTTTTTTAGCTTAAGGTTTTTGTGATTGTTCATGTTTCTTCAGCTTTTAGCTAGCTCAAAATAACACGCATGCGCAGATAAACTTTCAACAGAAACTTTATCACGAAATTCAATAAAGATATCTTTAATAAACACTATCAAAATGAACGTCCTTTATTTCACAGAAAACTGCAATTATAAATTAAACCTTATAAAAAACAACTATCAAAAAGCTAAAAATAGTGTACAAGAAAATTAGACTTTATTTATGTTAATTCTTAAAAATCATAACTAAAAACATCAAAAATTTACTTTATAAATCTGCTAAAATGCTTATTTTTGCATTTAACAACAGCACAAATAATGACTTTAACTCAATTAAATGCCATTTCTCCTATAGATGGGCGTTATAGAAATAAAATATCTAAACTTTCAAACTATTTTTCTGAAGAGGCTTTGATAAAATATCGAGTTCGTGTAGAAGTTGAATATTTTATTGCACTTTGTGAAATTCCGCTGCCACAGTTAGCTGATTTTAACACCGATTTGTTCGCAGATTTGCGCAAAATTTATACGACTTTTTCTACGGAAGATGCTCAAAAAATAAAAGATATTGAAAGTATTACAAATCATGATGTAAAGGCTGTTGAGTATTTTATCAAAGAAAAATTTGATGCTTTAGGTTTGCAAAAACATAAGGAATTTATTCACTTCGGATTAACCTCTCAAGACATTAATAACACTGCAATTCCGCTTTCTATTAAAGAAGTAATGAATGAAGTTTTTGTACCTCAATACAAAGAACTTTTAGAAAGGTTACAAGAATTAGTGATTGATTGGAAAGACATTTCTATGTTGGCAAGAACACACGGACAACCTGCATCGCCAACACGATTAGGAAAAGAAATTGATGTTTTTGTGGTTCGATTAAAAGAACAGTTTAAGTTGCTAAATGACATTCCAAGTGCCGCTAAATTTGGTGGTGCAACCGGTAATTTTAATGCCCATAAAGTAGCATATAAAAATATTGATTGGAAAGAATTCGGATCTAAATTTGTGCAAGAAAAATTAGGATTACAACATTCTTTTCCGACAACCCAAATAGAACATTACGACCATTTAGCAGCGTTATTTGATACTTTAAAACGTATCAATACTATTGTTATAGATTTAGATAGAGATTTCTGGACTTATGTTTCTATGGATTATTTTAAACAAAAAATTAAAGCTGGTGAAGTAGGTAGTTCTGCAATGCCGCACAAAGTAAATCCGATTGATTTTGAAAATTCTGAAGGAAATTTAGGCATTGCAAATGCAATTTTCGAGCATTTATCGGCAAAATTACCCATTTCTAGATTGCAACGCGATTTAACAGATAGTACCGTTTTAAGAAATGTTGGTGTTCCTTTTGGACATACTATTATTGGTTTTACGTCTACCTTAAAAGGTCTGAATAAATTGCTTTTAAACAAATCTAAATTCGAGCAAGATTTAGAAAATAATTGGGCGGTTGTTGCAGAAGCAATTCAGACAATTTTAAGACGTGAAGCGTACCCTAATCCTTATGAGGCTTTAAAAGGCTTAACAAGAACCAATGAAAAAATTAATCAAAAATCAATTGCAGATTTTATTGATACGTTAGAAATTTCTACCATAATTAAAGAGGAGTTAAAAGCAATTACTCCGTCAAATTATACAGGAATATAGTTAGTTGTTAGTGTAAAATTTAAAAAAGTAACCACATATATGAACTTATATCAGAAAAACAAAAAAATCATTTCTTCTCTTACTTTGTGCTTATTCGTTTGTGCTTCATCTGTTTTTTTATCTTCTTGCAGTTCAGACATTAAAGACAATTCAGACAAATTTAAACTAGGTGTTTTCGAAATTCCTGCTGGCAAAGGTTTTGTAAAGGAAACTATTATTAGAAAAGATAGTATTCAAATTAGTAAACATGGAAATCAAATAGATACTTTATCTATCAAATGGAAAAATAACTTCTTTTATACTTTAAAGTACATCAACCCTAAAAACGAATTACAGAAAGACGCAATGTATATTCAGATTAATAAAATTGAGGAAGATTCTTATGATTTTACAGTGAAAATTGGTTTCTCAAAATTCTCGAAAAAAGCGACCATTTACAAGGTAGAATAGTATGGAAATATTTTTACAGGCAGATACATGGATCGCCTTGTTAACGCTTACCTTTCTAGAAATTATTTTGGGAATTGATAATGTTATTTTCATATCAATATCTGCAAATAAACTACCAGAAAACCAAGTAAGAAAAGCCACCTTATTGGGCTTGGCTTTGGCGATGATTACTAGAATATTACTGCTGTTTAGTGTTTCTTATTTAATCGCTTTAAAAGACCCATTTTTTACGGTTGATATGGGTTGGTTTAAAACGGGTTTAACGGGTCAGAGCATTATTTTATT
This sequence comes from Polaribacter sp. IC066, assembly GCF_007997085.1. GTDB lineage: Bacteria > Bacteroidota > Bacteroidia > Flavobacteriales > Flavobacteriaceae > Polaribacter. The sequence continues at coordinate 37,561 of NZ_VORR01000024.1, forward strand.
TTTAGGAGGTATTTTTTTACTTTATAAAAGCACCAAAGAAATTAGAGAAAAAGTTGAAAACACAAATGAAGCGCAAGTTATAAAATCGCCGAAAGTGATTTCGTTTAACAGCGTTATTTTGCAAATAATTTTAATCGATATCGTTTTTTCTTTTGATAGTATTTTAACCGCCGTTGGTATGACAAATGGCGTTGACGGTGCTTTAATTATTATGGTTATTGCCGTAATTGTTTCCATCATTATTATGATGATTTTTTCTCAGCCTATCAGTAAATATGTTAATAGAAACCCTACAGTTCAGATGTTAGCCCTATCTTTTTTAATCTTAATTGGCTTTATGTTAATTACAGAAGGAGCACATTTATCGCATACTGAATTTTTTAACAAAACAGTTGGCGTTATTCCTAAAGGATATTTGTACTTTGCGATCGCTTTTTCATTGGGTGTAGAAATGTTAAATTTAAGAGTAAGAAAAAAGAAATAATATCAAATTAATAAAAAAACATATCGCCTTTTTATTCCTGATTGTATTCTTTATACCGTCAGCAGCACAAGCTATGCATGCTTTAGAAGACCATACACATCCTGTATGCGTTTCTAAAATAGATCAGCATGTGCATGAAAAACTATTAGATTGTGACTTTCACTATTTTAAAATCAACCAAGGTTACTTAACAAACAATACGTATACCTCAATAATACCTTTTGTAAAAAATAGTATCATTGAGGTTCCTTATCATTTTTTACCAGAATATCAACCCTTATCTTACCAGCTTAGAGGTCCGCCTGCTTTAGAATAATTACTCATTAATTATTCATATTAAAGCATTTAAATGACACTAAAAATCTTTTTGTGCGCATTATTTTGTGGTGTTTTTTTTACGAGTTATACTCAAGAAAAATCGCTCAAAACTGCGCAAGATTGTAATTTTACTTTTAAAGGAAAAATTACAGATTTCCACGACAGCTCACCTATTATTGGTGCATCTTTATATATAGAAAATTTAAATACTTACACTACCTCTAATTTAGAGGGTAATTTTGAATTTAGAAATCTATGTAAAGGTAAATATGTCGTTGAAGTTCAACATATTTCTTGTGATACTAAAAGAATTACCATCAATCTTGATAACAATGTATACAAAGAAATATTTTTAGAACATCATTTAAATGAATTGAACGAAGTTTTTGTAAAGACAACTTCAAAATCTGAAACAACGAGTATTGAGCAATCTATTAAAAAAGCAACTATTGATAATTTTTCTGATAAATCTTTAGGTGATGCTCTCAATACTTTAAGTGGCGTATCTTCCTTAAATACTGGTAATAGTATTGTAAAACCTATGATTCATGGTTTGCATAGTAGCAGATTATTAATCATTAATAATAATGTAAGAATGTTTGACCAAGAGTGGGGAGACGAGCATGCACCAAATATTGATATTAATTCTAGTGAGAGAATTGATGTTATAAAAGGTGCAAATACATTAAAATACGGAAGTGATGCGATTGGTGGTTTAATTTTAATTAGACCAAAAAAATATGCGGTTATCGATAGTATTTTTGGGAGTACTAGTACCTCTTTTAACGCTAATGGTTTGGGTGGCAACATTAATTCTGAAATTGTAAAAACATACAAATCAGGTTTATTTGCTAAAGTGCAAGCAAATTACAAACAATTTGGCGATTTCAATACACCAGATTATATGCTTACCAATAGCGGTTTAAGAAACATAAATACCTCTTTTAGATTTGGTTACAATAGCTATGAAAAAGGTTTTAATGCCTATTATAGCTTTGTGAATAATGAGATCGCTATTTTGCAATCTTCGCACATTGGTAATGTGAACGATTTGGTAAATGCTATCAATAGTAAAGAGCCTAGAGTTATTGAAGATTTTTCTTACCATATCGATTTTCCGAAGCAAACTATTTTACACCATTTAGGTAAAATTGAAGCGTACAAACGTTTTAAAGATCTTGGTAAGTTATCGGTTCAATACGATTTGCAGATCAATAGACGAAGAGAATTTGATTTAAGAAGAGGAGATTTAAAAGATACGCCTGTTATTGATTTGCGTTTATTTACAAACTCAATTCAAACAGATTTAGAAATAGATACTTTTGACAACCTTAAGATTACAAGTGGCCTTTTAGCACGTTACCAGCAAAATAATGCTGTTTCGGGTACAGGTACAAGTCCGTTAATTCCTGACTTTGACAAATATGATGCAGGAATATATTCAATTATAAATTATAATTTGAATGCAACTAGCGAGTTTAGTGCGGGTATTAGGTATGATTTTTCTAAAATAGATGCCAGAAAACGCTACGACATTAATGATTGGGAAGAAACCTATAATTATGATGAGATCTTCCCAGAATTTGAAACGGATGTTGTTGATGGAACTCGAATTTTAACAAATCCTAAATTTACGTTTCATAACATTTCAGCCAGTTTAGGCTATTCTAAACGGTTTACAAATGATGTGACACTTTTAATTAATTATGGGTTGGCAACAAGAGTACCAAATCCGTCAGAATTATTTAGTGACGGTTTGCACCATTCTGCAGCTAGAATTGAAACCGGCTTATTAACGATGAACAAAGAAATTGCCAATAAATTTATTGTTTCTTTAGAACGGAATAATGACAATTTTGGCTTTATAATTAGTCCATATTTTAAACAAATAGACGGTTTTATGCAGCTAATACCTGTTGGTATTACAACGACTATTAGAGGTGCATTTCCCGTTTGGGAATACAATCAAATTAATGCTCAAATTTTTGGAGTTGATGTTGATGTAAACAAGAAGATTACTGATAAATTCGATTATCAAGGTAGTTTAAGTTTGTTGCGAGGCACTAATGTAACAGAAGATATTCCTCTGATACACATGCCTTCTGCAAATTTTAGCAATAATATTACTTACAAAAATAATCGATTAAATCAATTGTCAATTCGTTTACAACACAGAACTGTATTACAACAAAATCAGTTTCCAGATTACAATTTTTACACATTTAACGCGGTACAACAAGAAGATGTTTTTGTAGATATTAGCACAACACCGCCTAGTTATTCTTTATTTAACCTGCATACATCTGCTGTTTTTAAAGCATTTAAAAAAGGAGATTTAAAGGTAGAATTTAATGTCGAAAATTTGTTTAATGTTGCCTACAGAGAAAACTTAAACAGACTTCGATATTTTGCCGATGAACTAGGTAGAAATTTCAATTTAAAAATTAAAATAAATTATTAAAAACACAAATTATGAAAAATTTACAAACAATTAAATTAATCGCAGTACTTTTTATTTCAAGCATTTTACTTTCTAGTTGTTCTGATGATCATCACGAGGATGGGCATGACCATGAGGAAGAATTAATTACAACAGTTACCTACACTTTAAGCAACGGTAGTGATGTTGTTATGTTAAAATTTCAAGATTTAACTGGCGGCAGTATTGATGACGCTACCTATGAGGTTTCTGGCCCCTTAAATGCCAATACTATCTATACTGGTTCTGTTGAGTTATTAAATGAAACTGAATCTCCGGCTGATAATATTACGATGGAAGTGAAAGCAGAAGGCGACGAACATGAGTTTTTCTATTTATCTTCAGTTATTGGTGTACTAATTTCTAAAACTGATACAGATGTGAATGGAAATCCGATAGGAATTGAGACTTCATTAACAACAGGAAATGCAGGTGCTGGAAAGTTAACTATTATCTTAAAACATGAACCTACAAAACCTAATAATGGTGTCTCTGATGCAGCTGGCGGAAGTACAGATGCTGAAGTAACTTTTAACATCACAGTTCAGTAAAAAACATCTTTATTTTACAGAAAAGCAGCTAATTTTTTAGCTGCTTTTTTATTTTCTACAATAAGGTTAAAACTGGGAAATTTAATTATTGTTACTTCAGTTTCGATACACTTTTTGACTATATTGTGCGCCAAATTTAATTCATATTTTTTAGATTTCAAAACAGAATATCACGAAAATTTTGGCGATTTAAAGGCCTTTTAAAATATAGATTTATAAGCAATTGTGGTTTATTTTCATGAATTCAATTATTCTTACTACTTTTAAGGTATTCTAATAACAAATTTTTACGATGTCTAAAGAACTACTTTCAAATGATATAATTCTTGGTTACAGAAATCTAATTGAAGAAAGATATCAATATAAAGATTTAAAGGAAAAATATGATTTTCCAGAAACTATTGATGAAAAGGTCGTAAACGATATAAAAATCTATTTTTTAACGTATATATATCCTGATTTGGAAAAAAGAGCTGAATTAAATGAGGCCTTCAATACGTTAGATGATTTTATAAAATATCCTGAAAAGTTATTAAATTTAGTAGTAGACTCTTTACAATTACTTTTTACACATGGCAGGCATCTACCTAAAATATTTAATGCTGGTTTAAAAGCGATGAAATCTTTTAGAGGAGCTACAAAATTTGAAAAAACGATTGTACTAAAAGCAATTCAAGAAAATAGTAAACCTCCTTTCACGACCTTAAAAATTAATAAACTCATTCAACTTTTACCGTATAAAGAACTTGAAGAGTTTATGAAAAATACCGAAACTTTTTTCAATATTATTTATGATAAAGAATTAGTCGAAAAAATTAAAGAGATTATTAGTTTTATACTAACAAAAATGAAAAATAAACCTAAAATATTCTCCAAAAAAGAAATTATAGGACTCTCTTTAGCGTTAGAAACAATTTCTAAAGGCGAAGAAATGCTTAACAAATTAACTCTAAAAGATCAAGAAATTTTAATAGGCTTTGTTTTACAAATAGAAAAAGATTGTTTGCAAGAAATCTTTTCAAAATAAGCTATTTTACAAATTTAGTTTTGTTGATTGTACTCAATGTTATAAAAGCCCCTAAAAAGAAAACGCCCAACGCCAATACGCTTGTTTGAATTGTAAAATAAGAAGTTAACAATCCGAAAGTTACCATACCAACTACTAACGCTATTTTTTCTGTAACATCAAAAAAGCTAAAATAAGAGGCATGATCTTCTGTTTTGGGTAATAATTTTGAATACGTAGATCTCGCTAACGATTGAATTGCGCCCATTACCAAACCAATTAAAGCCCCTAAAATATAAAAATACATCTCTATATTCGGGGTATCTTTTGTTAAATTAAAACCAATAAAACAAACCAAACCCCATATGGCAATGGCTATTTTTAAAGTTTTAATATTCCCGATCTTGTTAGAAAGCCTTGAAAAAAGAAAAGCACCTAAAATACCAACAAACTGAACTAATAAAATAGTACCAATTAAATTTAAAGTTTCTAAACCTAAAATTGTTCCGAAAATTCCCGCCATTAAAATGATTGTCTGTACACCAATACTTAAAAGAAAAAAAGAAATTAAAAATATTTTAAGCTCTCTATATGCAAATAACTCTTTCGCTACTTTTTTAATTTCTTTGATGCCTTTTATAAAATAATTATCTTTTGGCAGCGCTACTTTTTCTTGGTTTGGTAGTTTAGCATACGTAAGTTGTGCAAAACCAAGCCACCATATACCAACCAAAACAAATGATACTTGAGAGCCAAACTGTTTGTCGTAAAAACCAAACACTTCTGTTTCGATTAAAACCAGACAAATTAATAGCAATAAAATAGAGCCTGAATAGCCCAACATAAATCCTTTTGCACTCACATTATCTTGCTGTTCAGGATGTGCAATTTCTGGTAAATACGCATTGTAGAAAACAATACTTCCCCAAAAACCAATACTCGCTAAAATTGTAAATAAAATACCCACCCATAGTGTTTCTTTGCCTGTAAAAAAGAACAGACACATTACAGAAATAGATCCCAAAAAGCAAAAACCTTTCAAAAATTTCTTTTTATTACCTGCATAATCCGCAATACCAGATAACATTGGCGACATCAAAGCAACTACTAAAAATGAAAATGCTAATGCATAATTATACAAAGAGGTAGCATTCCATAATACACCTAGAAATTCTATTTTACCCTCTGCATTAGCAAAACCATCTGATGCCGTTAAACCTGCATAATAGATAGGAAAAACAGCAGTACTTATGACCAAAGAATATACAGAATTTGCCCAATCATAAAACGCCCAAGCATTTATTAATTTTTTATCTCCAATTTTTAACATGACGCTGTTTTTATTTATAAAATTTCGCTAACACTACAACTTATTCAGCACATGGAAGCGAGAATAATTCTAGATTGTATTTAAAACTTATTGGTTTTCAATATTTTAAAATATTTTTCAATAAAAAACCGTTCAAAACATAATTGTGAACGGTTAAATATATGAAATCTTACGCTTATTCTATTTTTTCATTTGTGCATTGCCCTTCGTATTAAATTCTGCGGCATATTTTCTAGCAGTTGGCAAATAATTTTTTAAATCTTGAATTCTAGATTCATTAGAGGGGTGTGTACTTAAAATTTCTGGTTGCGAACCGCCTTTAGATAACTGGCTCATTCGTACCCAAACTTCTGACGCTTCTGTGCCGTCGTAACCCGCCATAATCATAAAAACCAACCCTAATCTATCTGCTTCTTGTTCATGAACTCTACTAAACTTTAAAACTCCTAAACCAGAAGTTACTCCGAAAGCTGCATTCCAAATTTGTTGCGTTTGTGCAGTTTCTCCAGAAGTACCAAGTGCAACCGCCAAACCACCAATTTGCTGCATTTGCCCTTGAGACATTCTTTCTTGCCCATGCTTTGCAAATGCATGTGCAACTTCATGCCCCATAACTGCAGCAACGCCGTTTTCATTAGCACAAATAGGCATAATACCCGTGTAAAAAACAACTTTACCTCCAGGCATACACCAAGCATTTATGGTCTTATCATCTACTAAATTAAACTCCCACCGATAAGCCTCTGCTTCTGCTTTCATATTATTTGCTCGCATAAAACGATCAACCGCTGCAGCTATATTTTTACCGACTTCCTTTACCTGATTTGTCATTTCTCTATTTGTAGAAAGCTTATTTTCTTCTAAAAAGCCTTTGTATTGCGCAAAACTTGCAGGTAAAACTTGCGCATCACTTACAAAATTAACACGCTTTCTGCCAGTAATAGGTACTGTACTACATTCAGAAAAGAGAAAAACCGCGACTACTAAAATTATAATTTTTTTCATTTTATTTTACTTTTTGATTCTTGTTTTAAGACACTAAACTTGTAATTTAGTCACTTGTTAAGCGACCATAAAATTACATATTCTATTTGTACCAAAAAAATATTTTTTATTGATGCCATTTCCCTCTAAAAGTAATATTCTACTCCCAAGTTTAAGAATTCCGAAAGCCGTTCAGTGGTCTTTTAAAATAATCAACTTTATCTCTACTCGTTTTACTTTATACCTTGCCTCAAAACTACTCACAACTCCTATTACTTTTAAAACTCCTAATAGAGAATTGGGAATGGAAAAAGCTTCTCAAAAAAAAATATTGCATGTTTCGGCTATTGATAAAGATATTCATATTTTATCATACGGCTTTTCTAAAAAAAAAATTTTAGTAGCGCATGGCTGGGCTGGCAGAAGTACGCAGCTTTTTATGATTGCAAATACACTTTTAGAACAAGGCTTTATGGTGATTTCCTTTGATGCACCCGCACACGGAAAATCTACAGGAAAAAGAACTAATTTAATAGAATTTATAGAAACTATTAAAGCGATTCATTACGAATATGGTTCGTTTACCGCCGCTGTTGGGCATTCTTTTGGTGCTGTGGCACTTCTGAATATGCAAGCAAACAAAGCTATTTTTAAATGTTTAATAACTATTGGTTCTGCTGATAAAGTTGATGATATTTTTCTTAATTTTGTAACCAATTTAGGGTTGGATTCTAATTTTGGGGAAAAATTCGTTGATTATTTTGAGCATAAAAAAAAGCTTAACCTTTCTGATTATGATGCAAGCAATGCGGCTAAAAAGGTTAAAATACCCGTTTTAGTAATTCATGATAGAATTGATGGTGATGTTTATGTAAGTTGTGCCATAAATATTCGTCTGAACTTAAAGAAAGGAACTCTTTTTATTAGCAATGAATTAGGACACACAAAAATTCTTCGTGATAAAAATACAACCCATAGAATTGTAAATTTCATAACACAAAACACATGAAAAAAGTAGCAAGTATTTTAATTTTAACATTGATGTTTAGCTGCGTAGGAAACGCACAAGATACATCCAAAGAAAAAAACACCTATAAAGTTGTAAAAACAGCCTCTGAATGGAAAGAATTACTTTCTCCGATTGCCTACAATGTTTTAAGAGAAGCTGGAACAGAAAAACCTTATACCCACGAATTTAAAGAGATTACAGGCAACGGAATTTTTGTTTGTGCTGCGTGTAAAACTGAATTGTATAAAGCTGAACATAAATTTGATTCAGGAACCGGATGGCCTTCTTTTGACAGAGCTGTAAAAGGGAATGTTGAGTTAGATGTTGATTATAAAATTGGCTATGCAAGAACAGAACTTAAGTGTAATACGTGCGGTGGTCATTTAGGGCACTCTTTTGATGATGGGCCGAAAACTACAGGAAAACGTCATTGTATTAATGGAGCAGCTTTAGAATTTATTGCAGAAAAATAAATTTATTTTTAAGTTCTCTTTAAAATAGTATCTTTAAAGCCTTGTTGAGACTTTAAAGATGAAAAAAATAAAATTTCCAAGCGCACAAACAGTACTATTAAGCATAGCCGCTTTTGTTGCGCTTTTAACTTGGTGCATACCTTCTGGTCAATATGATCGATTAGCCTACAATAAAGAAGATAATTCTTTTGTAAAAACGAGTAAAGAAAATTCAATAGCTTTAGAAGCTACTCAAAAAACATTAGATGATTTACAGGTTAAGATTCCGATAGAAAAATTTACATCAGGAGCTATTTACAAACCTATTAGCATTCCAGAAACGTATCAAAAATTAGAAGCAAGGCCCCAAGGTATTATTGCCTTTATTTTATCGCCATTAAAAGGAATTATAGCGGTTGCAGATATTATTATTTTAGTACTTTTTATTGGCGGATTAGTGGCCATTGTAAATTTTACAGGTGCTTTTGAAGCCGGAATTACTAGACTTTCTAAACTGTTAGAAGGCAAAGAGTTTATTTTGATTATTGCCGTAACTTGTTTAATTGCTTTAGGAGGAACCACTTTTGGCCTAGCAGAAGAAACAATTGCCTTCTACCCTATTTTAGCTCCTATTTTTATAGCGGCTAAATACGATGCTTTAGTTGCTTTAGCTTCTATTTACGTGGGTACAAGTATTGGCACCATGGTTTCTACCACAAATCCATTTAGTACTATAATTGCATCAAATTCTGCCGGAATTAATTGGACTACCGGAATTGAAGGAAGAATTATAATGCTTACCATAAGTTTAATTATTTGCATTTTGTACATTTTAAGATATGCAGAAAAAGTAAAAAAAGATCCTACAAAATCGATTATTTATGATCAGAAAGAAAGTATCGAAAAAATGTTTTCTTTTCAAAAATCGACCAAAACCATCAATTTTAATTTTCGTTTAAAATTAGTACTTTTTATTTTTGCGATGTGTTTTGTAATTATGGTTTATGGCGTTATTAGTTTAGATTGGTGGTTTTTAGAAATGACAGGAGTTTTCTTTGTTGGCGCACTTTTAATAGGATTTTTATGTAGAATAAATGAAACCGTTTTTGTAAACACTTTTATAACAGGTGCTAGCGAATTGTTAAGCGTCGCTTTTATAATCGGTTTGGCAAGAGGTGTTACCGTTTTAATGGAAGATGGTTTAATTAGCGATACGTTATTATTTTACGCGAGTTCATTTACAGAAGGTATGAATAAAGGATTATTTATAAATTCTATTATGTTTGTTTATAGCGGATTAGCCTTTTTTATTCCGTCTACATCAGGAATGGCCGTTTTAACAATGCCGATTATGTCTCCTTTAGCAGATACAGTTGCTTTGGGCAGAGAACATATTGTAAATGCTTATTTGTTAGGCGTTGGGTTATTTAACTTTATAAACCCTACAGGTTTGGTTTTAGCATCTCTTGCCATGATAAAAGTTGGGTATGATAAGTGGTTAAAATTTGTATTGCCTTTGGTGCTTATTTTGATGCTAGTATCGATGGCGTTTTTAACGGTTTCTGTTTACATATAATAAAGGTTTTTCGAGCGTCAACTCAAGCTTTCATTAAAGTACTTTGAGTTGTTATATTCGCACTAAAAGGTCATCCAGCACTCTCTCTATGCGCTAGATCTATAATGGTTTTCAAAGAACTTCAAACGTTATTAACTCGATTATATATTTGATATCAGCCAGCCATTTTTCTCCTAATTTTTGACTATATAAATTTCTATTGAATTCATTTTTTACAATTAAATAGGAATGATTAAAATCTATTGTAACCACAAATTTTCGTTTTAAAAAACTTCTTAATTCTACTTCTTTTATCAGTAATCCTATGGAAGAACGGGAGTACATCAAACTTTAACATTCACACTTTTTTTTGAATCCTACGCATACCACAAGTTTCTCGACGTTGCTTAAAAATAACTTTAATCTTTTCTTTTAAAAATGTTCTTGGTCTTTTTAAAAAAAAATAGGTTTATTTATAAATCGATTATAGTATGTGTTTTTGCTAACCTTCATGGAAATACGCATTTTTTTAACTGGACCTATCCAAAATATTATCTAAAATAAATTGATCTCTTATAGTTCGCTTTTGAAGATTTGAGATTAAAAGGAGAAAACATCGTTTTCGGGTAGTTTGCTCACCGCCTTTTTTAAGATATCACTTTATATTCTTTAATTCTTTTTTAAGTGCTTGGAGTTCTTGCGCTTCCAGCTGTATTTTTTTTTAAAAAATCTCCAGAATTTAACGTGTATTCACGTTTCCGACGTCTAAACATGGTAAAGCTTAAACCATAATCTTCATTAACATGCTTGATCTTAATACAGTAATTTAGTCGTTCTACGATCAAAACTTTAAATTCATAATCATATTTTTTTACCATAAGTCAAATATAAATTTATCAGCTCATAAAAACCGCCATATTTAAGGGAGTCACTCCACTTTCGTAATCTAACGAAAATCATCAAGACGAAAGAAAAGACTGTGCTAAAGGTTTTTTATGCTTGTTTATCAAAGTTCTCACAAATTTTTCTTAACTACTTTAGTTGTATATTTTTAAATAGGAATTAAATCTTTTATAAGCGAACTCTAATATTTATATTTGTAACTCCAAAATAAAGAACACCAATTATGTTTAATAATTTAAGCGACAAATTAGATAAAGCCTTACACACTCTAAAAGGGCACGGTAAAATTACAGAAGTAAACGTTGCCGAAACTTTAAAAGAAGTTAGAAGAGCACTTTTAGATGCCGATGTTAACTTTAAAATTGCAAAAGATTTTACCAAAAAGGTACAAACTGCAGCTTTAGGACAAGATGTTTTAACAACATTAAATCCTGGTCAGTTAATGGTAAAGTTGGTTAAAGATGAACTAACTACTTTAATGGGCGGCGAAACCGTTGGTATTAATTTAGGTGGCTCACCAACCGTAATTTTAATGTCGGGTTTGCAAGGTTCTGGTAAAACTACTTTTTCAGGAAAATTAGCAAACTATCTTAAAAACAAAAAAGCAAAGCAAGTTTTATTAGTAGGGTGTGATGTGTATAGACCTGCTGCCATAAATCAATTGCAGGTTGTCGGAGAACAAATTGGGGTTGAAGTCTATGCAGAGGTTGGCAACAACAATCCTGTAGAAATTTCTCAAAACGCCCTTAAACATGCCAAAGCAACAGGTAAAAATGTTGTAATTATTGATACAGCTGGTCGTTTGGCTGTTGATACAGAGATGATGAATGAAATTTCTAACATTCATAAAGCTGTTCAACCACAAGAAACTTTATTCGTTGTAGATTCTATGACTGGTCAAGATGCTGTAAATACGGCAAAAGCATTTAATGATATTTTAAATTTTGATGGTGTTGTATTAACAAAATTAGATGGTGATACTCGTGGTGGAGCTGCTTTATCTATTAAATCTGTAGTTGATAAACCAATTAAGTTTATTGGTACTGGAGAAAAAATGGATGCTCTTGATGTTTTCTATCCAGATAGAATGGCAGACAGAATTTTGGGAATGGGAGATGTTATTTCTCTTGTAGAAAGAGCTCAAGATCAATATGACGAAGAAGAAGCTAGAAAATTACAAAAGAAAATTGCTAAAAATCAGTTTGGTTTCGACGACTTTTTAAGTCAGATTCAACAAATTAAAAAGATGGGAAGCATGAAAGATTTAATGGGTATGATTCCTGGAGCCGGTAAAGCGATGAAAGATGTAGATATCGATGATGATGCTTTTCAAGGAATCGAAGCAATTATTCATTCAATGACACCTTCAGAAAGAAGCACACCAACATCTATAAATGCAAGTAGAAAAAAGAGAATTGCAAAAGGATCTGGAACTACCATTCAAGAAGTAAACCAATTGATGAAGCAATTTAATCAAATGAGTAAAATGATGAAGATGATGCAAGGCGGTGGTGGCAAAAAAATGATGCAAATGATGAAAGGGATGCAATAGTTGGTCTTTAGCTTTTAGCTTTTAGCTTTTAGCTTTTAGCAAAAATAAAAACTCTATGGAACGACCAAACATCAATTTATAAAAAAAAAAAATTATTAAGATTCTTAAATTAGACATTCAATAAAAAAAAATGATTTTACTAGACGGAAAGAAAACTGCAGCAGATATTAAAGAAGAAATTGCTTTAGAAGTTAGAAACTTAAAAGATAACGGAGACGATACGCCACATCTTGCAGCAATTATTATGGGAAATAATGGTGCAAGTATTACGTATGTAAACGCAAAAGTAAAAGCATGTGAAAGGGTTGGTTTTCAATCTACCTTAATCAGGTTACCCGAAGAAACTACTGAAGACGAATTATTGAATGAAATTGCTGTTTTAAATGTTGACAAGGATATTGATGGATTTATAGTTCAATTGCCGTTGCCAAAACATATCGATGAACAAAAAGTACTTATGGCTATCGATCCTGAAAAGGATGTAGATGGGTTTCACCCAACAAACGTTGGTAAAATGGCATTAAACCTCCCTACTTTTATTTCTGCTACTCCTTTCGGAATTTTAGAATTGTTAGAAAGGTACGCTATTGAAACCTCTGGAAAACATGTTGTTATTTTAGGAAGAAGTCATATTGTTGGCAGCCCAATGAGTATTTTACTATCACAAAAAAGAAAAGTTGGCAATGCAACTGTTACCATGTGTCATAGTAGAACAAAAAACTTAAAAGAAATTACTTTACAAGCAGATATTATAGTTGCTGCCATTGGTATTCCAGAATTCTTAAAAGCAGATATGGTTAAAGATCATGTAACCGTAATTGATGTGGGAATTACACGTTTAGCAGATTCTACCAAGAAGAGTGGATATCGATTGGTTGGCGATGTTGCTTTTGCTGAAGTTGCCAAAAAGGCTGACTTTATAACCCCAGTTCCAGGAGGTGTTGGACCAATGACAATTGCCATGCTCTTAAAAAACACATTGCTTGCTTGCAAAAGAAAAAACGTAAATGAAAATAACAAAAACTAGTACTTATTTTTCTGAATATTTTCAAATTTTTATCGGGATTGTATTGACTAGTCTTGGCCTAAAGGCCTTTTTATTACCCAATGGTTTTTTAGATGGTGGTGTTACCGGTATTGCCTTATTGGTAAAAACGCAAGTAGATATTAACATGTCTTACTTACTCGTTATTTTTAGTATTCCGTTTTTAATTTTAGGATACTATACAGTTTCTAAAGCAATTGTAATCAAATCTATTGTTAGTATACTTGGAGTAGCTTTATTTATCCATTTTGAAAATTTTCAAACCATTACAAGTGATAAATTATTAATTTCAATTTTTGGTGGATTATTAGTTGGTTCTGGTATTGGCATTGCTATCAGAAATGGTTCTGTTTTAGATGGTTCAGAAATTCTTGGGGTTTTTATAAATGATAAATTTGGAGTAAGTATTGGTAAGGTAATTATGTTATTCAATATTGTATTATTTGCTGTTACTGCCGCCGTAATTTCTGTAGAAGTTGCCCTGTACTCTATTCTAACCTATATTATTGCTGCAAAAGTAACAGATACCGTAATAGAGGGTTTTGAAGATTTTATAGGGGTTACCATTGTTTCTAAAAAATACGATTTAATTAAAATAGCTATTTTAGAAGATTTAGGTGTTGGTCTAACCGTTTATAAAGGTAGTTCTGGTTTCGGTAGTAAGGGGCACACAGAAGATTTTGATATTATACATACTATTATTAATAGAATTGATATAAAAAAAATGTATGGAATTATAAATACTATTGACACCGAAGCTTTTATTGTTGAATTTGATGTTAACAATGTAAAAGGTGGTGTTTTAAGACATTATTTAAATAAGAAGAAGAATGCAAAATTCTTAAGTTTAAAGGCTTCTGTTTTAAATAAAAAAAAGAATAAATAGGTTTGTAAGTTGGTCAGTTAAGAACAAAAAAAAACTCTTTCTAATAGAAAGAGTTTTTTTTTGTTCTGTATAAAATAGATTTACCTAATATCAGGATTTAAATAATCTGGCAATGTAGTATTGTTCGGATCACTAAAATCATTTGTTGGATCTCCGTCATTATTAGCATCTTCGTCTTTTGTAAAAACGCCATCGCCATCATCGTCTACATCAAAATAATTAGGAAAACCATCTCCATCTGTATCATCATTAAAAATATTTCCATCTCTATCAATATCTTCATCGATAGAAGCGACTCCGTCGTTATCATGATCTGTATTCGGAACTAAATCTAATAAATCAACAAAAAACATTAAATTTGTGTCAACTAAATTATTAGAATAATTTTGTGCATTAGAAGACGGATATGCTAATCCAGAAGGTATAAACAAGACCCCTTTTCCTCCGTTTAAATACGTTATAGGACCATTAAAAACGCCTCCTGTATTGGGATCCTTTTTGAGTTCACCTCCATGCAACTTTGTAAAGCCATAAGACCAACCTTTTATCACTGATAATAAGTTGAACCAAATACCGTTTATATTACTATCAAAGTTTGTATTACTAAAACTTGTACCACCCATCGTTCTGCCAGAGTATTTTACAAATACCGAATCTAATTTTGTTGGCGATCCTTTATCTGGATCAGAACCAGAATTACCTTCTTTAGCAACATAGACATACAGCTTATAATCTATTGTGTTTTCGGTTATATCTATAATTTTTAGCTTCGGAGAATCATCCATCAAAGCAATTTTACCTGCCACTAATTGCTTCACCGAATCTACTTCGGCATCGTAATAATGATTCTTTAAAAATTTAACGATAGAATCGTTATCAGAGGCTGCTAATGAGATATGATCTATATTTGCAAACGGATTCACTCTTAAATTATCGTCGCCACAGGCATAGATTAGTGATGCGAAAAGTACAGCAACAAGTATATTTTTTATTTTTGTCATTTAGTGTAAAAATTTGTCGGTGCAATTTACCATTTTTATACCTTTGTAAAAAGACAATTTATACATTTTAACTTTTTTTATGAGAATTGATAAATACTTATGGTGCATTCGCGTTTTTAAAACAAGAAGCATAGCAACGACGGCTTGCAAAAAAGGGCAAGTAAAAATTGACACCAAAAATGTTAAACCTTCTAAAGATATTTTTGGAGATGAATTAATCGTTGTCAGAAAAAATCAAATTAATTACCAAATAAAAGTTTTAGATTTACCCGTAAGCAGAGTTGGTGCAAAATTGGTAGATCTTTACAGAAAAGATACTACCCCGAAAGAGGAGTTTGAAAAAAATGAGCTTTTAAAGTATTCTAAAGATTACTATCGTAAAAAAGGAACAGGAAGACCTACAAAAAAAGATAGAAGAGATATAGAAGGATATACAGAAGATAGCGAAGAAAACCTATGATAGCAGAAAGCAACATGATCTTGAATACTGTTCAAATTAATCAAAAGATTAAAAGAATTGGATATCAAATTTACGAGAGCAATAGCACCGAAAAAGAAGTTATTATTGCCGGTATTGTTGGTAACGGATATATTTTTGCTCAAAGAATCGTAAAAGTTTTGCAAGAAATTTCTGAATTAAAAGTTACCATTTGCGAAGTACACATCAATAAGAAAAAACCGTTAGCTCTTATTACTACATCTTTAGAAATTGACGTTTACAAAAATAAATCTTTAGTTTTAGTAGATGACGTTCTTAATTCAGGTACTACTTTAATTTACGGAGTCAAGTTTTTTTTAGATGTACCTTTAAAAAGATTTAAGACAGCGGTATTAGTGAATAGAAATCATAAAAAATATCCTGTAAAAGCAGATTTTAAGGGCATTTCTTTATCCACCTCAATAAAAGAACATGTACAAGTAGATTTCTCTAAAAACGAATCTAAAGCATATTTAATTTAGTTTATTGTTCTTAAAATAAAGTTAAAAAAAAATTAAAATAAAGCATAAATAAAATGCCGCACAAATACGGTGCAAATTTATTTTATTTATGCCTGTTTTTTTGCCGTTATCTACTATTTCAACAATTTTTCTAATTCAATGGCAATCTCGCTTTTCTTTTTATCATCAATTTTAATGGTCATTTTAGCTTTCTCGTAAAAAAAACGTCTTTCAAAAAGATGTTTGGCTACAAATTCAGGAATTTGATCATCACTCAAAGAAGCAATTAAAGGTCTTTTTGCTTTCTTTTTAATCAATCTTTTTATCATCGTAGAAGTACTTCCGTTTAAATACACAGAAATAGTGTCTCCTTTATTCACTTCTTCCATGTTATTCGCGTAACATGGCGTTCCTCCGCCTAAAGAAAGTATGAAATTATGGTCTTTAGCAAGTATTTCTTTCAAATATTGGTGTTCTTTTAGTCTAAAATAGACTTCTCCTTTTGTTTTAAAAATAGTTGTGATAGACATTTTCTCGTGGTCAATAATGTAAGCATCTAAGTCTATGAAATTCATTGCCAAACTTTTAGCCATTTTCTTACCAACACTAGATTTTCCGGAAGCCATATACCCTAACAAGACAATTTTCATTTCTATTTATTTTTTACAAATATCGCTAAAATTTCTTCAATTTTATATTCCATTTTCAAATGATAGATAGTATATTTGCACCTCAATTGAAAAAGACCTGGTAGCTCAGTTGGTAGAGCATCTCCCTTTTAAGGAGAGGGTCCTGGGTTCGAGCCCCAGCCCGGTCACAAAAAAAAGTTAAGCATTTGCTTAACTTTTTTTCTTAAAACTATTTAAAAGCGCACGTGGCGAAATTGGTAGACGCGCAGCCTTGAGGGGGCTGTGAACGCAAGTTTGTGGAAGTTCGACTCTTCTCGTGCGCACTTTTACTTGTTTTAAGCAAACAGATTACAAGCACTTAAATTAATTTGAACTACGAAACAATCGGCTTTATTTATCAAACTATTTTAATCAAGTTTTCTTAAACAATTCCTATTTAATTATTAAAATCTAGATTATTCATTTTTTAAAGCCAACATATCATAAGTTTCATTTAAATAAATCTCATTCAAACAACCTTGCTTACCGCTATACCATAGCTTATAATAACCAGCATAATATTCAGAAACTTGAACTCTTTGCTCTTTAGAAATAAGTAAAAAAACCGCAGAAAATACAGACGGCTCCTTTCTTAATTTTCCTTCTATTTTTAATGTTGTAATAATAATCTTACTCGCCTTTTTACCAAGGAATTTTTGTTTTTCTCCTAAAACAATTATATCAATTATTTTAGGATCATTTTCTAGATAACTAACATAATCATCCCACACCATTTCATCATTTAAATAAATACCCTCAGCCTTTATCTTCCCATTTTGATAATATTCAGTAAACTTACCGTTTAGCACGCCTTTGTTATAAGTCTTTTTCATCTTGTTTATTTCCGTTTTTATAAAACCATGTATTTTATACCATCAATTATATAAAATATTGAATCGAACCTACTTAAATAGCATTCTCTCCCATTGTAATTCTCCAGTTATATAATAATCTTTTACTTTACCTACTGACGCTTCCTTGTCACCCAAAGTAATAAGCCTATAATAAGAAGCATCATATTAGGAAGATACTCCCTAGGCTATATCATAAAATAATTTATTTATGATTGTTTCTTTTTTTTGAGAACCTATTTAGTCTAATCCATAAGTCTCCCAAATTTTTTTATCAATACCAAAAACATATCTTACAACACTAGTTGTGGATATGGTTTTCTTTTTATTTAAGTGATAATACTCATATTTAGTGTAAAGGTCATAAGTGTTTGCTGATATTTTCTCTATTCTTTGCACATAATTTTTTGAATTTTTAGTAAAGCCCCAGATATATTTATACCTGTTTTTTAACTGACTATAAGTAGGATTATACATATCCCAATATCTAAACATATTAGGAGAAAAATGAGAATTAATTTTTTCAAAATCTCTATTTTCTTCTGCTAATAGCAAATCTTTAATAAATTTAGAATTCCTCTGTAACAACAAATCTTTTGGCTTTTGTACTTGTTGAGCATTATTTATGTATCCTTCAAAAAAACTTACTGAAAACCCTAGGATGGCAACAAAAAATGCACCTATCATAAAGTAATAGATAGAACGGTTTGACTTCTTTTTCGCCTTCTTTAGCTGAAAAACTAATTTATCAGCTTCATCTTGCTTTTTTTTATTTTCTAACTTTAAAATATCTGCATTTCCATCTTTTTGCTTTTTTATTTGCTCTCTTAACTTTCTTTCATTTTCAAATCTTTTATTATCTCCGATTTTAATGCTTTCTAAATCAGCCGTTTCTTCTTCTTTTTCTTTAGTTTCCTTTTGTATTTCATTATCACGTTTATTGTTTTTAAATTTTATGTCCTTATTTAATCCTACGTTAAACTCAACTTCTATTATTCCTCGACTGGTATTTAATAGAACTTGTTTAATATCTAATCCATTTGAAATAATAATTGTCTTTCCATTATATTTTTTTTTATCTAACTTTAATGGTGTGTTGCCGATCTTTTCAAAAGAACTCGTTAAAACTGTTGCTTCTCCGTGAATGGAAATTATTTTGTAATAATCATTTAATGAACTTTCATCTAATTTGTTATCAGCTAAATTTGGTTTTATTGCTACTTTTGAGCTTAAAGTAAAGTCTTTTTCTAAAGTTTCACTTTCTAATTTAGGGCAAGTAACAAGAGAAATTTCGTTTTTACAGAACCACTTTAGTTTATCTAAATAGAAGTTTAAAGTTGAAGAATTAATTTCATAAAGTCGGTTAAATAACTTTGATTGGTTTGGATTTAAAAAATCATGAACTGTAAATAAAAAATTATCCAATGTATTAAAACCTCCTTGCATAACTTCTAACCAAAGAGACTTGTCGTGTTTTAGCGCCTCTAAAGCAGTAAGTATAACCCAAAAAGAAAATCTATCTATTTTACTGTTATAATAGTTCTTATCTCTCTTTGGATGTTGAAATTCACTTCTCCCATTTTCAATTGATTTTTTATTAATCAATTCAGGAACATACATTCCATCATAATCGATTAGCCGTAATTGAAAATTACTAGAGTCACCTGTGATAATTATATTCCCACATTGCAAATCACCATGTCCTATATCATGTTTTTCTAAATCATTAGATATATTAACTAATTGCTCTTGTATTTCAGAGATTAATTTATTGTTATTTAGATGCTTTGTTAAAAAATTATTTATTAAATCACCTTCAACCCATTCCATTTTTAATATAGGATAAGATTTTCCATTAACATTAATTTCATTTTCAATAAATTCACAATCTGTTTTCCAGCTTGAATTTATTTTTTTAATATTATTACATATAATTTTATTCCGTTTAATTGTATTTTTTTCTGCTGTCAGGAAGCAGCGGATAGCATAAATTTGACCATTATAACTGCCTTTGAAAACAGCAGCATATGCTCCTGATCCAAAAAGAAAAACCCTGATAGGTGTCTTTCTCACAGGAATGAAAAAAATGCCCTTGAGAGAACGGAAAGCATCATCTCCTTTTTTTTGAATTAATTGATTATATTCTCCTATTGTGGGAAAGTTATTTTGCATTTAATTATTTTTTGATTTTTGGAACTCTAACCAGCTTTTTTCAGAATTCACACCCCATTTTCCATCTACAATAATTTTATCGTAACCAGCAGATTTTAATTCCCTCTGTCTTTCTTTTGCAACTTCATTCGAAATTTTCCCAATCTTTTTTTCCTTTTCTTTTTTTTCTGATTTACTGGGTTGTTTTATTAGTAAAGTCTTGTTTTTAAGCTCTTTATTCAAATATTTAATTTCGGACTCAAGGCTCTTATTTTTTTTTGTTAGTTTTTGAATTGTTGTGTTGTCAGTTTTTCTATTTGTTTTAATTTCTTGATTGCTTTGTTTTGGTGTAAACCAAAATATAAAAAGCAGGCATATTAGAATCAAACTAACAATTGAAATTAATAAAACTATAAGTAACTGCATCTTTTTTTTAATTTCAAAAAAATCACTGGCCACACCGTTAAATTGGTTTCTTATTTCTTGCATTTGCATATTCGTAAATTTTGTTGATGTATTTATTGTATTAGAATTTGGAACGAAATCTTCTTGCTTTGCGACAGGAAAAGTAAAGTCACTTGATGGCTGTACATTTTCTAAACTATCAGTATTTTGAAAATCAATAATTATTGCTGATATATCGTCCTCTTGTAATTCTTTTTTATTCCAATATTTTAAACAGAATTTATGCAAAGAATCAAAATCACTCAATAAAATAAATTCGTGAATTAATTCTGGTTTTTGCAAAATCAATCTACTTAAGGCGTCCGTTGCTAATATAACTTGGTCACCAGTCTGAACTTTTAGAGTCTTTTTATAAAAAAAAGATTCATTAATCTTACTTTTAAGCAATTGCTCAGTGTTGAGGAAATAATTATTATTATCCAACATCTCTATATTATTAAATGGAAATGAGTTTAACTGCCTTCTTTCATCCAAAACAAAAAGATTACTATCGCCAATAGAAATGACTTCTAGAATGTTGTTTTTAAGAAACTGAACACCAATAAAAGTAGCTGTGCCACCTTTAAGTAACTTAACTTTTTCCAATGAAGCTTTAGCTGGATTAGAACTTAATTCAAAAGGAACACTTTTAAAGTCTTCAACACAATTTTTAAAATTTAATATTAATTGATTGATATCAAAAGTTGGTTTCTTTACAAAGGATGTCGTTATCAATGCTGCCCATATTTCAGATTTAAAACTTTGTGTAGTGCCATCAGACAAAGCAAAACTTTTGTTTAATAAATCTACTGCATACTTATCTTGAATAAATTTATATGCGAGAGAATCTCTTTTATGCAGTTGTAATGTTTTAATGCGCATTATTGAGGTGTTCCGATATTTAAAAAGTTTATCAAATCTGTTGCATTGCCATTAAAAACATAACCTTTAGCATTATGATCAATATTATAGCCTTTCTGTTTAGCTATTCTAATCATATTTTCATCCAGAGATGTTGACAATTCAAATAATAATCTTTCAAATCTATCACCTGTATTTACCTCATTTGGAAATAAAAGCTTGTCTCCTGACTTATTAGATATGTGTATATTTAATATTTTAGCTTGGCCATAATTAGTATAAAGATCTTTAATGTTTTCGACTTCTTGCTTTAATTTATTAAAACTACTGCCTGAATCGGTAGCTTCACCGTCTGTTATATTTATAACTATTGGAGGATGGCAATCCCTATGATTACCCCAATTTATCCAATCATTGCATAACCTTTTAGCATTTTCAAAAGCCTTGGTCATTGGTGTATTACTTCCAGCTGCTGGTTTTATCCATATTGGCTTATCATCTTCCTCTCCAAGAGGATAATCAAAAACATTTTTAATAGGAACTACCCATTTACCAGATAATTGTCCTTCCCATCCAGATAAAACAGAATTAGGCTCTTTTCCATAACCAATAATAGCTATTTCAAAACGATTTTTAAGTTCACCACTACTTCCGATGCATCTTAATCCTATTTCATATAAAATATCATTTACAGCATCAGCAACTTCATCTGCTTTTGTATGTAAAGCGTTTCCAAATTTATCACTCATAGAATAACTTTGGTCGATTAAGTATACCAGTAAACAAGGGTTTGTGCTACTTATTGTTAAATTTTTTAAATCGTACATGTTTAAATCTCTAATTTAGTTATATAAATCACCATCCTTATACTCGTTTGGCTTCTCATTATTGTTAATACTTTTATTAATTACAGTGCGGCTTTGATTGGGATTATTATGTCCACCATTATATCCACCTTTATATGTTGATGAAACCTTATTGTTTTGGTTATTTTTATAAGATTGTCCACCTTGATTCATCTGACCACTAACCCCACTTACTCCTTTTGGGTTGTCACCATATTGATTTGCAGAATGTTCTCCGTCTTGAAAAATCAACCAGAATCCGTAAAAGGGAATCAATTGCCACCAACCGCTGTTGCCTACATCATGACATCTTTTTGCTCCTTGTGCCCATAGGAACCATAACATTGGAAAAAAAGCTAACCCAAGAATCGCTGCATCACCATTACTTTCAGTAATAATTAGATTTATTACAGTTGCTAAAACGGTATAGATAATTAAGCTGAAACCGTATTCTGTCCTTCTAATACGGCCTTCAAATGAAAAAGGTTGTTCAAACATAGTTGTGAAATATTTTTATTTAGTGTATATTAAAAAAGTATTTAAAGAGCCATAAAAATATACCATTTAAATCAATTGTTGTTACGGGTTTCCGTAAATAAATGAAATTTAATTATATTTTCTAAAAACTTTATTTTTTTTTTAATTTTTATAAAAAAACTCTTTGGAACTTATTCTAACTAATACCAAAAGAATGATTCAGTTTTTCATAGTTTTAAAAATAAATTCACCGAGCATTCTAAATTAGACAATTTCTTATAAACAAGGATTTATTGCTAAACTTGTTCCTTGCCAAGAAATAAAAAAAATCGGCTCTATATTGTTTGTAATGGGTTTTATATTTTTTAAAAATCACAACATTATAATGGGTTTAAAGCTAGTTAACTATATTTATAAGACTACGAAAGTTATAATTTTAGCACTGAATATCCATTTTACCCACTCTATTTGAATTAGAGCCAAAAAATCAATTCCGAAACAAATTATTAAATTAAGAAAGCGCTTAACAGAATTGAGGTTAGAAAATAAATTTTTGTTTAGTTTTAAATATTAATAAAGAAAATAAAATATGAAAAAGCGCTGTAAAAACTTAAAGAGCCAAACGTTATTAAGTTTTAAAAAGTATTTGAAATAAGTATTGACGAATTATTCAATTTTGAAGGCAACTAACATGCATGGTTCTCAAATTATTCTTTTTAATTAATAAAATATTCTTTAGATGAGGTTAAAATCTTCTCGCCCGCACTTCCAACCTTTTTTTTACTTCTTCACAGATTATTAACCTTTTTAAATAGTTTTTAACTTAAATTTGTTTTTATGAAAAGAAACCTATTTACGTTTTTCTTATTTTTAAGTGTAAGCGCATTTTCTCAACAAGACAGCATTCCTACAATGCTAAAAGGACAAATAATACATGTGACAAACGATCGTCCGCTGAGTGCCGCCCATGTCTTAAACTTAAACACCGTAGAAGGAACAATTACAGATGCAAAAGGTTTTTTTGAATTACCTACTCGAGTAAATGACACTATTTTAGTTTCTTATTTAGGGTTTTCATCCATTAAACTTAAAATTACAAACGATTTACTCATTAGCGGAAACGAATTAGAAATTGCACTCTACGAAAAACCAGAAGAAATTAGAGAAGTTATTATTAAATCTACTAATTTAATTGGTGTTTTAGAAATTGATATAAAACAGGTGCCAAAAGATAGATTCACAAGAATTCACATTAATGGATTGCCGCAAACCTACGAAGTTGGTAAGCCGAATAAAAAAGATTTCTCCTCTCCTATTGCAGCTTTGTTTCAGCCTGTAGATTTCTTGTACAATCTTTTTGGACAAAAACCAAAACAGCTAAAAAAATTACAGAAACTTAAAAAAGAAGACGACTTACGTAAAATGTTAGCGGGTAAATTTGACAGAGAAGTAATGATGGAGTATCTACAAATGGATAGACAAGAATTAACTGAACTATTAACAGATTGCAGTTACTCTGATTATTTTATTAAAAAGGCTTCTGATTTGCAAATGATTGAAGCTATTTTAGATTGTTACGAAAACTACAAAGCACTTAAAAAAGGAAGTATTCAACGCAATAAGATTCCTGAAAAAAACTAATTTTTTAGCGTTTCTCGATTCAATTAAATTGATATTCGATAAGGAAGAATAAAAAGTTTAATATAAAACTAGATAAAGTATTACACTATCATTTTCAATAAAAGAGCGTTCAAAACAATAATGCTTTGAACGCTCTGATCAACAATTAAAACTAACTTAAAAATTAAAATACAGTTGTAATGTATTTGTAGTTATATTTTCTTCTAGAATTCCACGTGGCTCTTTTCGATTGAAAGATCTCTCTAGAATTATGATTTTTCTTTTCAATATGTACTGTTTCTTTTGACTTTACACTCATTACTTTTGTTTCTTATATGACGGCTAAAACATTGCTTTGTTACAATTATTTATCTGTTTAACAGAACTTTAAGAGTATTACCTTAAAACAAGTAACTATTCAGCCATTTCCGGTAGGAACGGATTTTTGCTAAAAGCAAGCTGAATATTTTCTAGTACTTTTTGTTTATTTTTTTTGAGCGTTGTAATATATCCTCTAATTCTAGCAAAATATTGTGC
>NZ_VORR01000025.1 GCF_007997085.1 Polaribacter sp. IC066
CATTTTTAGCGTATTGGAATTACACCTTTAAGGTACTGAAATTTAGAAACTTAAAGGAATAAAAATGCTACTTTTTTTATTCTTTTTCTCTTTGTTTTCAAGGGGTAGTGACCTGCGAAACTTGAGTTAATGAAGTATGGTCTAACTCGTTTAAATATGAAATCTTCGACAAAATAATATAGTCTAATTTGGTATTGCTTTTTAAAAAACGAACTTCCTCGTCAGTAATGTCAAAATTGATAAGGAAAGGGATTTTCAATTTTCCGTTCTTATCTTTAAAATTTTTCTTTAAAGTAACTTTTTTACCTAATTTCTTTTGAAAAAATTCTACAACATTTTCTAAATTACTACCATTACTAAATTTTGAACCACTAAAATTAGTTGGATTTAACAGATAGCTTACTTCACTGTAATCTAGTTTTTCATTAAATGCATAATAGTCGTAATTATAGTTTGCACCGTTAAAAGTAATTCCTCCAGGATAAAAAACAGAGCATGATGAAAGAAAAAAACAACAAATTATTAAAATTCTAAATTTCATGATTAAAAATTATATCCTATTCTTAAATGCAGATCTATTGCAATTCCATTATTATCAAAAGTTCTAAAATATTTTTGATTGATAAATCGAATATAACCAACTCCAACTCCTGCTTCATAACTAAAATACTTTGCTAGATTGCGTCTTATACCCCATTTTGGTATTAAAGAAATACTGTTTTCTGGCCCGCTAGTTCTATTATGATTAATCTCGAAAATATCCGATCTGTGATTCAATTTTATTGTAAAAAAGTTAGCAGCGTTATTCTCTATATTTACCCCCTTTTGAAGCTCTTTTTTTTATATTGTAATACCATCTGGGTTCGAAAGTAATTTCTGGCGCCATAAAAAAACCAGAACCTGCTTGTATTTCTGTATACAAACCTATTTCTGTTCGCAAAGCTATTGTGTTAGATAATTTAATCTCATTTTGCCCCCAAACACCCATAATACCTAACTGAACACTGTATATTGATTTTTCTACACTAGTGTTATCTTGTGCTTTTATTAAAATAGCGGTTAAGGCAAGAATTAAAAATAAAATATTTTTTGATTTCATATTATTTTGTATCAAAATCAAATGTAAGTAGAAATATAAAAACTAAAAAAACTAAAATCTTTATCTCTTTTTTATTTGTGATAAAAACGAATGTTAGTACTTTTGCGCAAACCTAATAATACCATGCACAATACAAAATACGTTTTTGTAACAGGAGGCGTAACATCATCCCTTGGAAAAGGGATTATAGCTGCTTCTTTAGCAAAATTATTGCAAGAAAGAGGCTTCTCTGTTACCATTCAAAAGCTAGACCCTTATATAAACATAGATCCAGGAACCTTAAATCCTTATGAACATGGCGAATGTTATGTAACTGATGATGGTGCGGAAACCGATTTAGATCTTGGTCATTATGAGCGTTATTTAAACATACCTACAAGTCAAGCAAATAATGTTACTACAGGTAGAATTTATCAATCTGTTATTAACAGAGAGCGCAAAGGGGAATTTTTAGGAAAAACGGTGCAAGTAATTCCGCATATTACCGATGAAATTAAGCGTAGAATTCAACTTTTAGGTGAAACAGGAAAATATGATATTGTAATTACCGAAATTGGCGGAACCGTTGGCGATATAGAATCTTTACCTTACATAGAGTCTGTGCGTCAATTATTATGGGAAAAGGGCGATAGTAATGCCATTGTTATACATTTAACATTAGTTCCGTATTTAGCGGCAGCAGGTGAATTAAAGACAAAACCAACCCAGCATTCTGTAAAAATGTTGATGCAAAGTGGTGTAAGTCCTGATATTTTGGTGTGTAGAACAGAACACGAAATTTCTGATGACATCAAAAGAAAATTAGCCTTATTCTGCAATGTAAAACAAGAAGATGTTATACAATCTATAGATGCAGAAACCATTTACGATGTACCTAATTTAATGTTAGCACAAAATTTAGATACGGTTGTCTTAAATAAATTGAAACTATCTTCTAAAGGAGAACCAGAATTAAAAGTTTGGAATAGCTTTTTACAAAAACATAAAAACCCTAAATACGAGGTTGAAATTGGTTTGATTGGTAAATATATCGAACTCCAAGATTCTTATAAATCAATTACCGAAGCATTTATTCATGCAGGTTCATCTCATGAAACAAAAGTAAAGGTTCGTTGGATTCATTCTGAAAGCTTAACACCTAAAAGTGTTGAAAAAAAATTACAAGGTTTAAACGGAATTTTAGTGGCTCCTGGTTTTGGTGATCGCGGAATAGAAGGAAAAATAAAAGCGGTTAAATATGCACGTGAACATAACATTCCGTTTTTCGGAATTTGTTTAGGAATGCAAATGGCAGTGATTGAATTTGCTAGAAACGTGTTGCATTTAGAAAACGCAAGTTCTACAGAAATGAACAAAAGCAGCAAACATCCGGTAATTAGTTTAATGGCAAGTCAGAAAAACGTAACGGAAAAAGGAGGTACTATGCGTTTAGGCGCTTGGGATTGTAAGTTAACAAAAGGTTCTAAAGTTTTTAAAGCTTATAATTCTGAATTAATTAGTGAAAGACACAGACATCGTTACGAATTTAATAATGAGTATTTATCTCAAATAGAAGCAGCAGGTTTAAAAGCTACGGGTATAAATCCGAAAACTGGTTTGGTAGAAGCTGTAGAGCTTTCTGACCATCCTTGGTTTGTGGGTGTTCAGTATCACCCAGAATATAAAAGTACCGTGCTAAAACCGCATCCTTTATTTGTAGATTTTATAAAAGCAGCTTTAAAACAATCTAAAAAATAACTTTGGCTGTTCTGCTAGCGCGCTGTTCAAAAGATAATTATTTCTCAACGTAACGCTAGTAAAGCATTTTAAATTTAGCATACAATTTAGGTACGCTATTTGAGCAAAAGTATAGAATATAATTTAAAGCAGTAAAATCGATATAAAAACTGCTTTTTAACTACCTTTGTCGCGTTTTTATCAGGAAATCTTCTTGAGCTAATGACAAATTGACATTTAATTTTACACATGGAACAAAAAAAATTCGATTACAATTCTTTTATTGGTATGATTCTTCTTGGAGGAATTCTGTTTTGGTATTTTATCAACAATAGCCCAACTGACATTGAAGAAATGACTACAGAAGAAGTTGTAGATTCATCAACAGAAACGCCAAACAAAGCAACCACTAATTATACTTCTGCGTTTGAAAACGATTCTATTCAGCAAATCGAATATCAAAATAGATTGGGTGCTTTTGCACAAAGCGCTATTAAAGGGTCTGAAGGAACTACTGTAATACAAAATAATTTAGTAAAATTAACGGTTGATAATAAAGGTGGACAAATTATTGAAGCCTTAATCAAGAATTATAAAACCTATGATTCGTTACCTTTATATATGATAAAAGACAATAACGCGTCTTTTAACATTAATTTTGGGACTACCGATAACAGAATATTAAATACAAAAGATTTATTCTTCGAGCCCGTTTTAACTAAAAATGGCGATAATACTGTGTTGTCTATGAAACTTAAAGTTTCTAATAGTCAGTTTTTAGAATACCGATACGAAATAAAACCAAAGAAATATATGGTTGATTTTTCTGTTCGCTCTCAAGGTTTAAGCGATGTTATAAACTCCTCTAATCCTATTAATTTAGATTGGACTTTAAAAGGATACAGACACGAAAAAAGTATCAAAACTGAAAATAGTATGTATTCTTATTACTATTACAAAACAGAAGATGAAGTAGATTATTTAAACGCTGGTAATACAGAAGTTATAAATGATGTAGATTGGGTTGCCTACAAACAACACTTTTTTACCTCTAATTTATTAACAGACACGCCTTTTAACAATGCAACAATCACGTCTACAGATTTAGTTGACAATGAAGAAATAGATACTATTTTTACTAAAAAATACGAACTAAAAACACCTTTAGCCTTAACTGCTGGTGAGTTGAATTATAATATGAAGTGGTTTTATGGACCAAGTGATTATAATTTACTTAAAAAATATGAAGGAACAGATTTAGATGAAACTGCAGATTTAGGTTGGGGAATTTTTGGTTTTCTAAACAGGAACTTATTTTACCCTGTCTTTAATTTTTTACAAAATTATATGGGCAACTTCGGGTTGATCATTATTTTAATGACGATTGTTGTTCGAATTTTTATGTCTCCTTTGGTGTATAAATCGTACTTATCAAGTGCAAAAATGAAGGTGATTCGACCTGAATTAACAGCACTAAACGAAAAATTTCCTGGTAAAGAAAATGCAATGAAACGTCAGCAAGAAACCATGGCCATACAGCGTAAAGCCGGTGTTAGCATGCTGTCTGGCTGCATACCTGCCGTATTACAAATGCCTGTATTCTTTGCATTGTTTAAGTTTTTCCCTACAAATTTAGCTTTAAGACAAGAAAGCTTTTTGTGGGCGCCAGATTTATCTTCTTATGATGCTATTTTTCAGTTACCGTTTTATATACCCTTTTATGGAGATCACATCAGTTTATTTCCAATATTAGCTTCTATAGCAATTTTCTTTTACATGAAAATGAACCAAAGTCAGCAAGCAAATATGCAAGCACCAACACAAGAAGGGATGCCAGATATGGGTAAAATGATGAAGTATATGATTTACTTCTCTCCTATTATGATGTTATTTTTCTTTAACAATTACGCAAGTTCTTTAAGTTTATATTACTTTATTTCTAACTTACTAACGATTGCAATTATGTTAGTTATTAAAAACTATGTAATAGATGAAGACAAAATTCATGCACAAATAGAAGAAAACAAAAAGCGTCCTGAAAAAGCGAAGAGCAAATTTCGTCAAAAAATTGATAGCGCAATGAAACAAGCGCAAGAGCAACAAGCGCAGCAAAAGAAAAAGTAAACTTTTAGCTTTTAGCTTTTAGCTTTTAGCAAAATGATATAAAAAACCAAAACTTAATTGTTTTGGTTTTTTTTTATAAACTTCTCGTATCCAAAAAAGGTCTTCAGAAAAAGGCACACTTTTGATTGGTTTTTTTATTTAAAAAGGGGTTTTTTCCTGTTTATTTTTCAATTCAGAAAAAACGAACTTCGTAATTGTGTAGAACTTAATTCAATAACAACTAATATGAGTAAATTATACTGAACTTAATTCAGTATTAAAAGGACATCATATCATTGTAAACCTTGGCAATAACGTACCTTTTATGTTAAAACAATTGAAATCAAATAGCATCGAATCTCTCGACATATTAAGAGGTATTGTAATGATTCTAATGGCATTAGATCATACACGAGATTACTTCCACCTAGGGCTACCCGACCCTACCAATCTAGAAACAACCTCTCCAGTACTTTTTGCAACTCGCTTTATTACTCACTATTGCGCACCTATTTTTGTGTTTTTAGCCGGATCTTCAGCTTATTTATATGCATCGAAGAAGACGAAGAAAGACCTGTTCAAGTTTCTTTTTACACGAGGAGTATGGCTGATATTTTTAGAAATTTTTCTAAATAATTTTCTTTGGTGGTTTGATATTACTTTAGGATTCACCCAGCTGCAGGTTATTTGGGCAATTGGTTGCAGTATGGTCGTTTTATCATTTCTTATTTATGTACCTAAAAAAGTAATTCTTTTAATCGCCATCATCTTAATTGCTGGTCACAACCTATTAGATGGTGTTCTAATGAATGGAAATAATTTTATATCAATCCTATGGAAAGCGATGCACCAAGGAGGAATAATACCTCTAGGAGAAAGCAGACTTATTAGCTTCTCTTATCCTTTAATTACATGGATTGGAATTATTTTTTTGGGATATTGCTTCGGAACTGTTTATGAAAAAGGTTTTGATATTTTGATAAAAAAAAACTATTCCTTTATCTCGGAAAAGGAACAATCATACTTTTTATTATAATTAGGTCCATAAATATGTATGGAAATCTATTACCAGGGGTTGAATAAAAAAACAGTGTGTATACAATAATGTCTTTTTTGAATGTGACTAAATACCCACCATCATTAGACTTTGCATTAATTACGCTTGGTCCTGCATTATTATTTTTATATGCTATTGAAGGAGTCCGCAATAAAAGCACTGAATTTGCAATCACTTTTGGCAGAGTGCCTCTATTTTTTTATTTTTTTGCATATACTCATCATTCTTTTAGCTGCTGCGATTGCCATCATAGCCAACGGTGGTCTTTTTACGGATAGTATTTGGAATGATGCACTTATGGAAAGTGGTCGATTAGGTAAATTTGGCTTCAGTTTAGGCATTGTATATCTTGTATGGATTGGTATTATACTTATTCATTACCCATTATGTAATTGGTACATGAAATATAAATTAAATAATAAAGATAAATGGTGGTTGAGTTATTTATAAAACTGAAAACTAGTACCCATTGCGTCTATAAAGAATAATCCTTTTAGCATTCAAAAAAAGTAGTTTAATAGACTAAAAGTCATTTATAAACTAAAATTTTTAGTGTATAAAAACTATCTAATTTTTCCAGAAAAAGATGTTTGCAAAACAAAATATTCTGATTAAAACCGGCAAACACCTTTAACCTTGATAATAGTATTTGTTTGCGCTCTTTAAGATGCTAAACGGAACAATCCCGGAGTAGAGTGACAGATATCAAAAAAGAGCGTGAAATTTTTATTGTAAAAAACAAAGGTTAGTCTGGCGTTTAAGCTTCAAAAAAGCGATAACCAACAAGTTCTGTACCCGAAATTCTAATTATTTTTGAATCTAACACTTTATCTCTGTGCACTAAATCTAAAATCACAAACTGATTCTCCGCAGCAGGAAAATTATATTTATGCATTCCACTTCTTTTAAAAACCGTCAGCGCAACATCAATATCTGTACCCTCTAAATGTACTTTGTAAAAACCCTGTTCAGCGACTTCATTACTATGAGAAAGTTTATTTTTACAGCCTTCTTTTCTATCAGCGTCATTATTAAAAACTTATTTATTGGTTGGCATCAATAAATATCATTATTATCAAAAACACCAGGTCAGCTGAAATACGCATACCAAAACCCGTAGATTTCATCATCAGAATAATGGTGACTAGAACCACCCATCCCAACCATCTAAACGGTTGTTAGGATAGCGTTTTATCATCCCAAAAAGCATTGCTTCGAAAGAATATAAGTGTCCGTGATCGGCAGTTCCAATAAACAGATTTCCATAAAAAGTAAGCTTTTTATCTTTTTCTACATTAGCAACTAGTATCTTTTCATTACAGAATAAAAAGAAGAAATGATTGAAAAAAGCGAGATTCGTAAGTGTTTTTTCATCCGTTAGGTAAGTATAAAATTTTGTCTAAATTAGCAAGATAACGATAACCAATCCACTAGAAATGAATACTTTTAGACGAATAACACAAATAATCTTGTGTACAACTTTGTTGGCACTGTTAACAGCATGTTTTAAAGAAAATAAGCCCACTAATGATACTTCAATTATTCCTATTCCTACCGAACAAATTATAAAGAAAGGAGTTTTTAACTTAAATAGTGACACAAAATTGACCTTTGATGATCACTTAAAAAGTGTAGCCTACTTTTTTAAAAGCTATGTTGAAAACGGAAGTAGCATAAAATTGAATACGAATTCTGCTGCGAAAAACGGCATTCATTTTAAAATAGATAGCTCAATTTTTAATGATGAAGGATATCAATTGAAAATTACTACTGATGAAATTTTAATTTCTGCAAAATCAGAAAAAGGAGCGTTTTATGCTTTTCAATCTTTAAGACAATTATTACCTGCTGATTTTGAGAAACAAGATACCTATGATAAAACCCATATTGCAATTCAATGTTTAGAAATTAAAGACGCACCTCGTTTTTCTTATAGAGGAATGCATTTAGATGTTGGTCGTCATTTTTTCTCTGTAGATTTTATCAAAAAGTACATCAATTTAATGGCAATGATAAAAATGAATACCTTTCATTGGCATTTAACGGAAGATCAAGGTTGGCGCATTGAAATTAAAAAATATCCAAAATTACAAGAAATTGCAGCGTTTAGAGACGAAACGTAAATTGGACATTATTCAAATAAACCTCAAAAATTTGATGGTAAAAAATATGGCGGATTTTATACGCAAAAAGAAATAAAAGAAGTTGTAAAATATGCTGCTGAAAGACAAATAACCATCATTCCAGAAATAGAAATGCCAGGGCACTCACAAGCGGCAATTGCAGCATATCCTGAATTAGGTTGCACAGGAAAACAAATTAAAACTGCCACCAAATGGGGTGTTTTCGAAGATATTTATTGTACAAAAGAAAGCACTTTTAAATTTTTAGAAGATGTTATTGATGAAGTGGTGGAGTTATTTCCGGGAAAATACATTCATATTGGTGGAGACGAAGCCCCTAAATCTAGGTGGAAAGAATGTGCTCATTGCCAGAAACTCATCAAAAAAGAAAACCTAAAAGATGAACATGGTTTGCAAAGTTACTTTATCACTAGAATGGAAAAATACATCAATTCTAAAGGAAAACAAATTATTGGCTGGGATGAGGTTTTAGAAGGTGGTTTAGCACCAAATGCCACTGTAATGTCTTGGCGAGGAACTGCTGGCGCTGTAGAAGCAGCAAAACAAAAACACAATGTTATTTTAACACCAAATTCTCATTGTTATTTTGACCATTACCAATCTGATCACGAAAATGAACCTCTGGCAATTGGCGGATTTCTTCCTTTGGAAAAAGTCTATCGTTTTGATCCAATTCCTGAAGAATTAAATGAAGATGAAGCCAAATATGTTTTAGGTGCTCAAGGCAATGTTTGGACAGAGTATATGCAAACGCCAGAAAAAGTTGAATACATGGCTTTTCCGAGAGCAATTGCATTAGCTGAAGTAGTTTGGAGTGTACCAGAAAATAAAAATTATGCTGATTTTGTAAATCGATTGGCTCATTTTAATAAAAGATTGGATCTACTGAATGTTCATTATGCCAACCATTTATATGAAATAAAAGGAAAATTATTAAATAACAATGCCCAATTAACATATCAATTAGAAAATGCTACAGACAACAAAATTTTATATTCGTTAGATGGACTGCAACCTTCTTATTTAAACTCTCTTACCTATAAAAACCCAATAAAAATAACTTCTTCTACCACCATTAAGGCAGCCATTTTTAATACGGATGAAAAACAATTGGGTTCAGTTTTTGAACAAAAATTAGATCTTCATAAAGCTGTTGGAAAGAAAATTTCATTAAGTGTACAACCCAACAAAGGATATAATGCCGGAGGAAAACAGGCCTTAATTAATGGTATTTCTGGAAATAATGAACGTTATGGAGACAAAGAATGGTTAGGCTTTTCTGGAGATGATGTAGAAATTACAATTGATTTTAATAAACCCACAAAAATCAACTCTATTTCTACACGATTTTATAATGGAAACGAACAATGGATTTATGCTCCTAAAACTTTAAATTTAATATTAACATTAGAAGATGGAAGCCTTATTTCATCTAAAAAAATGATTACAAAAAAGGATTCCTTATTGGTAAATTTCGATGTAAATCTATCTCAATTATACCCGAAAAATAACATATTAAAAACAAAAACGTTAAAACTTATAATTCCTAATTATGGAATTATTCCAGAAGGAAAACAAGGAGCAGGTCATAAAGCTTGGACTTTTATTGATGAAATAATCGTTGAGTAATAACATATTGTCAGTTCGGGTAAATTTTTGAAGAACGAAAAAAATTGTATCGAGAACCAAAACATCTCGATACAATTTTGAGAAAAACTCAAAATCACTCGATGTGACAAACCGCAAAAAAATATAGCGAAATATTATTCATTCATAAGAGTACCGCGTCATTCTTCATCGTAATGCCGAACGAAATACCATGAAACTAGAAATCTGTGCAAATTCCTATCAATCAGCTATAAACGCTCAAAAAGCTAGAGCAGACAGAATTGAACTCTGCTCTGAACTTTCAGTTGGCGTAATTACGCCTTCTTATGGGCTACTAAAAATAGTTTCAGAACATATCACAATTCCTGTAAATGTTTTAATAAGAACAAGAAGTGGCGATTTTTGTTATACCGATGTTGAGTTTGAACAAATGAAAAAAGACATTAACATTTGCAAAGAGTTTGATTTTAATGGAATTGTTTCAGGAGTATTATTTGCTGATGCTACCATTGATATAGAAAGAACGAAGGAATTGATTGCACTTTCTAAACCACTTTCTTTTACTTTTCATAGAGCTTTTGATTGTGTTGAAAATCCGAAGAAAGCGCTAGCCCAATTAATTACTTTAGGAGTTGATCGCATTCTAACTTCTGGTTTGCAAGAAAAAGCAGAAAACGGAATTAAGTTATTTAGAGAACTGCAAGAAATAGCCAAAGACAACTTGATTATTCTTGCAGGAAGTGGCATTAATGCAACCAATGCACAGCTATTTAAAAAAGTTGGTTTTAAAGAAATTCACAGTTCAGCTTCAAAAGCTATAGCGAATTCGAGTGTGTTTTTTGATAAAACCTCTCAAACAGTTTCGGATATAGAAACCATTCAAGAAATTTTAAAAGTGATTAAAAATGAATAAAATTATTTTTGGATTCGCAGTATTCCTTTTTTTTGGATGTAATTCTTTAGAGAAAAATCTACCAATTGAAATAGCACTAACTACTAATTGGCAATTTAAAGGAATTGATACTTTAGATTGGAAACCCGCAACTGTTCCTGGAAATATATTCACAGATTTGCTATCTCATCAAATAATTATAGATCCATTTATCAAAAATAATGAAGAAAAAGTACAGTGGGTTTCTGATAAGAGTTGGGAATATAAAACCTCGTTTACACTTTCTGATGCTGTTTTAAAAAAAGAACATATCGAACTTAATTTTGAAGGTTTAGATACGTACGCAACCATTTATTTGAATGATTCTTTACTTGATAAAACAAATAACGCCTTTAGAACTTTTACGTTTGATATTAAAATTTTATCAAAAAAAGAAAATAGTTTAAGAATCCTCTTCACCAATACGGATAAAATTGAAACAGATTTAGAAAATAAAAATTCGCATAAATTACCAGAAGGCAAAAGAATTTATACAAGAAAAGCACAGTTTCAGTATGGTTGGGATTGGGGACCAAAACTAAATACTTCCGGAATTTGGAAAAGAGTTTCTATCGATGCTTGGGATGATTATAAGATTGATAATGTATATATAAAACAATTGCATGTAAATGAGTCTAATGCTTCTCTTTTAATTGATATAAAGAAGATTTCGAATACCGAGCTAGATAAGCAATTAGTTTATGAGATTTATGTAAATGATAAACTAGTAAAAACATCTAACGAAGTTTTTAAAGGATATTCATGGATAACAAAAATTAATATCAAAAACCCAAAACTTTGGTGGACAAACAATCTAGGAGAACCTTATCTCTATAACTTTAAAATTGTTGTTAAAAAAGGAAATATAATTCTTGACACGTATCAAGTAAAAAAAGGAATTAGAACCATAAAACTAATCACTAAAAAAGATACTATTGGCGAATCTTTCTATTTTGAATTGAATGGAAAACCTGTGTATATGAAAGGTGCCAATTACATTCCTCAAAAGAGCTTTCAGAATAAAGTAACCCATCAGCATTATGAAAAACTATTGTCTGATGTTGTAAAATCTAATATGAATATGTTACGGGTTTGGGGCGGAGGAATTTATGAAAATGATATTTTTTACGATTTATGTGACAAAAAAGGAATACTAATTTGGCAAGATTTTATGTTTGCTTGTGCCATGTATCCTGGAAATATTGAGTTTTTAGCAAACGTAAAAGAAGAAGCGAAACAGCAAGTTAAAAGATTAAGAAATCATGCTTCTATAGCGCTGTGGTGCGGCAATAATGAAAATTCTGAAGGATGGAAACATTGGGGATGGCAAAAGAATAGAACTGAAAAAGAAAAAAAAGAAATTTGGAATGATTATTTAGCCATTTTTGATACTATTTTACCCAAAACCGTTGCTGAATTTAGTGAAACTGATTATTGGCAATCTTCACCGAAATACGGGCGCGGAAACCCGAAACACAAAACAGAAGGGGACGCTCATGATTGGGGCGTTTGGCATGATGCATATCCTTTTGAGCACTTTGAAAACAATGTTCCGAGGTTTATGAGTGAATTTGGTTTTCAATCTTTCCCTAGTTTTGAAACAATGAAATATATCAATCAAAATGATGAAGTAACCTTAATGACAAACACTTGGAAGTCGCATCAAAAACATGATAGAGGTCATCAATTAATTTTTGATTACATGAAAAGAGATTATAAAGTTCCTATGCCGGATGATGATTATATATACACAAGTCAGTTAGTGCAAGCTAAAGGAATTGTGATGGGAATTGAAGCGCACAGAAGAGCAAAACCCTATAATATGGGCACTTTGTATTGGCAATTAAATGACTGCTGGGCTGCAATTTCTTGGTCTAGTATCGATTATTTTGGTCATTGGAAAGCCTTGCAGTATAAAGCTAAAAATGCTTTTGAAAATGTTTTAATTTCATCGGTTATGAATAATGACAGCGTAAACACCTTTGTTATCAATGATACTTTTGAGCGTTTAAATGGAGCCTTAAAAGCAACCTTAATTGATTTTCAAGGAAAAGAAATTTGGTCAAACTCCAAAGAAATTGAAGTTTTAGAAAATAGTAGTCAACAATTTAGTAGTTTTCCTTTGGATACAATTGATAAAGAAAACACACTGCTCATTACTGAATTTCAAAATAAAAAATCTTATTTCTACTTTACAAAACCTAAAGATTTAAACTTACCAAAAGGAGAAATTCAAAAAGAAATTAATAAAACAGAAAAAGGATTTTACATCACTCTAAAAAGTACTGTTTTACAGAAAGATGTATTTTTATTTACAGCTAAAAAAGGTCATTTTTCTGACAATTTTTTTGATGTAATGCCGAATGAAACTAAAGTTCTTAATTTTAAAACTGAAGTGAGTTCTTTAGAGGATTTACAAGTAAAAACATTAAATACTATTGATTAGCGTATTTGTCTGTTCGAGTGAAATTAAGAAATAAGAACAATTTTATAACGAAAACTTGTTTATACGCCTCTCGACACAATTCTGATAAAAAAATCAGAATCACTCGATGAGACACTGACTTATAATTATTTTGTATTCTTACTAAAAAACTGCAATTGTAAAAAACCCAATCCATAACCCAAAAATTGCGTTAGAGAAGTTACTGTGCTTAAAAAAGCGACTCGTAAGTTTTTATTCTGAAATAAGGAGTCAAAGAAAATTAGCAAAAAATAAAATGCATAAACATATAAAAGTTGATGGTAACCAAAAAATGCTAAAACAATACTGATATCCAACCCGATAATAAACAAACTAGGAAACCAATAGGTGATTTTTGCTGTTTCTGGATATTTTCTATTTAATAAAGGTCTTGCGGTTCCGAAGCCAAAAGTTTGCTTAAAAAATTGTCTAATTGAGCTTCTTCTTTTATGATATACAAAAGCTTTTTTTATGAGCTGTGTTTCAAAACCAGCTTTCCAAAGTCGAAACGTTAAATCAATATCTTCTCCATTTTTCATTTTAGAGAAGCCTTTTGTCTTCATAAAAGCTTTTTGCGACAAGCCAAAATTAAAACTTCTTGGCTGAAATTGACCAATAGCTTCTTTCTTTCCACGAATTCCGCCTGTAGTTAAAACAGAAGTCATGGAATAATTAATTGCTTTTTGTAATGACGTAAAACTAGAATGCGCCGCATCTGGCCCACCAAAAGCATCTGTAAAATTGTTCTGTAATGTTTGTTTTACTTCTGATACATACTGTTCTGGCAAAAGCACATCCGAATCTAAAATGATAAAATAGTTTCCAGAAGCTTGTTGCATTCCGAAATTACGGCTTGCTCCTGCACCAGTATTTTCTTTAAAGAAATATTTTAAATTCAATTGATTGCTATACTTTTCTACAATAGTATCACTTTTAATTGTGGATCCATCTTCAATAATTAGCACCTCAAAATCATCAGAAAAATCTTGTTTTGTAAGGCTTTCTAGCAGCTCGTCTATTTCTTTTGGACGATTATAAACCGGAATGATGATAGAGAATGATAGTTTCAATATTTATGATGTTATCACGGAAAACACTAGTTCTTTTCCGTTAATTTCAAAACGAGCTTCGTTGTATTTTTCTTCTTTAAAATATTCAGCCTCTTCTGCAGAGATGTTATAGTCTATTTTGGTGACAGACTTTTTTACGGTATCAGAGAAATCAGATTCAATTTTATGTTCATCAGATTCTAATTTTAAAACTTCGTTATCTTTTATAAAGGTAAGTCTGCTTCCTTTTTTAGTTTTTAAATTAGTGGCACTTACCGTAATGGTTTCTAAAATTAAAAAACCTCCTAATTCATTTACTCTTAAATATAAATCTCCATAAGCAGATTCTGCAAACTTACTAATACCCACATTTTTTATATTCTCTTCGATTTGTATATCCACTTCGGTTCTCTCCATCAGATTAAAATTTTCTGACGATGCAAATACTTTATCTATCTTCTTAAAAAAACCCATTTTAATTATTTTTTACGAAATTACAAAAACAACATTAAACAAAAAATGCAAACCTGAACAGATTTGCATTTTACTTTTTTTTTAATACTTTATAAAAGTTTGTTAAGGTATTTGTTTACGATACTAGCTTAAGTTTGCTAAAAGTGGCAAACAAATCTAGCCCTGATTGAAATGGCATCCTTTTTATGCTCAACTCGTTTCTGTATCTTTTATGAACAATAAAATAACTTATAAATAGTTACAGATGTTGAATTAAATTCAGCATAAAAAGATATAATGGAAAGCAGGAAATAGCTTCAAAAAACAATTAAATTATTCTTCTCCTAAAAACGTATCCATTACTGGATCACTTACCCCCATATTAGAGAATCCACCATCATGAAATAAGTTTTGTAAGGTTACTTTTTTCGTTAAATCTGAAAACATAGTTATCGTATAATCTGCACATTCTAAAGCGGTTGCGTTTCCTAACGGACTCATTTTTTCTGCATATTCAATAAAACCATCAAAACCCTTTACGCCATTTCCGGCAGTTGTTGGTGTTGGCGATTGCGATATTGTATTGACACGAACTTTATGATCTCTGCCAAAAAAGTAGCCAAAACTGCGTGCAATAGACTCTAAATACGCTTTATTATCTGCCATATCATTGTAGTCTGGAAACACTCTTTGTGCGGCCATATACGTTAAGGCAACAATAGAACCCCACTCATTCATGGCATTTTTATTGTATAGCACATTCATTACTTTATGAAAAGAAACTGCAGAAATATCCCAACCTTTGGTTGTAAAGTCATATTTAGGATCGGTATAATGTTTGCCTTTACGCACATTTATAGACATGCCGATAGAATGCAGAACAAAATCTATTTTACCACCTAAAATTTCCATAGATTTTTCGACCAAATTGGTTAGATCTTCAATAGAAGTGGCATCTGCAGCAATAACTTGCGAGCCCGTTTTTTCTGCTAATATATTTAATTCGCCCATTCTTAAAGCAATTGGCGCGTTTGTTAATACAAACTCCGCACCTTCTTCGTGCGCTCTTTCTGCAACTTTCCATGCAATAGAGTGCTCGTTTAAAGCGCCGAATATAATTCCTTTTTTACCTTTTAATAAATTGTACATAGATTGGTTGTTGGTTGTTGGCTTATGAATCTTTTCTATTTTCTATTTGCCCTTTTTCTTGTTTCTTGTCTCTTGTTTCTTGTCTCATATTTATTGAGTCTTGAATCTAAAACCTCTTGTTTCCTTATTCTCTTCTCCAAGTCTAAACCTAACTCAACAAACCTTTGGCATGCGTAAGTGCTGAATCTGAAATATCTTTGCCACTTAACATTTCGGCAATTTCAACAACTCTTTCTTCCATTGATAAATGCTTTAAGTTGGTTGTGGTAACTCCGTTTATTTCTTTTTTAAATACTTTATAATGATTCTCTCCTTTGGATGCAATTTGAGGTAAATGCGTAATTGAAATTACTTGCATATGCTTGCTCATTTGTTGCATAATGGCTGCAATTTTATTAGAAACTTCACCAGAAACACCTGTATCAATCTCATCAAAAATAATGGTTGGTAATTGCGTGTTTTCTGACAACACTTTCTTAACAGATAACATAATTCTCGATAATTCTCCTCCAGAAGCTACCTTTTTTAATTCGCCGAAATTACCGCCTTTGTTTGCAGAAAACAAAAATTCTAATTCATCTTTTCCGTTATAAAAATAGTTGGCAGTTTGTTTTATTTTTATGGAGAAACGAGCGTTTTCCATACCTAACTCAAGCAATAAAAACTGTAATTCTTTCGTTAATTTAGGAGCAGCCGTTTCTCTATTTTTAGAGATTAATGCAGCGACTTTGTCTAATTTTACAGAGATCTCTTCAATTTCCTTTTTCTTACTATTAATGGTTTCTTCTGCATTTTCTACTTGACTTACTTTTTCTGATAAATCTTCTAAAACGGTTAACAAGCCTTGAATGGTGTCTACAGAATGTTTCTTCTGCAAATTGTAAATCAGTTGCAATCGGTCATTAATTTCTTCTACTTCATTCGGATTGAATTCTACATTTTCATTTGCGTCTTCTAACTCCGCTACAATATCGTCTATTTCAATTTTAATACTGGTAACTCTTTTTGAAATTTCTTGGTATGCCGCGGAAAAAGGAGCTATTTTATCCAACCTGTTCTCTAGCGTGTTTAATAAATTCTGAATTCCGATTTCTTCATTCACAGAAAGCTCTAAAGCTTCTGATAAGTTTAGTTTAATATCTTCTATATTATTTAATTTTTCTAGCTTTTCTTCTAGTTCTTCTTGCTCATCTGCTTTTAAATTAGCTTCCTCTAATTCGTTAAACAGGTGCAAATTATAGTCGTATTGCTGATTTGCTTCTTTCTGAATAGTTTCTAGCTTTTGTAATTCTTTTTTGTGATGATTTAACTGCTGAAACCCTCTTTGATAAGAAGCTATTTTATCTTGGTTTTTGGCCAAAGAATCAATCACAGAAAACTGAAAACTATTATCAGATAACTGCATTGTTTCATGTTGCGAATGCACATCTACCAAGTATTTTCTTAATTCGTTTAGTACAGAAAGTTTAACAGGCGTGTCATTTACAAAGGCGCGTGATTTGCCCGATGGTAAAATTTCTCTTCTAATAATCGTTTCGGCTTCATAATCTAAATCAACTTTATTAAAAAAATCTTTTAGATTATAATTCGCTACTGAAACTTTTGCTTCGACCACGCATTTTCTGGAAGTATCTTTTAACGAGGACAAATCTGCTCTATTGCCCAAAACTAAACCTAAAGCGCCTAATAAAATAGATTTTCCTGCACCAGTTTCTCCTGTAATAATGGATAAACCCGATGAAAAATCAATAGTTAATTGATTGATTAATGCGTAGTTATTGATGGAAAGTTGTGTTAACAAATTCTCTAAATTTTAAGTAATAAAATTAGTGAAATTAATTCAGAAAATTAAAATGTAAACTATAATTGTTTTAATTTAATTGTGGCTACTGTGATTGCCATAAATTATAATAATTACCCTTTTTAGCATCTAATTCTTTGTGATTGCCTTGTTCTAAAACTTCTCCTTTTTGTAGCACAACAATTTCATCGGCATTAATTACGGTGCTTAAACGATGCCCAATAATGATAATGGTTTTGTTTTCTATACGCAATCTAGCTTTTAATTTTTAATATAGCTTTCTAAAGTGGAATCTAAAGACAAGTTAGCTTTATCAAATACTAAAACTTCTGCCTTACCTCATAACTAGACTTGCAAATGCTACTGGATGTTTTTAACTTTTGATGGATTTAGATCTATTTCCTTCTAAATATACATTAAATGTATTCGACAAATTATGAATGTTTTTACCTATGTCAAGAACCCACTTTACACCGAAGCGTAAATTTATAACATTTATATAATCAACAATATTCTATCAAAATAAATATATTTCGCGAACACCTGCTTAACTCGTAAGATTAAAGATAGTATATACTGCAAGGATTAGCGATTTTGATTATTCTCTATATGCGCATTAAACTTACCTACTTCGTATGCAACATGATAGGCTATAAAAGCACAAATTACAATGCCTACAATAATTTTTTAGCAATCCTGATGTACCTGAATTTAATTTATTATTTTTCATAATTACTTGTAATCGAATACGAGATGAAAATTTGTCAAAAATTGTTTAGATAAATTTATTTGTTGATATTCTCAATTTGATTCATATCTCAAGTAAAAAAAGTAATCTAACAAGAATTCATACAATTCATGGATAATTGATTTTAAATTGATTTCCAGGATTATATGTATTATTTGGTGTTTTTATAACTCCGTTAAGAGCTCTTTCAGTACCTAAATTATATCTCTGTACTATTTTCATGAGTCAAAACGACTACATTACAATTTTATAAATTCAAAATAATACTTAAAGTATGCTACTCAAGAGCTCTCCATTTAGAATTATTATTAGTAGATATTTTTTGTAAAGTACTCGTTAAACCACTAGCATTTTTGGTTCTTGGACCATCAGAATACACACTCACAATTTCATCTGCTTTGGCATCAAAAAATACTCTAATTAAGTAATTACCCACTGTTTTATTAAAAATATTTTCTAAAGAAAACAAACTATCTTCTAAAGCTTGCTTGCCAAACTCTTTATTCGAAGCAAAATTATCTAATCCTGTAATATGATATTCATATAAAACGTCTCTAAAAACTTTTAGTTTTGGTGCTAGTAAATTATCTATCAATAAAAAACGGTTTTGTTTACCAACCACATTTTGCCAAGAGCCCAAACCACTTTGCTGCGCTTGTAGCATTACATTTTGCGCTTCTTGTAATTCTGTTTCGCCTCCGTATTTCGAAAATGTATCGGCATCAACACCTAAAATTGTGTAGACA
Organism: Polaribacter sp. IC066; assembly: GCF_007997085.1. Classification (GTDB taxonomy): domain Bacteria; phylum Bacteroidota; class Bacteroidia; order Flavobacteriales; family Flavobacteriaceae; genus Polaribacter. Next base: position 19,069 of record NZ_VORR01000025.1, read on the forward strand.
TAGAAAACTATGGTAGATATTAAATTGCTATCAAAAGAATTTCTATTGTAAATTAAAGGATCGAACTCATTGTATTTAAATGTAAAATCGTTGTCCTTTAAATTTAAGAGCGGAGTTGAGTAACTAGAACCATACACTGGTCTTGAAGATTGTACTTGTAAAGTTGCTGTAAAGGTATTATTATCTCTAGAGGTAATAATAATATTCATGGCACAATCTACTCGCTCTTCTGTTTGTACAACTCTGTTAGTCCATTTTTTTTGGTTGATAAACTCTTTTAGCGCAGTTTCTAATGTTTCAAAAACTTGTCTGTTAGAACCAGCAATTTGATCAAAATTTACATTGACCAAACAGTTTATTTCTTGCGAATTTATAGTAGCATTCATCAAAAATAATGCAAAAAGAAAAACAAGTTTACGCATAATATATTTTAATATTTTAGATATTATTGAGCCAAGAAACCTTAAAAAAAGACATCAGACAGGAAAACGAAAAAAGAGACAAAAAATGATTATTACTACACATAATCTTAACTCTAAACATTTTAGATCAAAACATCCTGTTTCTAGTCATCTTTACCAAATAAAATATCGATTCAAACCGTCTTACTTTTTTATTCTCAACACAATTTCACTCATAATATCTTTGGCAACCTCTATTTTAGATTTTAATTCGAATGGTTTTTCATTAAAATTTTTATCAATAATAGTAATTTTATTTGTGTTAGTAGCAAAACCTGCACCTTTATCTTGCAAAGAATTTAAAACAATAGCATCTAAATTTTTACGTTTAATCTTACTTTTGGCATTTTCTACTTCATTATTTGTTTCTAATGCAAAACCTACCAAAAACTGCTGTTTTTTAAGCACCCCTAAAGAGGCTAAAATATCTTTTGTAGGTTCTAACTCCATGTGTAACGTAGAATCTTGCTTTTTTATTTTCTGATGCGCAATATTTTTTGGTTTGTAATCTGCAACGGCGGCCGATAAAATTGCAATATCTACGTTTTCAAAATATTGATGCACTGCGGTATACATTTCATCCGCAGAAACTACATCGATTCTATGCACCGAAGCGTGTTTTATTTGTTGCTGACTTGGTCCAGAAATTAAATAAACCTCTGCACCTAAATTGGCCGCTGCGTTTGCAATGGCAAATCCCATTTTTCCTGAAGAATGATTGCCAATAAAACGTACCGGATCAATAGCTTCATACGTAGGGCCCGCAGTAATTAATACTTTTTTACCGTAAAGTGCTAATTTTGATACCACATCATTTTCTATAAATGATACAATATCTTCTGGCTCTGCCATTCTACCTTCGCCTACTAAGCCACTGGCTAATTCACCCGAGGTTGCAGGAATAATAATATTCTTAAAAGACTGTAATTTTGCTAAACTTTCTAGGGTAGATGGATGTTTGTACATATCTAAATCCATTGCAGGAGCAAAATATACAGGACATTTGGCAGACAAATAGGTGGCTAACAATAAATTATTGCAAACGCCATTTGCCATTTTAGAAAGTGTATTGGCCGTTGCAGGCGCTATTAGAAAATAATCTGCCCACAAGCCTAAATCTACATGATTGTTCCACAATTCATTTTCGGCTTCTTTATCATAGAAAGTGGAATGAACAGGGTTTTTAGAAAGTGTAGAAAGTGTAAGAGGTGTTATAAAATCTTTAGACGCAGGAGTCATAATTACTTTGACTTCTGCGCCCGATTTTATAAATAAACGGACTAAACTGGCCGTTTTGTATGCAGCAATGCCAGCAGTAATGCCTAAAAGGATTTTTTTACCACTTAAAACAGACATTATTCTGTTTCTGGAGTTCTAAAATATACTTTACCATTTAACCATTCTTCAACGGCAATCGCGGTTGGTTTTGGTAAACGCTCGTAAAATTTAGAAACTTCTATTTGTTCTTTATTTTCAAAAACCTCTTCTAAACTATCATTATAAGTAGCAAACTCATCTAACTTATCTACCAACTCTTTCTTTAAATCTGCATTTATCTGATTGGCTCTTTTAGCAATAATCGAGATTGCTTCATAAATATTTTGTGTTGGAGCTTCGATCTCATTCTTATCATAAGTAATTGTACTTATTGCCGCTTGTGTATCTTTATAATCCATAATTTGTTATTTCTATTTAGAGTCCTCTTTTACTAATTCTTTATTTTGATCAATAATATTATTTATCCTTTCTTCTTCTTTTTGAAGTGTTGCAAACATCTCATCACATTCTTCCATGTATTCAGATTCCGGAAAATTTCTTTTCAACTTATCATACGCTTCCATTGCAATCTTTATTCTTTCTGTTTTTCTTCTGTCGGTACTTTTAATCTCATAATCGTAGGCTGCTTTAAACCTGTAATACAGCGCTTCTTCTTTAAATTCAGAGCCTAAATAATCTGACAATAAATTATCGAAAGCTTGTATGGCTGCGTTATAATTTCTCTTATCATATCCGGCAGTTGTATAATACACCTTTGCAATTTCGAAATATTTTTTCTGTAACTTGTACCTTAATTCTTTATAATGCTCATTTGCTTCCGGAATTTTTTCAGAATCTGGATATGTATTTATAAAACTTTGAAAAGCTTCTAATGCCTTATTAGTATCTGTTGGATCTTTACTAAAAACAGGTGATGCTAATTTGTAACTATACGCCGATAAAAAAGCTGCCTCTTCTCTTTTTGAGCTTTTAGGATAATTTTTTATAAAACGATCATAATAATAACCCGCTAAAGTGTAGTTTTTTTCATTAAAATTAGACTGTGCAACCATAAATTGTACACGTTCCATTTGTGGCTTACCTCTATAGGCTGGCGTAATTTTCTCAAATAAGCGCAAAGCTTTACCGTACTTTTTGGTCTCATATAGCTTTACAGCCATCTTGTACTGATCTTCAATAGTACCTTTGTTCAATACTTTTTGATATTCTCCGCAAGAGAATAATAAAATACTAAACAACAATAAACACGCTAAATTTTTAACTTTTTGCATCGGGCAAAATTAGTAATTATTTATGGATAATAAAAGTATTTGTTTTTCTCAAAATAAATCTTTTCAACTTCTTCAATACCCTTTTTAACAATGCGAATTTTTAAAGAAATTCATCACCCTTTAAAACGAATTTTACAACACTAAATTGTGCTCTGCAATAATCAACATAAAAGACCTAAAAATACGCCAAATTGATATTAAAGGTTTGTTAAGGTTGGTTTTTGGTTGATGGTTGTTAATTTGTGGTTTGTGGCTGTTAATTATTGATTAATATCTCTGGTTTCTTGTTTCTTTCTTGGCTCGTGGTTCCGTTTTCCAAAATAATATTTATTATTTCTCGACTCTTGTTTGTTGTCTCTTGTTTTCTTGTCTCTTAAAATAATCTATTATTTCTTCTCTATTGTCTCTAAATAGAATTTCTTATTTCTCGTCTTTCGTCTCTAAGATCAAACTTGAAATTAAAAATCTGAAACGTACTTACTTATTTTTGCTTCTAACGCCGCACTCGCTTTTACCAATGGCAAACGCACATTATTTTTACCAATACCTAATTCTTGTAAAACAGTTTTAATACCAGCCGGATTATTCTCTTCAAAAATATAATCCATAATATCCATCATTTTATAATGAATCTTGTAGGCCTCCACGTTTTTGCCTTCTAAACCTAACTGAATCATTTTAGAAAACAATTTCGGAAACGCTTGCCCTATAACAGAAATAACACCTGCACCACCTGCTAAAGCAACCCCCAAAGCCAAATCATCATCACCAGAAATAATTAAAAAATCGGCAGGTTTGTCTTTTAGTAATGTGTGATATTGTTGCTGATTGTTGCCTGCTTCTTTAATGCCCACAATATTGCTAAAATCTTTTGCCAAGCGTAATGTTGTTGCTGCCTCCATATTTTTAGCAGTTCTTCCAGGAACGTTGTATAAAATAATAGGCCATTTAGTTGCTTCTGAAATTGCTTTAAAGTGCTGATAAAAACCTTCTTGAGTTGGCTTGCAATAATACGGAGCAACAGAAAGAATTCCATCCATTTCTGATAAATCTCTAGTTTGCAACTCTTCTACAACTTTTAGTGTATTATTACCGCCAATACCTAACACTAAAGGCACACGCTTATTATTTGTTTTTACAATAACATCAATCACTACTTGTTTCTCTTCTTCAGAGATTGTACCACTTTCGCCAGTTGTGCCATTAATTACTAAATAATTAGTACTATTTTCGATGTTAAAATTTACTAATTTTATAAGCGCATCAACATCTACGGTTAAATCGTCGTTAAAAGGGGTAATTAAAGCAACACCAGTACCAATAAATTTTTGCATTATTTTTTATTTTTTAGAAGGGTAAAATTACAATAATCAAATTGAATGCTGCATTAAAAAGTGAGTTCTAATAAAGAATACACAACTTTTTAAATGAAGTTTAATTTTTTAGTTTTTGTAAAATAATTAAGTATTTTTTTAATTCTGAAAGAAAGCTTTCTACTTTTGTTGGGTATTCTGCTATTTCTAAATCGTATAAACGCTGGTTTACTTCTGCAAAACCAACTTTAAATTTAGCGTTAGAGCGCAAAACTGCATTTTCTAGATATAAATTATTTTTATTAAAATACCCAATTAACAAATCAAAAGGTTCATCAATAAAAGATTTAAAAGGGCCTTTTTTTGGCTCTCCTTTCCAGTTAAAATCTTTTTCTGTAAAAAATTTATATGAACGAACCTGATTTGTACTAAAAGGTCTGTAGCGGTAGGTTCTCATATTTCCTAAATCTAATATTCTTTCTGCTTCATCTTGAATCTGTATCCATTTTGCAAGCTCACCAGATATTAAGATGGCAACTGTGTACACCTCTTCATTAGAGACTACCCTATTTTCCTCTTTTTCTAGTAGTAATTTGTGAAATCGTTTTTTTATGAAAGATTTTTTCAAACTAGTAAATTCTATTTATATGATTTGTTTCGTCGGTAAAAATACTATTATTTATTTGTTTCTTGTTCTAACCGAATACACTGATTTTATAGCTGCCTTTAATTGTTAAAATAACACTTTGAAGTTCGGACACCCAACTTGATAATTATTTAAATTTACGTTTATAACGAACAAATTAAACGCCAACTATCAACTAAAAAAGAACCCCTAAAACTAAAAACAACTGCCAAATAATTACGTTTAGCAGTTGTTTTTTTTTAAATATAAAATGAACTACAACCTTCTTCTATTATCTCCAGATTGCGTATCAATCAATTTATTGTAAGGATCTACGCCAACTTCGACCGGTTTTTTATCAACAATAATGGTGATTTTATTATTGATTTCAGTTATCTTGTGCTTTTTAAAATACAATTCGGTTTCTTTCTTTTCGCCATCAACCTCTTCTTCACCAAAAACACCAATATCTATATAGTCTTTTAAATGAACTGATAAAATAGGCTTTTTCATGTCTTCTGTTTTATAGGTTAACGTATCGCCTACTTTTTCTCCGTAAAACTTCTTTCCTTTTTCATCGTTTCTGTACTTAGCAACTTCAAACTCAATATCTACTTGATATTTTCCGTTCTCTAACTTTGTAGATTTTACTTCGACGATTCTATTTTGATAGAGTGTTATGGTCTCGAACATATCTTTAATTACATAATTCAAAGAATCTGGTGTAACCTCTTTAATATAAGCTAACATTTCTATTGATGTTGTATAGGGTGGCTCTTGAAATTGCACTTTTTCTACATATTTTTTTAAAGCTCCGTTTAACTTTTCTTCACCAATATAATCGCTTAAAGCATATAATACCAAAGAACCTTTTTGATAATGAATATAGCCTTGCCCATCATTATACATTAACGGGTTTTCTCTTTTAGATTCAAAAGTTCTTTGCATTAAATAACTATCTAAAGATCCTTTTAAAAAGGTTCGCATTTTAGCTTTTCCATATTCCTGCTCTAACACTTTTAAAGAGGCATATTCAGACATACTTTCAGACATCATTATAGCACCTAAAACATCTGCACCAATTACTTGATGCGCCCACCATTGGTGCGCCACTTCATGAGCCGTTATTCTAAAAGGATAATCAACTCCGTCATCATTTTCATCATCTACATCTGCTATAAAACCTGCATCACCTGCAAATGGAATCGTATTTGCAAAAGCTTGGGCAAAACTTCCACTAGGAAACTCTACAATTCTTAATTGTCTGTGCTGATACGGACTAAAATTCTTTGCATTGTAGGCTAAAGAAGCTTTCATTCCTTTCATCATTCTATCTAGATTATAATCATGTGGTTTGTGATAATAAATTTCTAGACTAATTCCATTCCACATTTCTTTTTTAACTTCATATCTAGCAGAATTAAATGCGTAAAAATTTAAAATTTTACTATCCATTTTATAATGAAAATACTTTCGATCATTTTCTAGCCATTCTTTTTGTAAATACCCTGGAGCAATGGCAATTTGATCTTTAGAAGTCGATACCGTTGCTTCAAAATCGATCCAATCTGAATCTTTTGAAATATAGGTGTTTCCTAAAGCAGTAGAGTCTGATGGATATGGTTTTAAATTATTGGGTAGTAAATCGTATTTTTCACGTGTTTTATTATCTGTTAATTCTCCTCCGGCGGCATACCCTAGAGAGGGAAACATAGAAGAATTATTTATAAAGGTACCGTTTTCTACAATTGGAGATTGTCTTTGAAACATTGTATTCTCATTACTTTTCACATGAATTGTAAGCTGTAAAGTATCTCCAGGTTGTATTTTTTTATCAAAATGATAGATATCAAAATTAAAAATAGTGTCTTCTGAAACTAGCGTGTTCGCTTTATTAAACTCAAAAGTATTTTCTAATGAATTATGATTTAAAAAAACACTATCAATTGCTTCATCTGTTTTATTTACCAGTGTATAAATTGCACTGGCTTTATAAGTTCTTTTCTTCGGATAAAGATGGACATCGGCATTTACAGCAACAATTCTTGGCTGTTTATAATTTTGATATTTTTTATAAGTTTTTTCCCACTTTACAGCATCTAATTCAGCTTGTTTAGAAGATGAATTTTCTTTGTCAGATTTAGTTTCAAAATAAATAGTAGTTCCTAAAGTTAAAAAAGCAACCAAAACAACCGCTAAACTTATGATCTTCGATTTTGTAAAACGTTCGCTTGCAATAGAAAGTCTTTCCTTAAAAGAATTTGGCAAACCTCGAACCCACATTAAGATACTTAAAATTAAAAGTAAGGTTCCACCTAAAATCCAATATAATTTGTACCATAAATATCTTGACAAGGCCGAACCATAGCCATTCATATCTGTATAACTAAAACCAGGGCCTTCATTGTATTTAAAGATTGCTAATTCGATGCCTATTAAAGATAAAAACGGAATTCCGATAGCCAATATCAACAAGATAAAAAAGCCTAAATATTGGTTTTTAACTAAAGTTTGTACAAAGATTGCTAGGAACGCCCAAATAACATAATTCAAGAATTTTAAACCATATAGTTCTTTTAAATAATGGCCTATTTCGTATTCATAATATCCCTGATACGTCTGAAACAAAACCCCTGCAACCAAAATAACTGCTAATAAAACGATTTGCATTTTTAATAAGGCAATTAGCTTAGAGAAAAGTAGCGTCCAATTAGGTATTGGAGTGCTATCTACCAAATGATTTATATTCGCCGTATTTGCTCTTTGAATTAGAATACCTGCATATAAAAAAGTACATAAGTTAATGATTAATGCACTAAAAACATTTCCGCCACTTAACATTAACCATGTTACAGGAAGTGTTTTTGTACCTGAAATTTCACCAACTGTAAATAAGGCTCCTATCAATAATAAAATACCTACAACTAGAATACAAATAAATGGTAAACTCTTAAAAATAAATTTAAAATCGAGGTTAGACAGATTCCACATTGTTTTTAAATTCTGAACAAAAGAGTAATTATGCGTTACTTTTGGTAACGTAATTCTTGTAATTCCGCTAAAATTTCTTTTGGTAACTCTTTCACCTTTCGTTTTCTTAAAAGAAATAGAAATCGCGTTTTGACTAAATTTAAAATATTTGTAAACCAAACCAAAAATTAACGAAGAAACAACCAACCATAACAATCTGTTATAAATTATGAGTTCTTTTATGGGTATTTGTAATTCATTTTGTTCAAAAACTGTCCAATATTTTGTGTAATAACCAACGGCAGAAGACCCAAAAGGATCTAGTATTGCTAACAACTTTGCTTGTTCTGGATCAGAAAGAATAGTAGCAACAGCTCCTTGCGCAAATAATAAAATGATTACGGTTATAAAACCAGCAGCAATATTTCTAGAGAAAGTAACAACAGCAAAAACAACGGCTCCAAAAAACAAAATATTTGGTAAAATATAAATTAAGTACGTTTGTAAATAGGTAATGATGTTAAAATCGCCAACAATTTCTGAATTTGTTCCAGGAAATCTAAAACCAATCATCATTCCCAAAGCAATTACCAAAACAATGGCAGAAACTACCACAATACCGCTAAAAAACTTCGCAAATAAATAATTAGCCTTTGTAAATGGATACGAATATAAAATGGTGTGCATTTCACTTTTAAAATCTCTGTAAATAGAAACCCCAATAATCGACGGGAACAAGAAAAATATTAAAGTGGTAAAGCCATTAAATAAACCCGTAATACCAATGGGCGAATTTACAACTCTAGAGGAACCTGTTGTTCCTGTAATGCCGTCAAAGATACCAGCGGTTGTAGCAGACAATAAAAAAGAAAGGAATAAGAATATAGTAATGTAAATGTAAAAAACAGGTTTATGAAACCAGTATTTTAATTCTTGTTTAAAAATAGTTGAAAACATATAGAATATATAATTGTGTAAATATTAGATTGTGCCATTAGAGGAAAACTCAAAACCTTGAAATCAAAACTTTAAATTTTGATTTTTAAACTAACTGTGGTTCATCTTGTTTTAAAGCGATAAAATAAACATCATCTAATTGAGGCGTTGAGGCAACAAATTCTTCTGATGGTTTTTCAGCCGAATGCACTCGTACATTTAGGGTATTATCTTGGTTGTAGTTCGATGATAAAATTTTGTACAATTTTTCTTCTTGCTCTAAATGTTCTCTTTCAATAATTTTAGTCCAAATTTTACCTTCTAATTCTTTTGTCGCATTTTGAGGCGTGGTATGATTCAGAATTTTACCGCCGTTTAAAATAGCCATTTCGTTGCACAACTCTTTTACATCTTCTACAATATGAGTAGAAAAAATAACGGTACAATTGGTACCTACTTCTCGTAAAACATTTAAAAAACGATGTCTTTCTGCCGGATCTAGCCCTGCTGTGGGTTCATCAACAATAATTAACTTCGGGTTGTTTAAAAGCAACTGCGCAATTCCGAAACGTTGTTTCATTCCGCCAGAATACCCCGCAACATGTTTGTGCCTTACCTCATATAAATTGGTAATTTCTAAAACTTCTTTTACAATAGCGTCTCTTTCAGACTTTTTAGAAATTCCTTTTAAGGTTGCAAAATAGTTTAACAACTCTTCTGCAGACATTTTAGGATACACACCAAAAGACTGTGGCAAATACCCCAACACTTTTCTTAAAGACATATTATCTTTTAAAACATCAATATCCCCAAACATAATAGAGCCAGAATCCGGACTTTGTAACGTAGCAATTGTTCTCATTAAAGATGATTTACCTGCACCGTTTGGTCCTAACAAACCAAACATTCCCGAACCGATTTCTATACTCAAATCATCAATTGCTTTTACGCCGTTCTTATATGTTTTTGTTAAATTTTTGATTACTAATTTCATGTTACAACTATTTTAATTCTTGAATGTAATTTGTTAACTGCTTTTTTCAAAATAAAGATACAAATAAATGGCGGCTCCAAAATTCGTGGTATCTGTAGAGATCAAATACCAACTTTTTTTAAAGTACGCATCTCATTTTTATTGAATATCTCGGGTAGAACTTTTTAGATATATTTAGAATCTAACGTAAGTTTTGAATGGCATATTAATGATTCTACTTTATATTCTTTCTTCATAATTCGTTTTATCTTTAGATAAGTATGCAAGAAACAACTTTTGTTACAAGTTTTTACTATTAATTTCTGTAAAACTTAAAAATCGCTTTATTTTTGCTAAAAGTTATAAGAATTTCTAAAAAAATTCTTACCTTATTGATGTATCTAAAAGAGATACAAAAACTAAAACTGATACCTTAAAAATAAATTTTTATACACGTACTTCATGGAAAAAAAATCAATATTAAATAAAGAATCTCTTACGTTTTTAGAAAAATACCTAAACAATGCCGCTCCTACAGGGTATGAGTGGGAAGGTCAAAAAATTTGGATGGACTATTTAAAGCCTTATGTAGATACTTTTATTACCGATACCTATGGTTCTGCTGTTGGTGTCATTAATCCTGATGCAAAATACAAAGTAGTTATTGAAGGGCATGCCGATGAAATTTCTTGGTATGTAAATTACATTTCTGACAACGGATTAATTTATGTGATTAGAAATGGTGGTTCAGATCATCAAATTGCACCTAGTAAAATTGTAAACATTCATACCAAAAACGGCATAGTTAAAGGTGTTTTTGGATGGCCAGCAATTCATACAAGAGATAAAGCTAAAGAAGAAGCGCCTAAACCAGACAATATTTTTATTGATACAGGTTGCACTACCAAAGAAGAGGTAGAAAAACTAGGCGTTCATGTAGGTTGTGTAATTACCTATCCAGATACGTTTCATGTTTTAAACGGTAATAAGTTTGTTTGTAGAGCTTTAGACAATAGAATGGGTGGCTTTATGATTGCCGAAGTTGCACGTTTATTAAAAGAAAACAAGAAAGAATTACCTTTCGGATTGTATATTACCAATTCTGTACAAGAAGAAATTGGTTTGCGTGGCGCAGAAATGATTACACAAACCATTAAACCAAATGTTGCCATTGTTACCGATGTTACGCACGACACCACAACACCAATGATTGAACAAAAGTCTGCTGGTGATATACAAATTGGTAAAGGGCCAGTTATTGCCTATGCACCCGCTGTGCAACAAAAATTACGCGATTTAATTACAGAAACTGCCCAAGCAAATAACATTCCTTTTCAACGTACTGCGCTTTCTAGAGCAACAGGTACAGATACAGATGCTTTTGCATATAGCAATGGTGGCGTAGCTTCTGCGTTAATTTCCTTACCGTTAAGATACATGCACACTACGGTAGAAATGGTGCATAGAGATGATGTAGAAAACGTAATTAAGATGATTTACGAAACCTTATTGAATATAAAAGACGGAGAAACTTTTTCCTATTTTGAATAGAAAGTAAAACGTCATTGCGAAGTACGAAGTAATCTGCTTATTACATTTTATCAGCATACAATTGTTTAGACGATCAAAGAAATCTCATAATGCTAACTTAAATTATGAGATTTCTTAATCGATTAAAAAACTAATTTCGAAATTACAAGCAATTTTTTAATAATTTATATTTAGCAATAGTTAGTGAAATACGTGTCTTACTATTATGGATGAACTCATAGATATTTTAACCCCCGAAGGAAAATCAACAGGGAAAACTGCTTTAAAATCTGAAGCGCATAAAAACGGTTGGTTTCACGCTACTGTACATATTTGGTTTTTTACTTCGGATGAAAAAATATTGCTTCAAAAAAGAGCATTGACTAAAAAAGTATTTCCAGGAATCTGGGATATTTCTGTGGCTGGCCATATTGGTGCTGGTGAAAAAATTATAGAAGGTGCAAAAAGAGAAGTTTTTGAAGAAATTGGTTTACAATTAGAAAAAAAAGACTTCACCAAAATCGGAACAAGAATTCACCAAGTAAAACATGAAAACGGAATTCAAGATAACGAGCATCATCATGTTTTTATAGCCGAATTAAAAGTTCCTGTAGCTGCATTAATTATGCAAGCAGAAGAAGTTGCAGGTTTAGAATTATGGGATTTAACGGTTTTAAAGGACACGAAGAATCTTGAAAATGTTTTATTGCCGCAGTTTCATGAATATTATGTTTCTGTTTATGATAAAATTATTTCACACTTGAAATAAAATTAGCGCACTAGAATTCGATACAGAAAATTACTTTCTTATTTTGATTGTTTCTCAAAAAATGAATCTACCAATTTAGACCCAAACATTAGTTGTGATATAAGTTTTATTACTGGCTTGAAAATGCTATTGGCATTCCTTTTTTATCAATTTTATACCAAGTAAATTCTAATGAACTCATATGCTGAAGCATAAAAATAGCTTCTAATAAATGTTTAACTTATTTTTGTGTCGTTAAATGAAAAAAAAATTAATTTGGATGAACTAATTGACATTTTAACTCCTGAAGGAGAACCAACAGGAAAAACTGCTTTAAAATCGGAAGCACACCAAAACGGTTGGTTTCATGCGACAGTGCACATTTGGTTATTTACTTCAAATGAAAAAATACTACTTCAAAAAAGAGCTTTAACTAAAAAAGTGTTTCCCGGAATTTGGGCTACTTCTGTAGCCGGACATATTGGTGCTGGTGAAAAAATTATAGAAGGTGCAAAAAGAGAAGTTTTTGAAGAAATTGGTTTAAAACTCAAAGAAAAAGACCTCATCAAAATCGGAACAAGAATTCATCAAGTAAAACATGAAAACGGAATTCAAGATAACGAGCATCATCATGTTTTTATAGCCGAGTTAGAAGTTCCTGTTGCTGCATTAATTATGCAAGCAGAAGAAGTTGCAGGTTTAGAATTATGGGATTTAACAGTTTTAAAAGATACCAAAAATCTTAAAAACGTTTTACTACCAGAGTTTCATGAGTATTATGTATCCGTTTATCAAAAAATAATAGCAGAATTATCTGCTAGAGTTTAACGACTAATTTCTTACTCTTTTAAAGGGATGCATTTGCTTTTTATAAATCAAAACTAATCTTTATTTTAAAGTTACTTTAGAAAAAAAAAGAAACATTACACCAAATCAACTCAATAAATAATGTATAAATTAAAAAAACAATTTAATTTAATGATGACGAATCTATAAATTAAATTATTTTTTGATAAACTAAAACTACACTCAATTCACATTGTATTTAAAGAGACTTTTTTTGTGAAAATTAATCGGACTTACGCAACGCCAACCAGAAAAAAGTAATTTATTAAGACATCATAAAGCTCATCCAACATTAAAACATAAATTTAAATCACATACCAATTATTTTCGCTTAAAAAGATAAACTCTTTCTGAAGTAATACTAAAATACCATCTAAAAAAAATGACTCCAAATAAATTTGGAGTCAAATACTAAAAAACTAAACCTTCCGAAGAAGAACGAAAAAACACTTTTTTCTTTAAAAGGCTACAATTTTCTGCATGCAATACGTAGGCCTTTTTTATTTTTAAATACTTGTTTTTATAAAACGAATCGCACGCTAAATCGATACATTCCATAAAATTATGTGTTGCTCTTTTGTAATTTAAAATATCTCTTAAAATAGTCTCATTATTTTTAAAAGCAGTCAAAAGTTGATTTTGCAAATCTTCTTTATTTGCGCTACTAGAGGCTGTAATTATAAAGCCTTCATACTCTTCGGTAAAACGATTCAGAAAAGAAGCCCATAGATCTAATTCTTCCAAGTTTTTTTGTTCTGCCATTTCATCTTCAAAAGCACTACTATTCAAATTCCTTGAGTTCGTCATAATTATTTATTTTAACACCTTCAAAAACTGTTGTACATCAATTACTTTCAGTTCTTTTAATCCGCTAGGAAATTCCCATAAAATATCATCTCCTTTGGCATATCCTAAAACAGCAGTTCCCATTGGTAACAAAAGCGATATTTTATTCTCTGCAACGTTACTTTGATGCGGTAGAACAAGTTCAAAAATTTTTGTCCATAAATTATCTTTAGAACTTATTTGTACTTGAGAATTTAACCGTATTACATCTTTTGGCATTTCACTTTCTGGTAAAATAACCGCATTCTTTAACTCATATAATAATTTTAAAATATGATTTTTAGCTGTTTTTGAATGCTCTTCTTTTTTAAGCTTGAATAAATTTTCTAAAATTAAAAATTCATTTTCCTCTATAATAATCTGACCATACTTCATTATTCTATATTTATCTATGGAAAAACACCGCGTTGTACATACGTTCTCTCTAATCTTTCAATCGCTAAAACATAGGCTGCAGTGCGCATATCTATCTTTTTACTTTCAGACACCACCAACACTTTTGTAAAAACCTCTTTCATTTTTTTGTGCAGTCTCTCTAAAATTTCGTCTAGCTCCCAAAGCTCACCATTCCTATTTTGAAGCCATTCAAAATAGCTACCAATTACACCACCTGAATTGCATAAAATATCGGGTATAATTGTAACACCTCTTTTTAATAAAATGGCCTCTGCTTCAACAGTAGTTGGCCCGTTTGCACCTTCAGCAATAATAGATGCCTTTATTTGTGGTGCTATATTTTCTGTAATTTGATTTCCTAATGCCGCCGGAACACAGATATCGCAGTCTAAACCGAAAAAATCTCCTTTTGCTATTTCTCTTGAATTAGAAAAACCAACAATACTTCCATGATTATTTTTAGTGTATTCTAATAAATTTTCGACACCAATACCTTCTTTATTAACGATGGTTCCAAAAGCATCTTGAACACCTACTAATTTTGCACCTTCTTTTTCAAGAAAATGTGCAGTCCAATAACCAACATTTCCAAAACCTTGAACTATAAAAGTTTTATTTTCTAGTTTGATGTTTTCATGGTCTGCCCAAAATTTTATGGTTAGAAAAACACCATAACCCGTTGCTCTATCTCTACCTTCTAATCCGCCAGAACCAATTGGCTTTCCTGTAACCACATGCTGATTTTTAGATCTTTCTGATGGTTTTTTAGTAGACATATACGTATCTGCTATCCACGCCATTGTTTGCGAGTTTGTATTTACATCTGGCGCAGGGATGTCGTGTTCCGGTCCAATATTGTCACCTAAAGCATAGGTAAACCTTCTTGTAATTCTTTCTAACTCTGTGATAGAATATTTAGTTGGATCTATTTCTATTCCTCCTTTTGCGCCACCATAAGGCAAACCTGCTAAAGAAGTTTTCCAAGTCATCCAAATTGCCAAAGCCTTTACCGCGTCAATATCTATGGTAGGGTGGTATCTTAAACCACCTTTGTAAGGACCTAATGCATTATTATGTTGAACTCTGTAACCTTTAAAAATCTCTACGTCTCCATTGTCCATTTTTACAGGAAAATGAATAATTAATTCGTTATTGGTTACACTTAATATTTTTTTAATATTAGGATTTAAATTTATTAAATCCGCAGCGCTTTCAAACTGCTTCATTACGTTTTCTAACATACCTTGTTTAGGCTGTTTCTTTTGCTTTTTCGGCTTTACTTCTTGAATTAAATTCATTTTAATTAAATGGTTTTAAATTCTTTTCCACTTTTGGCAAAACTAAAATTTGGAATTAAAATAGATTTTAGATTTGCATTTTCAATAATCTCTGCGTCATATTCGCTACAAGACCAAATAAACTTTTTGTTTGAAGTTAAACTACAAACAATAGCGTGTACACAAGTACGACATAAACTTTTTTTGTTAATTTTCATCATTGTATTTTAATTGCAATCATATATTGGCAATTCCTGTACCATAATTTTAACATAGAGAACGAAATATATAAAATGCTTAAAAACAGCAAATTAAACTAACACCCATCTAGTTAAAAACAAAAAGTTTAGGTAAAAATGCACCAACTGCTACTTTTTTACTCGTTTTAAAAAGAATAACTACAAACTAAAAAATGTATTTTAATATTTATAAAGTGGCTAAAATTATTCCAGGAAAAAGAGCTCCCTAAAGGGATATTTAAAAACCATTTAAATGTATGTTAACGTATAAATCAACAAAAAAATTTTCGACAGAGCGATGGAGAACTCAAAAAAGAATCTCTTTTTAATATTTTGATTTAAAGTATTGCCGTATTAAAACAAAAATTGAATTACAGACAAAACCAAGTTGAGCTCATTAGTGAGATTAACCTATTTTCGAGATGAAGGTTCAACTTAAAATTTATATAGAAACGATACAATTAAATTGGTACAAAAACCGCTTAAATTAGGAATCCGCTTCATTTAAGTAGGTGTTAAAAAAATAAAGGATAGATAGTTAATTATTAATGCAAGATCAAGCATCGTACTGAACTGGATTAGGAATAAAACAAAATAAATTGATGGTTCTTTTAGTAGAATTATTGAGTTCAAAAAAAAATATTTTCTGAACTAAGACTTTTCTTTTTCTTGAAGTTACTTTAAAAAAATTGCATTAATATTTGAAAAGAAAGCAATTCAGAACAATCAGTTACTTCGAAAAATAGTTAAATAAATTTTAAAATAAGCAGCGTAAAAATGAGCACCATATTTTATTCTGATTTATGATGAGCAAGAATCAACCCTACAGAAACCACTTAATCTTTTATTATTGGCGTTATACAACGTGCAGTAAAAAGTACATTTTTGAAAAAAATATACAGAAAGCTTAAAAGAAAAGTAGAATTGTTAAAATCAATAAATACGAAAGAATTAATTAGGTAAATATTTATAAAAAAACTAAACAGCGTGAGCAATTTACTGAAGATGCTTTCTAATATTATTTTTGGATAAATAATTAAAAATCGGAGAAAAGAATTACATTTGTATCTAGAAAATTTAGCTAAAAATCCGAAAAAAAAACCTTAATTAAAAGAGTATTTCCATAAATTTGAGCCATTGTTGTAGCAGGATATATTGGTGCAAGTGAAAAAATTATAGAAAGTGCTAAACAAATAGGTTTTAAAGAAATTGGTTTATAATTGAAAGAAAAAGGACTCATTAAAATCAAAACAAGAATTCATTAAGTAAAACAGGAGAACTAAATTCAAGATAACGAGCATCATTGCGTTTTTATAACCGAATTAAAAGTTCCTACTTCTGCATTAACCATGCAAACAGAAAAAGTTGCAGGTTTATAAATATAAGATTTAACGGTTTTAAGAAACATAAAGAACCTTAAAATATTTTGCTGCCGCAGTTTCATGAGTGTTATTGTAGCATCCTATAATAAAATTAATAACTTTTTAAAATTGCATAAAAATGAAAAAAAATAAAGTTTTAAACTTATTTGGAGACAAGAACATCATTCAAAATACAGGAGTGAAATATTCTACGCTCATAGAGCAATTTATGCAACCTTTTGATAATTCTTTCAACGATATGACCCATTTTGAATATCAAGAAGATATTTTTGATTTTGTAATAAATGCATGGAATTTAGGAAATATGCAATCTCTTATAAAAACGTCAGAATTTGATCCTATAATTTCTACAGCTAAAAATAAAGATATTAATTATCCTTTATTAAAAAAGATGATCGCATCTAAAGTTTCTAATTTTAAAGAATTTACAAATTTTATAATTGATTTCGAATTTTATGAAAAAAAGGGCATCCCAACTTTAAAAGTTTTTACACAATCCGAAAACGGTTATATAACGAATATGCTCAAAGAAGCATCGAATAAAGAAAGTAGTCCAGATGATTTTGAAGAAAATTATATAAATAGAGCTGCAGTATCGTTAAAACCCTTGCAACCTTTCATAGATTGGGTCAATAGTCTTTATCTAGATAACCCAATTGACGAAGCTACACTAAACCAAGTAAATATTTATTTAATAAATGATGATATTCTTGATATAGAAGCGCACTTAAAAAAGAAATTTGACCGTTATTTTATGATGGAACTCGGCGAATGGCAGGCGAATAAAAAAGAATGGCCACAAAGACGAAACCATAAAATGTTTAAAAAATGGTTTCGCATAGATATTTCTACAGCTATTTATGATTTAGAAAAAAAACCTATTTCTAAAATGGATTGATAAATTAGTTTATTTTAGAAAGCTAAAAATCAATCCCTTTTAAAAATAAATTTAGTTTTTAAAAACACCCTACTGAACAACTGGCTTTTCAAAAAATGCATCTGCCAATTTAGCCTTACTTATTAGTGGTAATGTGAATTCTGTTGCTGGTCTTTCAGGAACTGTTGGCATTCCTTTTTCATCTATTTTATACCAAGTAATTTCTTTTGGCAAAATCAATCCGCTAGTGTTTTGCCATATATTATACTTAATAATATGGTAGGAGTCGTTTGGCTTTTTAGACTTAAAAGTAACGGTATAGGCTAACCACTCCATCTGAAATGTTTTTGGGTTGTAATACACTATATAAGTATCATCTGACGAAGAACCAACATTTGCTTTATATGAAATCTTGTAACCAGGATAGCTAGTTTCTTGAAAAACTAAATCGTCTACTTTTTCATACATAATGCCCTCATCGGCCAATACAAAAGGCATCGCATAAAAGTAAAAATACAAGTTGTAATAAAAATCTTTATTCCCTTTAAAAGAATCAGAATTTTCTTGGTCTAGCCAAACTTCTTTCCCGTTAAACCCTAAAGAGTATTCTGGAGAATTGATCACTATTTTACGCGAATGCAAAGCAGAAGTATGCACTTCTTCACCTATGTTAAATGACAGTGTTTGTGCTTTTCTCCAAGTATCAATCCCTCCGTGAGTTTGAAATACTTTTCCTAATTCATCCGGAAAATTTTCTCTTACGACTTCTTTAGTTTCTTCTTTTTTTGACTCCTTTTTAGCTTCACTTTTACAAGAAAGTATGACTAATGATAAAACAAATAAGAATGCAACTTTTTTCATAATTGATTGTGTTGATTTTAAGAATTTACCAAGTCGATATTTTTAATAACTAACTACAAATTTATGGTAAAAATTTTAAGCTATTTATTAAATAAAATGTTCTCGATACAAAATTTCTGAAAAAGAAATTTTACTCGAACTGACAGTTTCTTCTAATTTAAGTCGAGTATAAACATAATGTAACATCGAGTAGTTTTGTTTTTTTTTTACAAAATAGTATCGAAATGTTTTTAACTCCTATAAAACTTTTCAATTATATCTTCGACTGATAGGTATACAAATCAAAATACCTGCCTTTGGCTTCAATTAACTCATCATGAGTACCTCTTTCGGCAATACTACCAGACTCAATGACTAAAATTTGATCTGCTTGTTTAATAGTACTCAATCTGTGGGCAATAACAATCGTAGTTCTGTCTTTTACCAATTCTGATAAACTTTTCTGAATTAAAGATTCGCTTTCCGTATCTAAACTAGAAGTTGCCTCGTCTAAAATTATTATTTTCGGATTTGCCAAAATTGCTCTCGCAATTGCCAATCGCTGACGCTGACCACCAGAAAGTTTTACACCTCTTTCTCCAATTAACGTATCTAAACCATACTCAAAACGATCTGTAAATTCATTAACATACGCTGCTTTTACCGCATCTTGTAATTCTTCTTCGGTTGCGTTTGGTCTTGGAAATAAAATATTTTCTTTGATAGTGCCCTCAAACAAAAATTCATCTTGCAAAACAACACCCAAATGTTTTCTAAAACTTGATAATTTTACTTTAGACATATCTTGATTGTCAACTGTAATTGTACCCGATTTCGGATTCAAGAATGTTGCAGACAAACCAGCAATGGTAGATTTTCCAGAACCAGAACTCCCAACCAAAGCTGTTACAGAGCCCGAAGGAACTTTAAAATTGATATTATTCAACACATCCTTTCCTTCTTCATAAGCGAAAGAAACATCCTGAAAAACAATTTCTCCTTCAATATTTTTTAGAGAAATGGTTCTTTCTTCATCATCTTCTTCTGCCTCCATATTCATTAACTCTTCTGTTCTGTCTAAACCTGCCAACGCTTCTGTTAATTGACTCCCAATATTACTCATTTGAACAATTGGTGCAATCATAAAACCAAGTAATAAGGTAAAGGATAGAAAATCTCCTACCGTTAATTCGCCTGTTATAATTTTATATCCTCCAATTCCCATAATTCCAGTGGAAGCAATTCCTAATAAAAAAGTGGATGAACTTGTCATTAAAGCAGTCGCTGTTAAGCTCTTTTTTACATTTTGAAATAACTTATCCACCCCTTTTTCAAAAACTTCATTTTCTTGTGCTTCTGCATTAAAAGCCTTAATGACTCTTACTCCCGATAAAGTTTCTACTAACCTACCGTTTACTTCTGCATTGATAACGCCTCTATTTCTAAAAATCGGACGAATATATTTGAATGCTTTTAAAGCTAACACTCCAAAAATAGCCACTGGAACTAGCACAAAAAAGGTCATTGAAGGACTAATTTGAATCAATAAAACCATTGAAATTACCGCTGTAATTGTACCACCAACTAATTGCACCAAACCAGTTCCTATTAAATTCCGAACGCCTTCTACATCATTCATAATTCTAGAAACCAATGCGCCAGATTTGGTATTATCAAAAAAACTTATGGGTAATGACAGTACTTTCTTTTGCACTTGTGCTCTTAATTCAGAAATCAAAAACTGTGCTTGCACACTTAAAATTCTTGTTAATAAAAAGGAAGTGATCGATTGCACTAAAATTGCCAATCCAACAATTAGCAATAGATTATACAGCTGATCATAATCTTTATTCGGAATCACATCATCCAGTAACGCCTTACTTTTCCAAGGCAAAACCAAACTAGAAAGTCTACTAAAAACAATCAAAATTAAACCGATAAAAACTAATTTTCGCTTTGGCCAAATAATCGTTTTAAAGGCTTTAAGAATAGATACTTTTGGTCTTTTACTTTCTTTTTTTGAATCTTTATTTTTTAAATGTTGCATAATTTATTTTAACAATGTAATTAATTTGTAATTGTCAATTTATATGCCATTCAAAAGAACCATGACATATTAACAAAAAGATTGACAACTACCCTCTTTTTCGAATAAATCTCTTAATATAGCCTCACTGGTTTTATAAATCTGTAAGGTTTAAAATAAATTTGTTGGCCTACATAGTTTACGCAATCTCACATAAATACTATTTTGCATAAGATACGTCGCATAATTTTTCATGCTCATTTTTAAAAACTTCGCGTAAATCTAAAGTCATTTTCTTGTACAAAAACCAATACATATCAATTAAAATAAATTTACATAAGTAAATAGCTTTATAATTTTTTAACTAAAAATATATCAAATTAATGATGTTTCTGCAAATTACTTAAACAGAAACCTTTAGAATAATTATATTTACGATGAAAAAATAAATTACAAAAAATTGAAAAATTCCTATCAAGTAAAAGTAAACAACACTTCTGATTTTGAAATTGATGAAAAAACTGTTTTAAACCTAGACTCGTTCAAAGTTTCAGATGCAGAGTTTCACGTCTTACAGCAAAATAATTCATACAAAGCCGAGATTACTGAAGCTAATTTTAATCAAAAAAAATATACGGTAAAAGTAAATAACAATACTTATAACGTAAACATTTTTAATGAGTTAGATACTTTAATTAAAGAAATGGGATTTGAAATTGGAACCACTAAAAAAGTAAACGAAATTAAAGCTCCAATGCCAGGGTTAATAGTAGCTATTAGTATAAAAGTTGGACAAGAAGTACAAGAATTCGATCCGTTAATTATTTTAGAAGCTATGAAAATGGAAAACACTTTAACGTCACCAAGAGCAGGTATTATAAAATCTATTTCGGTTACCAATGGCGAAAACGTGAACAAAAACCAACTTTTAATAGAATTTGAATAGGCACACCATGTGCTTTTTAATATGCCAATTTGTAGAAACAAAATATACACTTTAGCTTCAAGAAACCAATAAATGAAAAAAATATTAATAGCCAACAGAGGAGAAATTGCCATCCGTGTTATGCGAACCGCAAAAAAAATGGGCATAAAAACCGTTGCAATATTCTCTACAGCAGACAGAAATGCACCGCATGTAAGGTTTGCAGACGAAGCTATCTTGATAGGTGAAGCGCCTTCTAGTAAATCGTATTTATTAGGTGATAAAATTATTGAAATTGCCAAAAAATTAGAAGTCGATGCGATCCATCCGGGCTATGGCTTTTTATCTGAAAATGCGGACTTCGCTGAAGCTTGTGAAAATAATAACATCATTTTTATTGGTCCTAAATCAAAAGCCATTAGAATTATGGGCAGTAAATTAGCAGCAAAAGAAGCTGTAAAAGCCTACAATATTCCGATGGTTCCGGGAACCGAGGAAGCCATTACTGATATCGCTAAAGCAAAAGAAACAGCAAAACAAATCGGATTCCCAATTCTTATTAAAGCCTCTGCAGGTGGCGGTGGAAAAGGAATGCGTGTGGTCGAAAAAGAAGCTGAATTTGAATCGCAAATGAATCGAGCAATTAGTGAAGCGACCTCTGCCTTTGGTGATGGTGCTGTTTTTATAGAAAAATATGTAAGCTCACCTCGACATATCGAAATTCAAGTAATGGCAGATACACATGGCAATGTGGTGCATCTTTTTGAACGCGAATGCAGCATACAGCGTCGTCATCAAAAAGTAATTGAAGAAGCACCTTCGACTGTTTTAACTCCAGAATTGCGCAAAATAATGGGCGAAGCTGCCATTAAAGTAGCAAAATCCTGTGATTATATTGGCGCTGGCACTGTAGAATTTCTATTGGACGATGCTCATAATTTCTATTTTTTAGAAATGAATACACGCCTGCAAGTAGAGCACCCTGTCTCTGAACTGATAACGGGAACGGATTTGGTAGAATTACAAATTCGTGTTGCTCGTGGTGAAAAACTTCCCATAACACAAGATAATTTAAAAATTAATGGACATGCTTTGGAATTACGTGTCTATGCAGAAGATCCTTTAAACGATTTTTTACCAAGTGTCGGAAATTTAGAGGTTTACAAAACTCCCGAAGGTAAAAATATTCGTGTGGATAATGGTTTTGAAGAAGGAATGGACATCCCTATTTATTACGACCCGATGTTGTCTAAATTAATAACTTACGGAAAAACACGAGAAGAAGCGATCGAATTAATGATTACTGCCATTCAAAATTATCAGATTAAAGGTATTCAAACCACTTTGGCTTTCGGAAGTTTTGTTTGCGAGCATGATGCGTTCCGCTCAGGAAACTTCGACACGCATTTTGTAAAGAAATACTACACGCCAGAAGCTTTAAAAAGTAAGCAACAAAAAGAAGCTAAAATTGCTGCACTTATTGCAGTACAACAATATATAAAAGATCAAAAATTAGTACGATTGCCTTTGAAATAGTTAGTTTTTAGCTGTTAGTTTTTAACTATTGGCTATTGGCTATTGGCTATTGGCAAAACTTAAAAAATCAAAATGGAAGTCTTATTCAAACAAAGATAAATTCTTTAAAAAAGCACATCATAAATGGAATCTAAAATAAAGAACCTTAACGAAAAACTTGCGAAAGCCTATTTAGGTGGCGGACAGGCTAGAATAGATACACAACATCAAAAGAAAAAATTAACAGCAAGAGAGCGAGTTTTCTACTTTTTAGATGAAGGTTCTTTTGAAGAAATTGGTGCTTTAGTGGTTCACAGAACGAAAGACTTTGGTATGGAAAATCAAGTTTTTTATGGAGATGGTGTTGTAACAGGTTATGGAACTGTAAATGGAAGATTGACCTATGTTTTTGCACAAGACTTTACTGTTTTTGGCGGTTCTTTATCAGAAACACATGCCGAAAAAATTTGCAAGATTATGGATTTAGCACTTAAAGTTGGTGCGCCTATCATTGGATTAAATGACTCTGGTGGCGCCAGAATTCAAGAAGGAGTTCGTTCTCTTGCTGGTTATGCCGATATTTTTTATAAAAACGTACAGTCTTCCGGAGTCATTCCGCAACTATCAGCAATCATGGGACCTTGCGCTGGTGGCGCTGTATATTCGCCTGCATTAACAGATTTCACGATCATGGTAGAAAATACCAGTTATATGTTTGTTACGGGTCCGAATGTCGTAAAAACAGTAACCAATGAGGAAGTAACTAGTGAAGAATTAGGAGGTGCAAGTACGCACGCGTCCAAATCTGGTGTTGCACATATAACCTCCTCAAATGATGCAGCATGTTTAGAAGACATCAAGAATCTTTTAAGTTATTTACCTCAAAATAATACCGAAACGCCTGCGTTATTGCCTTTTGAATTACAAGATGAAATTAGAGACAACCTATCGCATGTACTTCCTGATAATTCCAATAAGCCTTATGACATGCATGAAGTAATCTCTGGAATTATCGATGAAGAATCGTTTTACGAGATTCATAAAGAATATGCCGAAAATATTATTGTGGGTTTTGCGAGATTGGGAGGGAGAAGTATTGGTATTGTAGCCAATCAACCGCTATTTTTAGCAGGTGTTTTAGATGTAAATAGTTCTAAAAAAGCAGCACGTTTTGTCCGTTTTTGCGATGCATTTAATATTCCTCTTTTAGTTTTAGAAGACGTGCCTGGCTTTTTACCAGGAACAGATCAAGAATGGAATGGTATTATTGTGCATGGAGCAAAATTACTTTATGCTTTTAGTGAAGCGACAGTGCCTAGAGTAACCGTAATTACTCGAAAAGCTTATGGTGGCGCTTATGATGTTATGAACTCAAAACATATAGGAGCTGATATGAATTTTGCATGGCCAAGCGCAGAAATAGCCGTTATGGGAGCAAAAGGAGCTGCTGAAGTTATTTTTAAACGCGAAATTAAAGCTGCAGAAAATCCAGAAGAAAAATGGAAAGAAAAAGAAGCTGAATATGCAGCGCTTTTTACAAATCCTTATAGTGCAGCCCAACGTGGATTTATCGATGAAGTAATTTTACCAAAAGATACGAGACGTAAATTAATTAAAGCCTTTGCGATGCTAGAGCATAAAGAAGTAGAAAGACCGAAACGGAAACATGGTAATATTCCTTTGTAAAAATAGACATAGAATGCTATTGTAGGTTTTCCGCATGATATTAAGGGCAGTGTTTTATGCAGTTATGTAACTTTAAAAGACATAGGAGAAAGCAGGAATCACGATAACTTAAAAAAAGAAATCAATCAATTAATTGCAGACAGAATAAGGACAATAGCAAAATTAGATAAAATTCAATTTTCAGAAGGATTACCAAAACAAGTTCGGGAAAATTATGCGTCGTATTTTACGCAAAATAGCTTTTAATGAAATGGATAATTTAGGGGATGTTTCTACACTTTTAAACCCTAAAGTTTTACAATGTATTATTGATGAGAGATTGTAGTTTGTGAAATAAATATTATTAAAAACTATTTTTTAATAATGATAACATGAACATCTTTGGGGGTATTATTCTGAAGATATTATCATTATTTATCTTTAAATTCAATATTTATAAAAGTTATTGACTAGAAAACGCAAACAATTAACAAGTATTAAGAATAGGATTAAAATTATTTTCATCTAATTCTTTACATCTTTCTTTAGTGTCTACCATTGGTGTGACGATTTTTATGAGCTTATTAATTTTATAGTTGAGGTATAGTAAAAAAGTATGACAATGAATTTAAAGTTATAATCGTAGAACTATTAAATTAGGTATTACGATCAAACAAGTTAGTGAGGATTATGGCTTAAGCATTAGCATGGTTGGGCGTTGGAAGCGAGAATACAAGGTGAAATCAAGAGATTTTTCCAAAAAGAAAGAAATATCTCTAGAAGCTCAAGAGCTTAAAGCACTAAAGAATTAATTAAAGAATGTAACGATGGAACGTGACATCTTAAAAAAGGTGATGAGCAAACAACCCGAAAACGATGTTTTCTCCTCTTAATATCAAATATCCAAGAGCGACTTATAAGATATCAATTCATTTTAGAAAATGTTAATATATATGTAGTTGAAAGACGTGTAGATTAATGAAAGTTAGTAAAACACTTACTATCTTTGGTTTAAAAACAAAGATAGTATATTTTTAAAAACACCGACAACGTATCTAAAAGAAAGGATAAATGTTATTTTTGAGCAAAGTAGAGAAATTTATGGTAGTTATAGAATTCAAAAAAAACTAGAACGAGAAGGCTTGATTTATTCCCGCTCTTACATCGGACTACTGATAAAAGAAATGGGTTTAAGAAGTGTTTTAAAAAGAAAATTTGTAATTATAACTGACTCTAATCATAAATATTTAGTTACTGAAAATGAGTTAAGTAGATATTTTTCTAGTCTTAAATTAGGAGAAAAGCGAGTATCTGATATCACTTATATTAAAGTTAATGATGATTGGAGTTATTTAACAACCATCATAAATCTTGCTGATATAAAGATTATTGGATGGTCTTTAAATGAAGATATGACTACACAAAATACGGTAATGAAAGCTTGGATTAAAGCTCGAAAAACAAGAAGTATTAGCAATAAATTTATTTTTCATTCAGATAGAGGTGTCCAGTATACATCAAACAAAATGACTAATCTCTGTAACTTTAATCTTAAAATAACCCAAAGTATGAGCAGGAAAGATTTGATATTGAGAATAAAAGCGCAGCATTTAATAAAAAAGGAATGCTGTAGCTGAAAAATTTTTTAAAACAATCAAATACGAAGGGCTCTACCGATTTAAATTTACGTCTTATAATCAATTATACGAGTCTATTAAAGACTATATTCTTTGATATAACAACGAAAGATTACATTTTAGTTTAGGATATCTCTCACCTCTAGAAATGGAAATAAAATTGAGAGGATTTATTAAAAAAGTAAACTCGTAAAATAGTCACAAATTTACTAGGTAGTCCAAATCAGTATGCATTACTTTAGAGGCTTTCAATAAATTAATATGATAGAATTATTTACCAATTACAGCCTCGTAATATTTCTTTTCTTTTTAGTTTCAATACTATATTCTTCAGTGGGTTTTGGCGGTGGTTCTAGCTATTTGGCTATTTTAGCCTTAACCGGAATTGCATTTACACAAATTAGAGCCACGTCATTGTTATGCAATATTGTTGTTGTGTTTGGAAATGTATATTTCTTTCACAAACAAAAAGAAATAAATTGGAAAAAAATAATCCCTATCGTCATTTGTAGCATTCCGCTCTCCTTTTTAGGCGGATATTTAAAAATAAATCAGCAATTCTTTTTTATTCTTTTGGGCTTTACCTTGCTATTTGCAGCAATTACGATGTGGATTTCTAAAAGCATCGTTTCTTCGGATAAAAAAAGTAACAGTTCAAAACCTTTAAAAAATGGTTTCTATGGCGGGTTTATTGGTTTTATTTCCGGGATGGTTGGTATTGGTGGTGGCATTTTTTTAGCTCCAATATTACATTTAACCAATTGGGACACACCAAAAAAAATAGCAGCAACTGCAAGTTTTTTTATTTTAGTAAACTCAATAGCCGGATTGGTTGGTCAATATATAAGTCCGGATTTTTATATTAATTGGAATTTAACATTTATACTATTAATTACTGTTTTTATGGGCGGACAAATAGGCAGCAGAATGAGCAAAAGCTACTTTACTCCGATACAACTTAAAAAAGCAACTGCGGTATTAATTGCTTTTGTAAGCTTGCGTATTTTATGGAATTCTCTTTTTTAGATTAAAGGGCATTTAAATTTAATAGATAAAAATTGTTCTGTAAAAAATGAAAAAAAAATCTTTAAGTTCGTTTTAATCAATAAATAAAAAATGTTAGCAGATTTATTTATCCTCCTAATGCTAGTGTTATTGCAAGCTATTCTTGGTTTTGATAATTTACGATACATTTCTTTAAAATCTAAAACAGCACCTGAATTTGCATAAAATAATTAGTAAAGTGAGCATTTTAATAGCCACTGCCTTGTACATTGTTTTACTACTCTTATTTTATGCTATCATTGACTATTGCATATAGCCTTTTTGTTTTTAACTTTTGGTATAGATAATGTGGTTAAATATTTGCGGAGCGCGCAGAGCATCCTTGTGTTATTTGGTAGCAGATTATTTATTTAGCAACAAAAGAAATTTAGCTTTTGATTGTGGGCAAAATTTTGAAAACTTTACGATGGTAAATATCAGAAAATGAAATGGAATTACTGCAAGCAACATTATTATGGCTTTAGTTTTCTCTTTTGAATCTATTTTAGCAGCAATTGGTTTTACCTGTAAAACTGAAAGTGCTACAACTGCATTTATAATTATGACAATCGCCAGTGTAATTAGTGGTTTATTAATGTTGTTTTAGGCGAATAAAATCTCTTCTTTTCTAGCGAAACACAAAATGTATGAAGGTTTTAGCATTGTTTATTCTTTTCATTGTTGGTATTATGTTGGTTACAGAAGGTGGTTATTTAGCGCACATAAAACTTTTTGGTAATGAAATTCTACCGATGAGTAAAACCACGTTCTATTTTGTAATTCTTATTTTAATTATTGTTCATATTGTTCAAAGAAAATATCAGAAAAAACTGATGCCGAAAAAAAATTAAAAACATTATTTTTTGAATTTTAAGTCGCTTTTTAAAAAAGCGACTTAAATATTATTAATACTTTACCTTTTGTTCATAATTTTTAACATTTTATTAAACAAAATATCCAAAGAAGTTCTTAACTTTGTTGAGAACTTAAACTAATTAAAAATGAAAATTACAAAAATGATTACATTACTTTTAGTCGGATCACTAATAACAGTTTATAGCTGTGCTAAAAATGCCGATAAAAAAAAAGAAGAAAAAGTTACTGTAGAAGAAGTGCCTGAAGCTAAAGATATGGAAGCTAAAACAATTGTAGGGGTTGCCGCAGATAACGAAAACTTTACCACATTAGTTGCCGCAGTAACAGCAGCAGATTTAGTTGAAACTTTAAATAGTGCTGGTCCTTTTACTGTATTCGCACCAATTAACGCTGCGTTTGACAAATTACCAGAAGGAACAGTTGCTACATTATTAAAGCCTGAAAATAAAGAAATGTTAACTTCAATTTTAACCTATCATGTAGTTTCAGGAACATTTAATGCAGCGGCAGTAATCGAGGCTATTAATGATAACGATGGTAAATTTGTAATTAAAACAGTACAAGGAGGAATATTAACAGCATCTTTATTAGATGGTCAAGTTATTCTAACCGATACAAAAGGAAACGTTTCTACAGTTGTAATTGCAGACGTAGCGGCTTCTAACGGAATAGTGCATGCTATTGACACTGTTTTAATGCCAGAATAATACCACTTTCTATAGCCAGATAAAAGCTATAATTTTAAAAACAACAGTCATGTTTAACGATTTTAACCTTAAGTTAAACAAAAATAAGTTATCTTTGGGGTAAGAAAATTAGAGTAAAATATATAGGAATACTTCTATAAAGTCTTTTCGTTTCCATACGGAATTAAAATAAAAGAAGTTTTTTGGTTGATTGATTGGAACCGCTGCACTGCAGCGGTTTCTTACTTTTATAAACTATCTTGAAATCTTTGAATTGTAATTTGTATAATTCTTTTGTTCATTTCAGATGCACTTATAATATAATATACATATTCATCCATAGAAAAATGACCGATGATACTGCCAAGAACCATATTTCTAAATTGAATATCTTTTTCTAATATCGACTTTATCTTCAATTTCTTTTTCTCTTCGGATAAACTAGGGTACACTATTTTCCTTTTTTCAAAATAATTTGTTATAAATGCAATGAGTAATGCATGCTGCATTTTTATAATCGGTCTAATTGTTTTATTCTGAAACCCTTCTATTTCTGTGGTTCGTGGTTTTATAATTCCCGGTAATTCTGGTCTTTCTTTACTCATTATCTAATAATTTATTTAAATCTAAATTAAAATCGTACTGTAAATCTTCATGTAGTTTATCAATCGCTCTTTTGATCATTCTTACTTGAGTTTCAAAAATGCTCTGAATACGCTGACTTCTATTCATAGAAGGTTTCATGCTTTTAAGTTTAACACAAAAATACAAGAGCAACGCTACCTCTGTTTCTTTCTTTTTAGAATAGCGAATGTGTTTTTTTATTTTTGTTAAAATTTTACGAGTTGCTTTTCTGATGTAATAATAATTATTTGAGTTTATCTCTATAAACTGAACATCAATAAATTCTTTCACCTTCTGAATATAAGCATCTTCATCATGAGATTCGAACAATAAATATGTAAGTAACTCTTTGTTTTCTATTTTAAATCGAGATAGCTGCAAACAAAGCTCCTTTAGCTCAAGTGCAGATTTGTCTTTTAATTCGTCTTTAAGTTGTTTTAAAGTTGCGGGTTTCAAGGTTTTATAGTTGAAAAAGACTTCACAGGTTTTAAAAACCTGTGAAGTCTTTGTTGTTTTAAAATTTACTTTTCACTAGGAATTACCACAACCTCATTTACATCAGCGTCATAATCTACACCAGGAACTTTAAAGCCAAATAAGCTAAAAAACTCATCGCTATACCCCTGTAAATCTCCTATTTCTGCTAAATTCTCTGATGTTGCTTTTTTCCATAGTTCAGCAATTTCTGCTTGTACATCCTCACGCATTTCTAAATCATCAACTCTAATTCGTCCTTTTTCATCCAAAGATAAATCGCCTCCAAATAAACGCTCACTATACAAACGTTGAATTTGTTCAATACAACCTTCATGAATTCCCTTTTCTTTCATCACCTTAAATAACAAAGAAATATACAACGGAATTACAGGAATTGCAGAACTAGCTTGTGTCACCAATGCTTTATTCACAGAAACATACGCTTTTCCATTGATCGATTTTAAATCATCTGTAATGGTAAAAGCTGTTGCTTCTAAATGATCTTTTGCTGCGCCAATTGTTCCGTTTCTATACACTGGTTTTGTAACATCTGGGCCAATATATGAATAGGCAACAGTGGTTGCACCATCCGCTAATAAGTTTTCAGCTTTTAAGGCATCCATCCACATTTTCCAGTCTTCGCCACCCATTACAGTCACTGTATTTTCAATATCCTCTCCTTCAGCAGGATTTATTGATATTTCTGATACCGTGCCTGTATGAAAATCTACCGTTTTATTTGTAAACGTTTCTCCGATAGGTTTTAAAACCGACTTGAATCTTTTGCCTGTATTTGGATGTTTTCTTACTGGCGAAGCCAAACTATAAATAATCAAATCAATCTGACCTAAATCTTCCTTGATAAGATCTACAACTTGCTGTTTTATTTCGTTTGAAAAAGCATCACCATTCATACTTTTTGCATACAAACCTGCTTTGTGTGCATGTTTTTCAAAAAATGCAGTATTGTAATATCCTGGAGTTCCTGGTCTTCCTGCAACAGGAGCTTTGTCAAAAAAAACACCAATAGTTGCAGCATCTGAACCAAAAGCACTTGTAATTCTTGATGCCAAACCAAATCCTGTAGAAGAACCGATGACTAATACTTTTTTTGCGCCGTCAATTTTTCCTTTTGATTTTACGTATTCCATTTGATTGATCACGTTTTGATCACAGCCTGTTGGGTGTGAAGTTAAACAGATAAATCCTCTTGTTCTTGGTTCTATAATCATGGTTCTTTGTTTTACTACTTTTAATAAAGACCTTACAGGTTTTTAAAACCTATCAGGTCTTTATTAATCAGTTTATATTTATTTTCTTAAAAAAGAATTGACGTTTTTTTCAATTCTACTTAAAACATTTTCTGTGGATGCTTTTACAAATTTTTCTCCTGTAATTTGTTCGTATAATTCAATATATCTATTCGATATTTCTGTCACTTTTTCATCAGACATTGCCGGTATTTCTTGATTTTCTTTTCCTTGAAAGCCATTTTCTATCAGCCACTGACGTACAAACTCTTTTGATAATTGTTTTTGTGCTTCTCCTTTATCTTGTCTTTCTTGATACCCATCAGCATAAAAATAACGCGAAGAATCTGGTGTGTGAATTTCATCAATCAATACAATTTTACCTTCTTTCGTTTTACCAAACTCGTATTTTGTATCAACCAAAATCAAACCTCGTTTTGCAGCAATCTGGGTTCCTCTTTTAAATAATTTTCGAGTGTAATTTTCTAAAATCAGATAATCTTTTTCAGAAACCACTTGATTTGCTAAAATAGCTTCTCTTGTAATATCTTCATCATGTTCGCCGTTTGCTGCTTTTGTAGAAGGTGTAATTATGGGTGCTAAAAATTTATCATTTTCTTTTAGTCCGTTAGGCATTTCTACACCGCATAAAACTCTTTTACCAAGCTTATATTCTCTTGCTGCATGCCCAGACATATAACCACGAATAACCATTTCTACTTTAAAAGGTTCGCACAGATGACCAATTGCAACATTTTCATCAGGATTTGCTAATAACCAATTAGGAACAATGTCTGAAGTATCATGCATCATTTTTGTGGCAATCTGATTTAAAATTTGACCTTTAAACGGAATCTGACGTGGTAAAACAACATCAAACGCAGAAAGCCTATCTGTTGCTATCATTACTAAAAGCTCATCATTTATATTATAAACCTCTCTTACTTTTCCTTTGTAAACAGATTTTTGATTAGAAAACTTAAAGTTAGTTTCGTTAATTGTGTTCATTATTTTAGTTGTATTGATAGGAGAACAAAAATAAGTTTAATTTTTAGGAAATCATTTTCTTAACAAAGAAAAATTACCATTTAAAATCTCTCCTGTTTCTAAAACAACTCTGAACCAGTAATTAGAAGATACCGCATTTTTGCCGTTATGAGTTCCGTCCCAAAAACCAGTATTACTTTTTATTTCTTTTATCAAATTACCAAAACGATTGTAAATATAAATAGTGTATTGCAGATCTGGAAAATCTTTTAATCGCCAAAAATCATTTTGACCATCATTATTGGGAGAGAAAAAACTAGGATACGTTTTTACAAAAATATCTTTCTCAAAAAACTCACACCCATCTAAACCTCGTACATAAATTCTTTGCTCGCCACCAGAAACATTATTAAAAATATTTTCTGATTGGTACTGAATGCCATCTATTGAATATTCGTAGATTCTTTTAGAAGACACAACAACCTCTACCCAATTATTTCTTGCGGAAAAGTCATTTATGTTAACAATGACATTATTTAATTCGCTATTTTTTATAACTTCTATTTGTACCGTAGAAGAACTGATACCGCAGAATCCACTATCTATTGTGTACGTATATATTCCGGGCGTATCTGATTTTGGATCAAACATTTCATTTGGCAAACTGGGGCTCCAAACACCACCTTTATCTGGAGTTCCGTTGAGCATTTCAAAAAGGCTCATTTCTTCAGAAAATTCGCAAATTTGCTTTTCAGAACTTTCTCCGCTATTTGGTTTTAAAAAATTACCTATGGTTATTGTGGCTTGCAGCGTACCACATTCTCTATCTAGAAGTACGTAGTTATACTTTGTTGCTGTATCGTCAAATTTATTATAAATATTTGTTCCGCTTGTTAATTTTGGTGACCAAAATCCGCCAGAAGAAGGGTTTCCCTCTAAAGCTTTAAATAAATCTACCTGATCAATTCCCTCACAAAGAGCAACCTCTGTATTAATACCTGCGGTTAAATTAGATGGAAATTCTACTTTAATTTCTGCACTTAAATCGCCACATACAGCATCTGTGTGGGTATAAGAATAAATACCCTCTTGGTCTATTGTCGGATTAAAAACACTACCGCCAGATGCTAAAGCAGGAAACCAAACGCCGCCTGGATCTGGAAAACCATTTAAAACATCGAGCAAATCTATAGTAGGAGAATTGCGACAAATTTCTAGAAAATTATTTTTACCTGCACTTAATATGTTTACTTCTTGAAAATCAAAAATTCTATTTATATTTCTGTCAGAAGGCGTTGTATACCCTGTACTTTCGTTACTTATGGTGCCATCAAAATGAACAGTATCTGGTAAATCGCCTAAAACCCCATCATTATTTGGATCTTCAAAACCAGATTCAATAACATCAAAACATCCATCGCCGTCGCTGTCTAAATCTATATTATCTGGATAGCCATCCTTATCGGTATCTATACGTCCGTTGCCTTCTAAAGTATCTAAAATACCATCATTATCATCATCTAAATCAATCACATTTGCAATACCATCGTCGTCAAAATCTGGATCACAAATCAAAATAACCACCAAAGAGTTTAAACAATTTCCGAGATTATCTTGAATGGTAAGCGGTCCTGATACATCGCCATTATTAATTAAATTACAAAGCCAAGAGCAATCACTTAACCTTGGGTTATTTTGCACTTGTACAAAACCATCAACCTTTACAAACCGACCAAAACCTTTTACAGAATTCAAAACACTATTGTTACTGACAATAAACCAATCTTCTAAAAAATATTTTTCTCCGACTTTTTTTAAACTATTAAAACCTTCAAAACTCTGAATACTCGTGTTCTGAATTCTAAAAGAGGCACCAATATTTTCTAAGAGATTAAAATTAGGAATTTGTTCTATGCCAACCCCTCTAATATCAAAAAAACGCTCAATAATTTGTAATTTATAAAAGCCTTCTATAATTTTTGCTGATTCTATATTTAGATCACTACCAATGTATGTAAGTTCTTGAAAGCCGACTACTTCTTGTAATTTAGGATTTGAAGTAAGATTTAAATCCTCGCCAATAGTTTCAATTAGATTAAACGCAGGCATCTTTAATAACTTCGGGTTTTGACTAATATTTAATTGCCCCCCTAAACTTTTTAGAGTATCAAAACCAGAAATTGTTTTGAGAGCCTCGCTATTACCTATCTCTAAACTATTAAAAACTCGTATTAAACTAGCAAAACCTTCTACACTCTCTAAATTTGCATTTAAAGCAATTGTTAAACCACCTGCTCTCTCTAATTTATTAAAGCCACTTATGATTGTCATTTGATTTGAACTCGTAATTTCAATATCTCCATTTACAGTAACTAGGTTATTAAAACCGTTTATTTCTGCTACATCAACTGATATTTTTAAATCGCCATTGATTGTTTCTAAAAAATAAAGCCCTGTAATATCTGTTATGGGTGAAGAAACCTCACCACCATTATCTGTGTCAATTAAACCTGCAATAACCTCTACATTACCATTAATTATTTTGCAATTGCTGTAGCTGTTTACAAAAGCATCTACTTTTTCTTGAGAAGATAATATATTGTTTCCTGAAGCCGGACATTGCGCGGCTATTTTTGCACTAAAACAAATAAACAGAAAAACAAAAATGGTTCTCATAAAAGTATAAACTAGTTGTAAAATTAATATTTATAAAAATTAAATCAAAAATTATACCCAAAAAAAAATGTTTTACTCTTTTTGTATTTTTTTTATTTGCTTTAAATTATCTGCAATTGGTGCTGCCATAATTACTTTTTCGCCCGTAATAAAATAGAAAAAATAAGTAGAATTCTGACCTACTTTTTTAATATCCAATTGCGCATTATCTTTAAACACCAAAGTGTGATCTGGAATTATGTCTTTATTTAAATATTTGTGTTTTAAACCGAGATCTAAACCCGTTCTCATAGGAACAAATAAAAGAAAAAACAGAAACATCATACTCGGTATTAAGTGCTTCTTATTTTCCATTTCTGCATACTTTTTATCCCATTTTTCGACATCGTAAACTTTTTGACACCACTTTTTAGTTCTTAAATATTTATACAATTTGGGCATCCCTATTGTAAAATACAAATACATCAAACCAAACATTACAAATAATGCTAATGATAAAATCCAATTATTAATCAATAAACTCAATGGCGATATTAATGCATCTAAAATTGTGGTATAATCTATATAAGAGACCCCAAAAATTCCTTAAAAAATAGCATCACTCACAATTCCTATAATGATAAGATCTAAGTACCCAATATAAAAAACATCTTGTAAGTATAATTTTTTCTGTTTAATTTTCATTATTCAGTTTCTATGCTTTTATAAGCAGAAATTATTTCTCTAACCAATCGATGCCTTACAACATCTTTGTCATCTAAATATACTTGCGCAATGCCGTCTATATCTTTTAAAGCTAATAGAGATTCTTTTAAACCAGAAACTTGTTTTCTAGGCAAATCAATTTGACCAGGATCGCCAGTAATAATAAATTTTGCATGCTTA
Source organism: Polaribacter sp. IC066 (assembly GCF_007997085.1). Taxonomy (GTDB): domain Bacteria; phylum Bacteroidota; class Bacteroidia; order Flavobacteriales; family Flavobacteriaceae; genus Polaribacter. The sequence continues at coordinate 55,150 of NZ_VORR01000025.1, forward strand.
CCCATCCTTGTTAAAAACATTTTCATTTGATTGTGGGTTGTGTTTTGAGCTTCATCTAAAATTACGAATGCGTTATCTAAAGTTCTACCTCTCATAAAAGCCAAAGGTGCAATTTGTATGATTCCTTTTTCTATATGAGATTCTAGTCTTTCATGCGGAATCATATCTCTCAAAGCATCATATAAAGGTTGCATATAAGGATCTAATTTCTCTTTTAAATCTCCTGGTAAAAACCCTAGATTTTCTCCAGATTCTACCGCAGGTCTTGTTAAAATAATTTTTCTAACTTCTTTTTCTTTTAAGGCTTGTACCGCCAAAGCAACTGCTGTATATGTTTTTCCTGTTCCGGCAGGTCCAACAGCAAATAACATATCGTTTTTAGCCATCTCTACAACCATTTTTCGTTGGTTTTCTGTTTGCGGCTTAATAAGCTTTCCATTAACGCCGTGCACCAAAATATCTTTGGCTTTTTTAGCAGAAACAGATTTTTCTTCGTTTCCTGTTGATGTTAAAATACGTTCAACACTATTTTCATCCAACTTATTGTAGCGGATAAAATACTTTATCAAACGTTCTAAACGAATTTCAAATTCATCTAAAAGGTCTGACTCTCCGAAAATCTTTAATTGAGCCCCACGAGCAACAATTTTAATTTTAGGAAAGTATTTTTTCAATTGCGCTACTGTACTATTTTGTGGCCCAAAAAAATCTTTCGGGTTAATTTCTGTTAACTCTATAATGCGTTCGTTCAAAGGTTTATTTTTATTAAAAAGTTAGTTTCATTTATTCAAATAAAAATAGGCATTAAAATTAGTAAAATGACTAGATTTGCCAAAAATAGTTCACATCTTTTTCACAATTAATTAACAGCAAAAACAGCATGTCTTTTATCACATTAACTACAGATTTTGGCACAAAAGACCACTTTGTTGGGGCTGTAAAAGGTGCTATATATTCTGAGCTTGCTGATGCTAAAATTGTGGATATTACGCATGAAATATCACCGTTTAACATCACCGAAACAGCGTATATTTTAAAAAATTCTTACAAAAGCTTTCCCAAAGGAACCATTCATATTGTGGGTGTAGATTCTGAGTTAAGTTCTGAAAATAAACATATTGCTCTAGAACTAGACGGGCATTTTTTTGTGTGCCCCGATAACGGATTAATCTCAATGATTGCATCAGAAATTAATCCTACAAAAATTGTAGAAATTAATATTCATGATCGCATAGAAAGTAGTTTCCCGGTGTTAGATATTTTTGTAAAAGTAGCTTGTTTTATTGCCAGAGGCGGAAACTTAACGGTTATCGGTAAAGAAATAAAAGAATATAAAAGGTTAATAGAAATTCAGCCAAAAGTAAATCAGGCACAAAATCAAATTATTGGTGGTGTTTTATACATCGATAATTATGGCAATCTGATTAGCAACATCAGTAAGAAAATGTTTCAAGAAATTGGTAAAGGACGTACTTTTAGAATAACAGCTTCTCGGTATTCTTTTGTTAAAATTTACAATAAATACAATGAAATAACTGGCAATAACAATCAAGAAAGCAGACAGTTTGATGGCAACAGATTGGCCATTTTTAATTCTGCGGCGTATTTAGAAATTGCCATTTATAGAAGTAATTTAAAATCAGTTGGTGGTGCATCTACCTTATTGGGTTTAGAATACAGAGACCCTATAATTATTGATTTTTTCACAGACTCTAAACCAGAATACACCGTTTTAAAATAAAAGCATGTTTGTAAGAATTGTAAAAATGAGTTTTCACTCAAAATATATTAAAGAGTTTCAAGCAATGTTTGAAGAAAAAAAACAATTAATCAGAAATTCTGATGGTTGCCAATTGCTAGAACTGTATCAAGATAAAAATAATCCTGAACTATTTTTCACCTATTCTTATTGGGAAAATGAAAGCGATTTAGAAAACTATAGAAATTCTGATTTTTTTAAAGAAACTTGGAAACAAACCAAAACTTATTTCAATGAAAAACCCGAAGCTTGGAGTGTTGACAAAAAAGAATCTTTAACTTAAATACAAACGATACCTTGCATGAAATTACAAAAAATTGCGCTATTCCTTTTTTTATTAATGACCATCACTACATTTTGCCAAACCGAAAAAGGCAGTTATTTAATTGGTATTAACACAAATATAAATTTTAATTTTGATACTAATTCTATTGAAGGTGATAGTTTTTCTAGAGATGCTGGTTCTTCAACAGAATTTACGGTATCTCCTGAGATTGGTTATGCAATAGAAAATAATTTTTTTATCGGTTTAGATTTCGCATTTGGTTATTTAGATATTGACGATAAAGATTTTGGTTACGAATCAACCGTACATACAATTTCAGCTGCTCCTTTTGTGAAATTTTATTTTTCAGAAAAAAAAATAAAGCCATTTTTAATCGCAAGTTATGGATTAGGTAGAAGTACAGATAAAACTCGATTTAGACTTGGCACAAATGAGTTAAACACCACAAAAAGAAAATTTTTATTGCTAAATTTAGGCGGTGGTTTAAGCTATTTTTTTAACAAAAATGCAAATATTGAATTGAGCCTAAATTATCTTAAATCTTCAAATACTTCTGAAAATGAGAGTGAAACTTATATTACAAATCGATTTGAATCAAACCTTGGTTTCACTATATTTATATAAATAACTATGAATTACAATTTTACACCTTTTCCTGTTTTAGAGACAGCAAGATTAACTTTAAGAGCCTTAAATTTAGACGATGCAAAAGCTATCTTCGGATTAAGAACCAATAAAGAAGTTAATGAATTTATTGATAGAAAAACACCTAGAAACCTTTCTGAAGCAAGAGCTTTTATTGATCGTATTTCTACTTTAGCAGAAAATAGTAAAGGTATTTTTTGGGTTCTAGAATCAAAAAGTAATCATCAATTAATGGGTACTATTGGTTTACGTAACTTTGAAGATGAAGAGAATTATGCAGAAATTGGTTACGAAATAGATCCTATTCACCAACAAAAAGGTTTTATGAGTGAAGCCTTTAAAGCAGTTTTAAATTTTGGCTTTAAAGAATTAGAATTAAAAACGATTGAAGCTTTTACACACAAAGACAACGATGCTTCTATTGCGTTGTTAGAACAACAAAAATTTACACTTCATCCTGAAAGAAGAGACGAAGGTTTTGAAAATAATCGCAGTTATAGAAAAGAAGCATAAGATATTTGCACCTAAATAATTGCTGCTGTTTTTTGAGAAATTAACAACACGAACTTCAATATTATTGAAAGTTAATTTTAATAATATTGAAGCTTTTTTTATTGTACTTTAGATTGAAAAAAACAACCATTTTACTTATTTACAAAGAGTTCTAATCAATGCTTTTTACTGCGTAAAATAATAGTGTTTCTAGTGCGTTATTAAAGAGCGATTTATTCCCTTTATAAAACTTAAGACAAAAAATTACTTTAATTTAAAAATTAAGGATACTTTAAAAGCGATAAAAATCATAGCTTGTCAAAATTATAAAAAATTTAAATACTTATAAAAAAGAACCATACATGCAGGTTTAAACCTAAGAAAAATATTTTGCGCGAAAGTTATGGTTCCTAAAAAAATTAATATATTTAAACGTACTGTTAACTTTAAATAACAAAACCACCATGAATCATAAACGATCAACTTCAATAGCTCTATTTCTTTTGATGTGCTTTATAGGAAATGCACAAGAACCGAACAAAAATGAGTACCCGTTAAAAGCAGATGTAGTTTCGATTGATGGCATTATTAAAGCCTATTATGATGTTATATCTGGCCCAGCAGGACAGCCGAGAAATTGGGAAAGAGACTTTTCTTTACATATTCCGAATGCTTTAATATCAGTTACAGGAAAGGATAAAAACGATAAGCCCTTCATTATATCGCAAAATTTAACCGAATATCATAAAAGCTTTGGAATCCCTAAAGATGGATTTTGGGAATATGAAATTAAAAGAGAAATACAAAATTTCGGAAATATAACCCACGTATGGACAACCTATGAAATTACAAAAGAAAAAAATGGCGCTGTTATAGAAAGAGGTATCAATAGTATTCAATTATACAATGATGGCAATAGATGGTGGATACTTTCTTGGATGTATGATAGTGAAAGATCTAACAACCCTTTGCCAAAAAAATAGAAGTAAAGAATAATAATTCTGTTTTTTTTATAGTAGATAAAAGTGATGCATATTTTAATAATAGCCGTCTCTATAAGAACATAAATAGGTTCTTAAAAATAAGCTTTTTTAAATAATTAAATAGATGAAACAATGTTTGCCATTTTAAAAAAAGAATTCAATTCATTTTTCGCATCACCCATAGCCTACCTAGTTATTGGTGTTTTTTTGCTGACGAACGGTTTGTTCTTATTTGTTTTTAATGACGATTTTAATATTTTAAATGCTGGTTTTGCAGATGTAACTCCGTTTTTTTATTTAGCGCCCTGGGTGTTTCTATTTTTGATTCCGGCAATCACCATGAAAAGTTTTGCTGATGAGTTTAACAACGGAACCATTGAACTTTTAAAAACAAAACCACTGTCTGATTGGCAAATCGTTTTGGGTAAATTTTGGGCTTCACTCCTATTGGTTAGTACTGCAATTATTCCCACTTTTATGTATGTGTATACGGTTTATCAATTAGGAAACCCTGTTGGCAATATCGATTTTGGCAGCACCATTGGTTCTTATCTTGGTTTGCTGTTTTTAGCATCAACCTACACGGCTATTGGGTTGTTTACCTCTACACTTTCTAAAAATCAAATTGTAGCTTTTATATTGGGTGTTTTTATTAGCTTTTTTCTGTTTTACGGCTTTGATGCTATTGCAAATTCTTTCAATAGTAATAGTTTAACAATTCAGAAATTAGGAATGAACGAACATTTTAAAAGTATTTCTCGTGGCGTACTTGATACTCGAGATCTTGTCTACTTTATAAGTGTAACTTTCTTCTTTTTATTCATGACTAAAACACGTTTAGACCATGAATAAAAATATCAAAAATATCGTATGGTTAATTATTGGTTTGGTTGTTTTAAACTTCATCAATCAGTCTTTTTATAAACGTTTCGATTTAACTGCGGATAAACGCTTCACGCTTTCTGAAACGACAAATAAAATTCTCTCTAATGTTGATGAACCCCTTTTTATCACCGTTTATTTAGAAGGCGATTTCCCATCAGAATTTAAAAGATTACAAGTTGAAACACGACAATATTTAGAAGAACTTTCTACAGAAAATTCAAACATAAAAATCCATTTTGAAAACCCTGACGATCAACGGGAAGACTTGATTAAAAGAGGAATGATGCCTAGTCAATTAACAGTAGAAGAAGACGGAAAGTTGTCTGAAGCCATTATTTTTCCTTGGGCAGAAATAAGTTTTGGTAAAAAAACAATCGTTGTTTCTTTGCTACCGAATGCAATTGTTGCTAGTCAGGAAGAGCAATTGCAAAAAGCGATTGAAAATTTAGAATATGGTTTTAGCAATGCCATTAGTTCTATTATTCAAACTAAAAGTAAAAATATTGCTATCCTTAAAGGCAACGGCGAATTGCAAGATATCTATCAATATAGTTTTTTAAGTGAAGTTGCTAAAAAATATAAATTAGCGAAATTTACATTAGATTCTGTAGCTACAAATCCGCAGCAAACCTTAAAAGACCTCACTTCGTTTGATTTGATCCTTATTGCAAAACCCACTCAAAAATTTACTGACAAAGAAAAATTAACTTTAGATCAATTTATTGCAAACGGAGGTAAAACCTTGTGGATGTTAGACAATGTGCAAGCAGACCAAGATAGTTTGTTTAAAAACGGAAGAATGCTGGCCTATCCTAGAGACTTGAATTTAACAGATTTGTTATTTTCATACGGAGTTAGAATCAACACCACATTGGTTAAAGATTTATATGCCGCAAAAATTGCTTTAGCAACAGGTACAATTGGCAATCAAACACAATTTCAAAATTTAGATTGGTTTTACCATCCTTTGGTTAGCGGAAATCCGAATCATGCCATCACAAAAAATATTGCTCCAGTACGGTTACAATTTGCAAATCAGATAGATACTTTAAAAAACAACATCAAAAAAACGCCTTTATTAATGAGTTCTCCTTTAACTCAAAAAGTAGGAATGCCTACAATCATCGAATTACAATCTATTGCGAATGAACCTCAAGACAAAGACTATGTTTCAGGCAATCAGTTATTTGCTGTTTTGCTAGAAGGTGATTTTAATTCAGCTTACAAAAATCGAATAAAACCTTTTGAAACCTCCCTCTTTAGAGAAAATGCAACTCAAAATAAAATGATTATAATTGCTGATGGTGATGTTGGGAAAAATCAAATTTTAAAAGGAAAACCTACCGATTTAGCAAGAGATAAATGGACCAACGAGCAGTTCGGAAATAAAGACTTTCTATTAAACGCTGTTGATTATTTATTGGATGATGTTGGCTTAATAGAATTAAGAAATAAGACGTTACAAATTAATATTCTTGATAAACAAAAGGCTTTTGAAGAGCGTACTTTTTGGCAATTTTTGAATATTGGTTTGCCTTTGATTTTGTTGTTTGCATTTGGATTTGGATTTAATTATATAAGAAAGCGTAGGTATAGATAGCTGTTGGCTGTTGGCTGTTGGCTGTTGGCTGTTGGCTGTTGGCTGTTGGCTGTTGGCTGTTGGCTGTTGGCAAAATTAAAAAATCTAGTAATAGTTTACTACAAAATCGAAATTAAAACGAACTAAAAGTATTTTTTTGGTTCTTCGCCAAAAGTTATGGATTAGTGATTCCCTAAGAAATATATCATATTACAAAAATTATCAATATTCCTGAAACCTCTAGCTCTAGATCGTGCTAATTGCATGACACTATTTAATCCTTCCG
>NZ_VORR01000026.1 GCF_007997085.1 Polaribacter sp. IC066
TCTGCAATACGTTTTTTGTCGGAGTTCAATTTATAATGCTTTGATACAAAGGAAACAAACACAATTTAAAAGCACTAAAAATCAAACATGTAATTGTTACCTAGTAACTAACAAATGTTAACAAGAAAGTTCTTTTTCCTAAAAGCAAGGATAGAATTGTTAATAACTAGCTCTTTTTTGAAATCTAGGCTGAATAGTTACAAAAATTTTAAGTTCTGTTAGATATCCTTTCTCTACAAACAATCTCACATCAATTTCTCCAATAGGAAACCGTTTGCTATGCTGAATATTGAATTTTGGAGAACGCCCATAATTCCAGTCCCAAGAATCATACTTTTCTTCTTTCAGAATGTGTACAGCTTTCCATTCTTCTGCTGTTAAATGATAGGTTTCGAAAGGCTCCATTTCTTCATACAAACCAGTTAACAAAAGCGCTCTAAACTCTTCTATTGATAATGGTTTATTAATAAATTCGCTAATATTTGCCACACGACTACGCACAGATTTATGCCCTTTAGATATAATCTTACTCTTTTTTACCTGAAGCGCATTCGCAACTTCTGCAAGATCTGTTTTAAATAATAAAGTACCGTGGCTTATCATTCGCTTTCCTGTTGAAAATTGAGCAGTTCCAGATATTTTCTTATCATTTACAAGAATATCATTTCTCCCTTTTAGCGCTGCTTCCACTCCTATTTTTGACAATGCACTAATAACAGGCGCCGTGAATTTTTTAAAATTGTTTAAACTTTTAACATCATGATTTGTAATAAAGCTAAAATTAAGATTTCCAAAATCGTGATAAACAGCACCTCCTCCTGAAATTCTTCGGACAATGTGGATATTATTTTTTTCAACATAATCCTGATGTATCTCTTCGATTGTATTTTGACTTCTTCCTATAATTATGGAAGGTTCATTAATATAAAATAATAGATAATCAGTTTCCGACGGAAAATTACGCAGTGCATATTCCTCTAGAGCCAAGTTTAACCTTGGATTGGTATTTCCTTCATTTTCTATAAAAATCATACTTTTATATTTAGAATATTAAAGGTATGGAATTAAGCACACAATAATTTTGTCTTATAATATAATTGGCATGGATTTTATAGAATCGCAAATCTCAATAATTGCAGTCTCTGCTGTAAATGTTTTATGAATGCCTACTTTAGCAATTTCTGCTATTAAATATTCTCTAAATAAGTAACCAAAATTAGACTGCAAATCGATATACCTTTTTATGTATTTAATGAATTATAAATTCATTAAAACGAGTTCACAATAACTGTAAAAATTTAATCAAAAAGTATTATTTACTTGCTTTTTTATCACTATTCATTAATAAAAAAACAGCCAAAACTAAACCGATTACAACTAAAACAAATACCCCAATCATAATCGTACCGTTTACCCAAGAAACAAGTGGAACGTTTAAAAAATTCATAAATCTTCTATTTTGTTGTAAATTTAAAACTTATGCTATTCTTAAATTATGATAAAAGTCAGTTTTCTAAAATTTAACGTTCATAATATCGCCACTCAATTGTAATAACTGAAGCTCTATTAACTTTGCATCAAACTTTGCATTGTTTAAAGACGTTTTTGAATTAATTAAATTAATTTGAGCTTGCCTAAACTCTATAGAAGTAATTTGACCTAATTTGAAACGTTCTTCTGTTCTATCAAAATTATTTTGTGTGGTAAGCACATTTTGATTTTGAGCAGATAAAATAAATAATTGATTTTTATAATTTTCCCAAGAATTTTTTAAATTATTCTCGATGTTAACTTTCTGTTGTTCTAGCAATATTTGCTGGTTGTCTAAAGCAATTTTTGAGTTGGCCACTCTTGTTTTTGTTACACCACCATCAAAAATATTCCAGGTTAAATTGATCCCTGCATTTAAACCATCCGAAGTAATTAATTTTGCACCAAAAGGGTTTATTAAGTTTTCATTCTCTGTTCTGTTAAACCCATAAGCAGTGCTAAAATTTAGCGATGGTAAAAAATTTGCTTGGTTTATTTTGATATTGAACTCACTAATCGCAATATTTTTTTCATTCTGCAGTAAGAGTGAATTATTCTCTAAAGTTTTTTCTTTTAAATCACTGTAATTCATCAATTTATTATACTCAACCGCCGTTTCTACACGATAAGTTACGTCTTCTTTAGATCCTAAAATAACGTTTAAGCCGCGTTTTGCATTGTTTAATAACTGCTTCGCATTAATTACTGTAATACTATCGTTATTTACATCTACCTGCGCGTTTAAATATTCTAGTTTCGTAGATTGTCCGTATTCATATTGATATTTTGCACGCTTTAACCTTCTTTTAGATATTGCTAGCGCTTCTAATAAATTATTGGTATTTTCTGACAAACGAGCAATTTGAAAATAGGTTGTAAATAACTGTAAATAGGTGTTTTCAATAGTTTCTTTTACTTGTAATTCTGTTAAATTATAGGTTTCTTTTAATTGCTGATAGTTGTATTTTCTACCTAAACCATCAAAAATTGTATAGTTTACGCCCAGAGATGTATTGTATGTTTTTGAAACGATTCCGCTTCCAGATATTTCGGCATCATTTCCTGTTTGTCTATCGGTAAAGATTAAACTTTGGTTATTTCTACTATAATTTGCTCCAGAATTCAAGGCCACTGTTGGCAACGCACCTCTGTTAAAAATACTTGTATTATTTTTTGCCACTTCTAAATTATTATTTGCAATTTGAATTCCGAAATTATTAGCTAACGTAATCTCTAAAGCTTCACTTTTAGTTAGAATTTCTTGCGAAAAACCTTGTAAGGTCGATAAAAAAACGACGATTAATATTCTTGTTGTATTAAACTTCATCTTCGTCAAATTTAGATTCAATTATTGCTCTTTCTACTTCTTCTCTCGTAATATCTCGATCTGTTTTCAGCCATTTTATTTTTACTTTTATCGTGTTTGAAACTGATAAGAGCAATGGTAACATAATTAGTGTTAAAACAGTAGCAATTGCGATTCCGTAAGCAATAGAAATTGCCATCGGAATTAAAAATTGTGCTTGTCTACTTTTTTCAAAAATTAACGGTGCTAAACCCGCAACTGTTGTTAAAGAAGTTAAAAATATTGCTCTAAAACGAGACTGACCTGCACGCACTAAAGCATCATCGAATTTCATACCCTCTTTAAGGTAACTGTTAAATTTACCAATCAAAACCAAACCATCATTTACCATAATTCCTACGAGCGCAATAATGCCTAAAAACGATAAGATACCTACTGCAAAATTGTGAATATAATGCCCCCAAATAACCCCAATCATGCTAAAAGGAATCATAATAATCAGCAAAATTGGCTGGCTATAAGAACGAAATGTAAATGCGATTACAATATAAATTAAAAGCAAAATAATAGGCGCTACAACGTTTAAAGAATCTGTCGTTTTATTCGCTTCTCTATTTTGCCCTTCATATAACGGAGTAACTGTTGGATATCTAGACAAAATTTCTGGCATAATATTCGTCTTAATATTATCTAAAATTTCTGTTTCACTTGCGCTTAACTCTTTTAAATCTGCCGTAATTTGAATTTCTCTTTGTCCTTCTAAATGATTGATAGAAATATCGCCTCTTTCTATACTATAGGTTGCAATTTCAGAAAACGGAACTCTTACTCCAGACGGTGTTATAACCCGCATATCGTCTAAATTTTTAATAGAAGATCTGTCTTTTTTGTCATAACGCACCCATACTTTTATCTCGTCTTGACCGCGCTGAAAACGTTGTGCTTGAAAACCAAAGAAACCAGCTCTTACCTGTGCCATAACTGTCTGCAAGTTTAAGCCTAACAAATACGCCTTGTCTTTTAACGTAATTCTTACTTCTTTTATACCTGCCGGATCGTTATCTGTAACATCTTTTAACAACGGATTATTCTCTAGCACTTGCTTTAGTTCTTCTTTAACCGCTTTTAATTCTTTAATATTGTTACCTAATAAAGAAACCGCCACAGGACTACCCCCAAAGTTACCCCCAGAACCAAAAACCAAACTCTCTACACCATAAATTTTACCCACTTTTTCTTGAATGGCATTTGTGATTTCTGGTGATGAAAAATCTCTTGTTTCACCAGGTAAAAGATTCACGCTTAACGTTCCGTTTGCACTTCCTGGTCCTACTCTTTTTATTATATTTTCTACGACATTTAAATTACCTGTTTGCTTTTCTGTATATTCTTTGTTCACCAACCACACTTTTTCTTCAATAAAAGAAATTAAAGAATCTGTAATTTTTTCATTGGTTCCTTGTGGCATGTTTAGAGTAATTTGTACTCTATCACTTGCAATTCTTGGAAAGAAAGAACTCTTTACCACACCACCTTTTAATGCAGAAAAACTGACTAAAAGCAATGCTACAAATACACAAAAAATAAAAATTTTGTTTTGCAAAGAAAACTTTAAAAAAGGCATGTAATACGCGTCTCTAAATTTTACTAAAAGCGCATCTGCACCTTTGTTAATTTTCTTAAAAAAAGTATCAATTTTATTTGTTTTCTTAACGGTGCCGTCTTCTAACCTATTTCTTTCTAATGCTTTAGAATGTGCAATGTGTGCAGGCAAAATTATTAAAGCCTCTATTAATGAAACCGACAACGTAAGTATGACAATGGTAGAAACTTCACCAAAGAAGCTTCCTATTCTACCATCCACAAAAAAGAAGGTAGAAAAGGCAATAATTGTTGTTAAAATTGCTGAAACTATTGGCGGAATTACCTCCATTGTACCATCTATAGCAGCTCTAATTTTAGATTTGCCCAAATCGTAGTAATGATGATAAATATTTTCTCCGATAACAATTCCGTCATCAACCAAAATACCAATTACAATAATCATCCCAAATAAAGACAAAACATTAATGGTAACCCCCAATTGTGCTGCAAAAATAAACATCCCTAGAAAGGAAATAGGCAAACCAAAAGCCACCCAAAATGCCAAACGTAAGTTTAAAAATAACGCTAAAAAAAAGAGTACTAAAAGGATACCAGAAACTGCATTTTTAGTCAGTAACCAAGTTCTATCATTTAAGGTTGTACTTCTATCACTAGTAACGTTTAGCTGAATATTTTGCTGTACTTGATTGTATTTATAAATATATTCTTTAATCTTATCTGCAGATGAAATTAAATCTTCATTATTCGTGTTACTAACCGTAATATCTATTGCTAAATTACCGTTATAGTACAATCTATCAGGGTTTTCTGACCACGTGTCTCTAATTTCTGCAACATCTTTTAAACGAATAATATTTCCATTAATTTCTGTTCTTACAATTAAGTTTTGTAGCTCAATTCCGTAATAAGAACGGTTGCTAGCGCGAATTAAATAATCTTCTTCGGCTGTTTTTATGTTTCCACCAGTAATTAACAGATTAGAATTCTGAACGGCATTGGCAACTTCTGTAATCGATAAATTATAGGCAATTAAGTCTTTCTCCCTAACAGCAATTTCGATTTCCTCTTCTGGATATCCTGTAATTTCGACTTGAGAAATTCCGTCAATTCCACGAATATCGTTTTCTACATTTCTTGCATATTGCTTTAGCACTTTTAGAGAAACATTTTCTCCGCTTAACGTAAAACTAATGGTTGGTCTGTTATTTTCAACTTTTGCAATAACAGGCGGCTCCATACCCGAAGGAAAAGAAGGAACTCTATCTACGGCATTTTTTACATCCGATAAAACAACATCTATATTTTTTCCTTTTTCTACCTCAACATTTACGCTTGCCGAATTTTCTTTAGAAACAGAAGTTACGCGTTCTACACCAACAATTCCTTTTAAATTATCTTCAATTTTAAGCACAACACCCTCTTCCATTTCTGCGGGAGAAGCTCCTGGATATACCAAAGAAATTCTAATTAATTGCGAATCTACCAGAGGAAAAAAGGAAGATTTCATGCTAATGGCGCCAATAACTCCAAAAACTACAAATGCAATTATAATTACATTTACAGCAACAGGATATTTTATAAAATAAGTAATAATTTTTTTCATGTATTACTTCTTTTTATTAATTTTGACAATCATACCATCAAAAGCGCCAACCAAAGGTTGTGAAACTATTTTATCATCGGTATGTAAGCCTTTTATTATAACCGTTTCGGCACTAAAATAAACAGGTTCTATTTTCGATAATGTTAAAACACTATCATTTTTTACGGTGTAAACTGCTTCATTATTTACCAATAATTTTCTAGAAATCTCTATTGCATTTAAAATTGTTTTTGCCTGTAAGTTTGCTTCTAAAAACATACCCTCTTTTAAATCTATATGTTTTAAATCTATGTACGCATTTATTGTTTGCGATACTTGATCTATTTTACCATTCACACGAACCACTTTACCCGAATAAATTTGTGATTTATTTGAGCTAGTTAACGTTACGGATTTGCCAACTTTTAATAAATCTGCAAATTCAGCGTTTATAGACACTTCAACTTCGTAGACATCTGTGTCTATAAATTCGCCTAGTTTTTGCCCAACTCTAACCAAAGAACCATTGGTCACTAAAGCTTCTGTTAAAACCCCAGAAAAAGGAGCTCTTATTTGGTATTTAGACAACCGAGCTTCTAAATTTTTAACATTGTAGTACGCTGTTAAAATACCGCGACCCGTAATAAAATACTTTTCTTTGTCTGATGAAAATTCAGGAAGTTTTGGAACACTTTTTTCAAGGTCGAAGCTTTTTAAATAAAGCTCCCAAGTATTAAATTCTTCAGGAAAATCTAACCGTAAATCAGGTAAAACGGCGGTAATTAAATTATACAAATTACTTTTTAACGACTGTAAACTTGCATAAAACTCATCGCTATTTATACTTAATAAAACTTGCCCTTTTGTATAAGTAACACCCGGTTTAAAAGCTTTGTTTGATGTATTTAAAACCCCTTGAACTTCAGAAAATATAACAATCTTATTTTTAGCAATTAAATTGCCATTTGCAGAGATTACAACCGGAATTTCTGTGTTTTTAACCGAATTTACAAAAACAGTTTTTACACTTTTTTGATATTTTGGTCTTGGTTTCTGATTTTTATCGATGAAATACTTGCCTAAAAAAATGGCACCAGCAATTAATAGAATTCCTAAAATAGCTAGAATTATTTTTCTCATATTTAGTTGGTTGAAGTTAAATAAACGTGATAATAGCACGTTATTATAGCAGTGCAAAGATACTTTTTTGACTTAAAGCAACTATTTTAGTTGCCCTTTAGAATGTTAAAGAAACGTTATAATTAAACAATTTGAAATCAATATTTTTAATACGACTTATTTTTAAGAACTTTGCAAACACTAAAACAGAGAAACAACTCCTTGAATTTTTTAAAAAAAAACGAGTCCACACTTTTTTTTTCTTCTATTGATGCTATTTCAGTGGATATCTGGAACGCACTTAATTGCGAGCAAAACCTTTATTTTAATAGAAACTTTTTGAAATCTATTGAAAAAAATCATCCAGAAATTGGTTTTTTTTTATATTATTTTGATTGATAAAAACAGCAAACCCGCAGCTTTTGCATCTATTCAAATAGTAGATTTTTACTTTGAAACTGTGCAGAATGAATTAAAATCACAGGTTCAAAAATTGCGAAATTTTGGAGAAAAACTCCATCTTTTTCCGAAAAAAAAACCACTTAAATTGTTAATTTGCGGCAATACTTTTGTGAGCGGAGAACACGGAATTTTTATGGAACAACATCAAGATAAAAAAATCAGTATCAAAAAAATCACAAAAGCTATCTTACGCTATGTAAATGACAATAAGAATCTAACCATTGACGCTTTTCTTTTAAAAGATTTTACAAATGAATCGCTATTTATTGCCGATGAATTAAAAGATTACAACTACCATCCTTTTTCTATAGAACCCAATATGGTTTTAAATGTGGATGAAAATTGGACAAATCTAGCAGATTATTTGGCGTCCATGAAAACTAAATTTAGAGTAAAAGCAAAAAAAGCGCTTCAATTAAGTTCAGAGCTAGTTATTAAAGACGTAACCCAAGAAAATATTGAAGATCAATTGCCAGAAATGGCTGCGTTATATAAAAAAGTAGCCACAAAAGCTTCTTTTAATTTAGCTAATTTTAATCTTGCCACTTATCGAGATTTAAAAAAGAGTTTTGGCGATGCCTATGTCTTAAAAACGTATTGGTTACAAAATAAAATTGTTGGTTTTATGTCTGGTATCCTCCATAAAAATTCTTTAGATGCTCATTTTGTTGGTATTGATTACGAGCTAAATAGAACGTATGCCATTTACCAAAGAATGTTATACGATTATATTGATATTGCCATCGAAAAAAAAGTAAAAACAATTAACTTTGGCAGAACGGCAAGCGAAATTAAAAGTTCGGTTGGTGCAACGCCACAAGACCTCACCGTTTATCTTCGTCATAAAAAAAGTATTACAAACAGAATTTTAAAGTTATTTTTGCAACGTGTGCAACCCACAGCTTTTCAGCAAAAATTTCCTTTTAAAAACGAAACCAATCTCCATGAAAAATAGCACAGAATTAATAGCACTTTTAAATTTATCAAAAACAGATAACACCAACTTTTCTGGCGATAGCGTTACAATTGGGAGTGATATTGTTTTTGGTGGTCAGGTTTTAGCGCAAGCTGTAAATGCGGCGTATAGAACAATTCCTGAAGATCGTTTTTTACACTCGCTTCATTCTTACTTTTTAGAAGCCGGAAATTTAACGATTCCTATTAATTATCATGTTGCAGAAATGAGAAATGGTGGTAGTTTTTCTACAAGAAGAGTTACAGCATCGCAAAATGACCGTACTATTTTTATCATGGCAGCATCCTTTCATAAAAAAGAGGATGGTTTTGAGCACCAACAAGAAATAAACCTTGAGGTAAAGAAACCTGAAGAGTTATTGAGTTGGGAAGATATGATCGTTAAATTCGGTGATTTTTTACCAAAATCGATCAAATCATTCTTAAGTATTGAGCGTCCAATCGATTTTAAACCAGTGCGTGTTCCTAATCCTTTAAAATCTGAAAATTTACCTGCAAAAGAAGAAGTTTGGTTTAAGTTAAAAGGAGAAATACCAGCAATGGATTTGCCATTGAAACACCAAATTTTAACCTATATTTCTGATTATAATGTCTTGAATGCAGCGTTTAATCCGAATGCTAAAGAATATAATTTTGCAAATACAATGACGGCAAGTTTAGACCATTCTATGTGGTTTTTTAGAGATTTTGAGTTTGACGATTGGATGCTTTTCTCGGCAGAATCTCCAAATGCCTATGGTGCTAGAGGTTTGTGTAGAGGAAATATTTTTACAAGAGATGGTAAACTAATTGCTTCTTTTGCGCAAGAAGGGTTAATGAGGCCAAAAAAAAAGTAAGCAGTTGCAGTGAGCAGTGAGCAAATTTTAAAAATTATAATTATAATGGATCCTATTACCTATATATTAACAACAAATGGTGTGCTATTCTTAATCAGTGTTATCTTCTGGAAGTTTCCGCCTAAAAGCATTAATCGGTTATATGGCTATAGAACCCCAAAAGCAATGCTGAATCAGCAAATATGGGATTTTGCCAACACTACATTTAACCAAAGTTTTTTAATGTATAGCGGCTTTTCTTTTTTAGGCGGATTATTTTTAGCTGCCTTTTCTGCCAAAGAATTGTCTTGGGAACCGATGGTTTTAGTAATGCTTTCTCTAGTGGTAAGCATTATAAAAACAGAACGGGCTTTAAATGATAATTTTACAGAAGAAGGAAAAAAGAAAAAGTAGCTTTAATTTTTTACATTTCTTAAACGCCCATTACGCATTGCGTAGAATGCTATATTAGAAAAATAAACCACTATTAAGTCTTTAAAAACATCTAAAATTCCTCAATCTTAATGAGCAATTATTTTAACTCTTAAAAATTATAGGATGCTGTTTCTAAATTAAAATGCTTAAATTTTAAAATTGACTAAAAATCAGCAGTAAATGAAATCGATAAATTTCTAGCAGGAGAAGAAACTCCTGATGCAAATTCTATATAATGTTCATCTAAAATATTATCTAATCTTGCTTGTACAGAAAAAGTATCATTCACTAAATAACGTCCGTTAATTCCTAAAGTAATCCAACTTGGCGCACCATAAAAAGTATCTATATCTTTGGCTGCATTGGCATCTACAACAGGCGTTAATTCATGATTGTCGATACCTTCTGTAAAGTTAAAGTCTTCTATATCTTTTTTACTATTAAACCTTAAAACAGTTCCTAACTCTATTTTATCTTTTTTATAATTGACTGCAAATTGCCCAAATAATGGCGGAATTGATGACATCGGTTCTTCTGTATCATAGGTTCTTCCTTTGGTATAGGTTATAAAACCTGTTGTGTTAATGGTTTTAGAAATTTTACCTAGATAATTTAAAGTATATCCAAAAATATACGCAGTTCCTTTATTCTGATTGTTTACGGCATTCCCAAATTCGCCATCAAATTGTACT
Source organism: Polaribacter sp. IC066 (assembly GCF_007997085.1). Taxonomy (GTDB): domain Bacteria; phylum Bacteroidota; class Bacteroidia; order Flavobacteriales; family Flavobacteriaceae; genus Polaribacter. The sequence goes on from NZ_VORR01000026.1 coordinate 10,522, forward strand.
TGTTTTATGCTCCCATCTTTAGTATACACAAAATCTCTTTGTATATAATTATCTAACAATGTGTAATATATATTTGCCCCCAAACGAAATTTTCTTTTATTAAAATACTTTAAAATCCCTATCTCTGCGTTATACGCAAACTCTGGACTTACATGAATATTAGGTACCGTAACATTACCCGCTTTTTCTCGAACTCTACCAATATCATCTATATTCGGCGAACGAAACCCTGAAGATAAAACACTATTTAATTGCCAATTTCTAGACGGTTTATAGACGTAGCCTAGAGTAGCGGTTACCGCAGAATTATTTCTACTTAACGTTAATGCATCAAACTCTAAAAAAGTTTCATCTACCCAAGTTGCATTCTTATTTGTATTTGTAAAACGAATCCCTGTATTTAAGGTAGATTTACTATTAAGATCTTGTCTATACCCTACATATACAGCAGATGTTAAAAAGTTACTTCCTCCGTCAGGATACCTTGATTGCACTTTAAAATCATTAGAAAATCCGGTAATTTCGTTCTCTACAATAGTTAAAGTTTTACCATAAGCATTTGACCCCACATCATTGTAAGCAAACTCGAACCCATAAGAAAGTGTTCTTGTTTTATCTTCATCAAGAGCCACAGAAAAATCTCCGTTCACACTAAAAATATTTACCGTTTCTTCTCGATAAGAACGGTCTAAACTTCCAAATTTTCTTTGAATTCTACTTTCTTGTACATTTTGATATGCCGTAGTTATGGTGCCACTTTCTAACCAATTTTTATTCGGACTGATGCGTAATTGAGAAGAAATTAAAAGTCTTTTTTGAGGTCCGTAATTCCACTCTGCAAATTTTAAAGAAGCCGTATTTGTAATGTCTTTTAATTCTGTTAATCTATCAAATCTTGGTATGTCTGACGATTCAGAATATTGTAAATTAATTTTTAAATCTGTGTTTTCAGACAAAGGGATAAAGAATTTCTGTAAAACGTCTGTTTGATGAAAACCTGTATTTCTTAACAAATTAGGATTTGAATTTATAGTTGGATTTTCATTGTAATTCCCGTTTACATTTTCAGAAAAATAAAATACTTTTCCCCAATCAGAAAAACCATGATTTCTATTTTGACCCGCTTTTAAATCGCCAAAATCTGAATATGAAATACTTGTAAAAGAAGCCCAATTACTAAATCTTAATTCTGCAGAAACATTAGTTGTCGTTTCTTGGTTTACGGATGAGAATCTTGAAAAAAGCTGACTTATTACTTGGCTTTCTTCAGATAATTTTGGCGTTTTTGTATAATAATGAATAACCCCACCCAAAGCATCTGAACCGTATATTACAGACGATGGCCCGAAAACTACTTCTGTTTTCTCTAACAAATTTGGCGATAATGAAATTGAGTTTTGCAAATGCCCTTTTCTATAAATTGCATTGTTCATTCTAACGCCATCGACCACCAATAAAACGCGGTTAGATTCCATTCCTCTAATTACAGGACTTCCGCCACCGAATTGCGATTTTTGTACTTTAATTCCAGGAATTGTTGCTAATAGATCTGCACTTGTTTGTGGCGATATTTTTTGAATATCTTTTAAAGAAACCACCGCTATTTGTTCTGCTATTCTTTTTGATTTTTCTGCCGTTTTAAAAGCAGAAATTACAACCTCGTCTAATTCTTCAGACTCTTTTGTTAGGTATATTATAAAATTTTGCTTTCGTAAAACGGCTTTTTTAATTCTAAATATTGCGTAAGACAAATGAGAAAAAAAAATCAACTCTTGCTCTTCAATAGAAGCAATATCTGCAACACCGTTATTATCGGTGGTTAAACTAACCGAGTTACCTTCGTTAAAAATAGTAACATTTTTAACTTTTTTACCTGTTTCTTTATCTAAAACTGTAATTTCTTGAGCAAAAGAAGCTCTACCAACAAAAATAAAAAATACTATAATTAAATACTTCATCACCATCAACTAAAAACGATTTCTAAAACTTGTAAAGATTTAGGTTTTCTAAAATTGTCCAAATGTAACTTAAAATACTCAATTATCATTTGTAAAACCAACTGCCTTTCTGCTTTGCTGTAAGACACGTTTTCTAAACTATCAAAATTTATGCCTAACAACTTTTTAAATTGATAAAAATCGTTTCGGTATATAACATTTTTGTCTTGTGTGCTATCAGAAAAAACACCCTCTAAAAGATTAAAGCCTATTTTATCTTTCTCTGACATGTCAGGATAAAAACCTAAAAAACGCGATAAATTTAGTAAAAACAATAAGTGAAAATTAGAAATTTTATCATGTGTATCTAACCACACAAAAGCAGTTTCTAAATAAGAATACAGTGTTTTGTTTTGCTCTTCTTCTTGAATAGCGCTTGCTAAAATTTCTGATAAAAAAAACACTACAGATTGTTTTATAATATCTGAATGAATCGTTCTATAAGGTTGATGAACTTGAACTTCCTTGATAGCATTTAAAGTGTTTTTAGAATTGTGATTTGCTATAATCTTTAACTGTGTTAATGGCTGAAAGTAAGCGGCTTTTATGCCTTTCTTTTTGGGTTTTAAAACGCCTCTAATTAAATAAGTTTTTACACCTTCTTCTTCGGTATAGCATTTTACAATTAAGCTTGTATCGCCATATTTTAGCGAACTTAATACAATCGCTTTGGTGCTTACAATAGCCATTAATTTACAATCGCTATTTTTGCCGTAGCGGTTTCTGAACCTTGGTTATTCGATAATAAAACGATATAAATACCAGAGGCAACGCTCTTTCCTGCCAAGTTTTTTTTGTTCCAAACTACTTTTCCTCCCTGCACTTCTTGCCCCTCTACCACATTTGTCTCGTACACTAAATTACCAGCAACATCTAAAATTTTTACATTTGTCCCTTTTGGTAAATGCGTACCATTTCTGCCATCAATTGTAATTGTTTGGTGATTTTTTAATGCAGGATTTGGGTATGCATATACCTCTGCTAAAACATCTCCGAAAGGAGAAACATTGCTATTGTAGGCAACAATACCTCTATCGGTTGCAAAGTAAACCTTACCGTTATCTTGATCTACGCTAATTTTTAAAATTCTATTAGAAGGCAATGGTGAATTTTGTTTGCTAAAATTTGCTAATGTTTTTTGCCCTGAAGGATTTGTGTATAAAACACCTCCATTATCGGTACCAAACCATTTATTATCTGCCCCATCAACCACAATAGAGTTTATGCGTTGATCTCCTAACAAACGCTCTCCCACACCATTTTCTTCTATAATTACAGGTTGTGCGTTTACCACATCTGCATCAAAAATTGAGGAAGCATTTCTAAACACCACCATACCGCTTCTAGTACCTAACCAAACGCTATTGTTTTTATCAACAGCCACCGTAAGTACATCTGTATCGGGTAAATTTCCTAAATTTGGTGTTGCTATTAAGGCTCTTTTTCTGTTACCCCTTTCGTTAAAAGCGTACACGCCATTTCTTCTAGTTCCTATCCACACTGTATTACTATTATCTATCGCAATTTCACTTAAACCAAAAGCAAATATGCTTTGTAGAGAACTTATATTAAAACTACTCCACTGACCAGAGGGTGATAATTTTTTTAACGCTTCATTTCTGCTAATGTTTGCGACCCATAAGTTGCCCTGCCTATCAAATTTAGTACCCGTTATTCTCAATGTAACTCTATTTGGTAAAGTAGGTTCTAAATCTTCTAAACCACTATTTAAATGATTGTAAAATGTACTTATCTCATCATTTTCAACGACTAATAAACCACCGGTAGAAACACTATTAATAGCACGAGTATCTCCCATAGAACTTATGTAAACTCTGTTTTCTGCATTAGGATCAATCGAAATAAAATTTAAATCTATGACTGGAAAATTCGGATTAAAGGCTGTGTTTATCCAATTTTCTCCGTTAAAATGACTGAATCCTTTTCTATTTTGAGAAGGTGTATATGTGCCATCATACCCCCCAAAAACAACCCAAAGATTATTATTTTTTACCGCCATTGAAAAGACATCATTTTCAAGCGGTCCTTCTGGATGAATTTCTTCATAAGGGTTTAATTGATTTACGTTCGTTTTTAAAACACCAAACTCTTTAGTTCCTAAATAAACGGTATTATTAATAAAAAAAGCACTCGTTAATGTAAAGTCATAGTCATTAGTATTCTTAAATTCAACAATCTGATTTTGAGAAACATCTAGCACAATAGCCTTATTATTTAACGCTATTGTTAATTGCAAATTCGTGGAGTTTAAACTAATTATTGTTTCAGAAAAGTCTCTTACAAGAGTTAAAACATCGTTCTTTAACACAAATAATTTACTTTCTTCTGAGACAAAGAGTTGATTATCGAAAACTTTAATATCACTAAAATTACGACCTCTAAACTGCTGTTGCCAATTATTAAAATCAATTAAAAGCTGACTTGTAACATCCGCATTAAAAACACCATCTTCAGTAGCAGCATAAATTTTGTTCTCAAAAACCAACGTTTTGTTAATCCTTAAAGAGGTAGAACCATTGCCAATAAAAAAAGTGTCTCCAAATTCTAACTTTTCAATATCATATTCTACAATTGCAAAAGGTGTAGATACATACAAAGTGTTGCCAAATTCTGTAATGTGATTGATGTTTTTTTGCCCTAATTGATTAAAGTTAACAATATCTGATGAAATAGTGATGGCTTCTTGATCATCAATTACCTCAATTAAACCGTTTTCATAGCCGATAACAAGTCTATTAAAAGCACTGCTATAGTATATTGATGATGTTCTTTCACCAGATAAACCTTGAATAGAAGAAAATTTGTTAATTTCTAATGTAGTTTCATCAAATGTAAAAAAAGCATTATCTACCAAAGCGTAGATAATATTGTCAACTTTCACAAAATCTTTTACGTTATTATAGGAGTAAAAGTCTTCCCAAGAATCACTATAATCAACTTGAGCATGCACAAATGAACTCACAAATAAAAAACAAAGAAAAATATACTTTTTCATAAAACTATTTATAATCTCAAAGATATTTAATTATTTTAAGCTAACGCTAAAAACAAGTATATTAGTACCAAAATGAATAAATTTTATGCCTTTAGAAATTGAAAGAAAGTTCCTTGTAAAAAACAAAGCTTTTAAAAAAGAATATTATCAAAAAAAAACCATAAAACAGGGCTATTTAAGTTCTGATAAAAGCAGAACTGTACGAATTAGAATTGCAGATACTAAAGCTTTTATTACGATTAAAGGAGCCTCTAATAAAACAGGTACTACGCGTTTTGAATGGGAAAAAGAAATTGACATCTCAGAAGGTGAGCAGCTACTTTTACTTTGCGAACCTGCTATTATTGACAAAACTCGGTTTTACATAAAAAATGAGAAGCACATTTTTGAAGTTGATGAGTTTTATGGAGATAACCAAGGTTTAATTGTGGCAGAAATAGAATTAAATTCAGAACATGAAGCTTTTAAAAAACCGTCTTGGTTAGGTATAGAGGTTACTGGTAATGAAAAATACTACAACGCTAAACTCAGTAAAAATCCTTCTAAAAAATGGTGATTTTAAAGATTATAAATCGCCATAAAATGGCTTCCACTGCCTAGCAACACAAATACATGAAAAATAGCATGGTTATAAGGCATTTTCTTAATAGAGTATAAAACGGCTCCGATAGAATAAAAAACACCTCCCGCAATTAAAAACTGAAACCCTGATGCGCTAATACTCTCCATTAATGGTTTTATAAAAAACATCACTTGCCAACCCATTAATAAGTACATTGCCGTAGAAATTTTACCGAATTTGCCTGTAAAAAAAAGTTTTAAAATAATACCGGTTAATGCAAAAAACCAAACAAAAAGAAACATATACCAACCCAGGTTAGAGTTTAAACCGACCAAGCAAAAGGGCGAATAACTACCCGCAATTAACACGTAAATTGCTGCATGATCTAAAATGTTTAGCTTTCTTCTTTTCTTCGGATTTTTTGCTGCGTGATAAAAAGTAGATGCCGCATATAAGATAAGCATACTTAAACCATATATGACAAAGCTGGCGGATTGCCAAAAATCACCATAATTTAATGATTTAATGATTAAAAAAGGAAAAGCAACGGCACTTAATGCCAACCCTAATCCATGAGAAATTACATTTAATTTCTCTTCTTTTACGCTATATAGGTAATTTAAATTCTCGCTCATTATTGGGTCTGTTTGTGTCTTTCATGTATTTGTGATTCTCTAATAAAGCAGCTTCCATTAACTCAAAAGTCTGCTGTTTTAAAGTTGGTATATCCTCTTTTGTAAATCCTTTTGTTTCTATAAATTTATATTGGTGTACTCTAAACATACCGGGACCTCCTTTAAAAAAATCCCAAGAAAACAAACGCTTACAGTCATAATAAATCTGGGGTACAATTGGAATTTCAAACTCTATCGCCAGGCTAAAGGCTCCGTTTCTAAAAGGTGCCAAAACAATGTTTTCTGTGGGCACTAAGCCTTCAGGAAAAATTGCCATACTTGTTCCGTCTTGTAGTTTCTTTTTAGCCCTTTCATAGACATTTTTTCTACTTTCAGGATTACTTCTATCGACCATAATAACGACTCTTTTATAGAAAAAACCAAAAATCGGAATTCTAACAAACTCTTGCTTACCTACAAAAACAATCGGATTTTTACTTAATGCAATTAACACAAAAGGGTCCATCATTGAGCTATGATTCGGGCAGAACATATAACTTTTATCTCGATCTAAAACTTCATCAGCCATAACTCGCAGTCGAAAACCCATCCCATAAATTAACATTTTAGCCCAAATTCTTATCATTTTCCAAAATGTAGGATAATAGGCGTCTTTAGATGTTAAAATCAATAAAAACGGAATCATTAGAATGATACTTACGCCGACTAAAATGTAAAACCAAATGCGCCAAATTAAAAGAAAAGGAATTTTAAAATACTTCACAGAATTGATAAACGTTATCGTATTGTTTTAATTATGGATGCTTAAAAAGAACGTAAAGTTACAACTCTTAAACTCTATACAACGTCCAAAAATACTAATATTCTTTTGTTTGATTGGTTTTCTTAAACAAAACCTTATTTTTGCGCTCGCAGTGCGTTTAAGTGTTTCATTCTTGCACAAACTGCGCTTAAATATATAATGTTATGTCTAGAATTTTAACTGGGGTACAAAGTACAGGAACGCCGCATTTAGGGAATTTGTTAGGAGCAATTTTACCAGCCATAGAAATGGCTAATGACCCTAAAAATGAAGCTTTTTTATTTATTGCAGATATGCATTCTTTAACACAAATTAAAGAAGGAAACGTATTAAGAGAAAACACTTACAGCACTGCTGCAACTTGGCTAGCTTGCGGTTTAGACATTCATAAAACCATTTTTTACAGGCAAAGTAATGTACCCCAAGTTACCGAATTATCTTGGTATTTAAGTTGTTTTTTTCCATACCAACGTTTAACATTAGCGCATAGTTTTAAAGATAAATCAGACCGATTAGAAGATGTAAATTCTGGTTTATTTAGCTACCCCATGTTAATGGCTGCTGATATTTTATTATATGATGCAGAAATTGTTCCTGTTGGAAAAGACCAATTACAGCATATAGAAATGGCACGTGATGTTGCAAATAGATTCAACCATCTTGTTGGTGAAACCTTGGTTGTTCCGGAAGGAAAAATCCAGGAGCATGTAAAATTAGTTCCAGGAACTGATGGCGGAAAAATGAGTAAATCTAGAGATAATATTATTAATATTTTCTTGTCAGATAAAAAATTGAGAAAACAAATAATGGGTATTCAGACAGATAGTAAAACGCTAGAAGATAAAAAAAACCCAGATACCGATACTGTATTTGCACTATATAAACTACTAGCTTCTGATGCGCAAATCATTGAAATGAGAGCAAATTATGAAGGAGGTAATTATGGATACGGACATGCAAAACAAGCTTTATACCTGCTGATTTTAGAAAAATTTGCAATCACTAGAGAGCGTTATAATCACTTTATGGCAAACAAACATGAAATTGACGATGCGCTTGCTATTGGAGCAAAAAAAGCAACTAGCGTTGCAGATGATGTTTTAAAAAGAGTAAGGGCAAAAATTGGTTATTAACATCAATAATCATAAAAAACTAATAAAGACGCACGATACAAGAATGATAAAATCATTGAGCCGTTTAAAAAATATTGCAACGGACCTAAATTAAATTAGCCCAAAATACATAGAAATACTGCAAAAAGTGTAAACTTTTATTTTCAAGAAGAAAGCAGCATTGACCGCATAACACAGACAGGTATATATTTAACAGAAACCGTTATAAAATTTATCATTTTAAACCAATATGTTTTTAAAAAAGCTGTCTGTACAGAAGTTTTTCACCTCTACATGTAGACTATTTTATAAACGAAATAGGAGGTAAAAAGGCGAAATATTTTATACCTATTTGTATAAATTCTCAAAACACAAAACTGAAGAGCTTACAGTAATAATGACCGATAATACAGGGTTTCATTCTACAAGAAATTATGAGTTGCGCAGATATTATAAAATTATTAAGAATTTCTCCTTGTACCTTAAAACTAAAGCCATCAGAAAAATATAGGCAAACATAAAACAATTTTATAAACATAAAGTTTTGAAAACCTTACAACACTAAAGATTTTGTTACCTGCTTTTGTGAAAGATGATTTAAAGCAATAAATTGTTAAAAGTAGCACACATAACCAATTTTATAAGAATAACCTTATTGAGTATTTTGGATTATAAGTGGTTTTAACATAATTATTGTGCGAAAAAGCATAAAAAACGGCAAAATCTTTCACTTTTACCGTTTTTAAAAATGTTTAAATTCTATTTAATTTTAATCGACTTTGCAATTGCCTCTAGCTCAAAAAGAAAAGCTCTTTTATTTACAGAGGGTGCGTACGTAAACCCCTCCACCACAACAAGTCTATTATTTTTTTTATCAATAATGGTATAGTTTACAAAAGGTCCTGCCATAAAATCATTTTTTACTTCCCATTTACCACGAGTTTCAAACGCTTTTTTTCCATCAACCTCTACATCAAATGTAAAGGGTGTATAGGCTTCTTCTGTAATCATGTGCATTGTTTCTGGTTTAGAACCAGGTATGTGTTTTTTACCTATTTTATTTCTAACCGATACAATACTGTCTGCTACTTGAGTTTCATCTAATAAAGGAACCGTATATACTAAAATATTATTGCTACCAGATTTTGCAATACCACTTGTTAAATGGTTTCGAAGCCATAAAAAATCTCCTGTATCATCTACCATTTTAAACTTATCCGGAACGGTAAGAGAAAGCCCTAAATTTTGCAGTGTTTTAAATTGTGAATCGTCTAGTTTATCTTTTTCAAAAATGTTTTGAGTAAACTGAACGTCTGCATCTAAAAATATTTTTTTAATTTCATTCTTTCGATCTTGTAATATTTTAATAATGCCTGCGTCATCTTTTGCTTGCACATAAATAATGGTTTGCGGTTGTGCGTACACATTATTTTTTACAGAAAAATTATCTACGCCTTCAGAAATAACTAGAATATTTCTGCTCGCTTTCATCATAGAACTAAATCCGCTTGGCGCTACTTGAGAGACCGATAATATTGGCTCTGGCTGTGGTAAACCCACCATTAATTCGCCAAAAGAATTCCGAACTTCTTTTCCTACATCTCCTGTCCAATCGCTAATTTTAGCAATAACCATTACTTTATTTATCTTACCAATAGAGCCTCTAACAATCATTTTGTCGTTACCAACACAAGAAATTAATAGAATGGTACTACATATAGCTAAAAATATTTTTTTCATGTATTTTAGTTTTAAAATTTTAAGTTGGTTCTTGATCATTTAATTCTCATGTACCAAAAATTGTTCCGTTTATTACATTTTTTAAAGAAATTGCTGAAAGGAACCTTTTTTAGCTATATTTTTCAACTATTTATGTTTAAGGAAGTTTTTTGGGATAAATATACAACCGTTGCCCAATTTTTAAGCTGCTGCTTTTCAATCTATTCCAACTTTTTATACTGCTTACTCTCACACCAAATTTATTGGCAATTTTACCTAAATAATCACCACTTTTAACTTTGTAACGAATACGCTGATCCATTTCGAAGTATTTCGGCAAGGGTTTTTCTCTTTTGGCATCATCTGCGTTTGCGAGCTCATATAATTCTTTTTCCTTCTCTAAAAACTCGACAACCTTGCTACTTGGCAATCTTACTACATAATTTTTATCCTTTAAATAAGGAATAATATCTAGTTTATAAGAAGGATTTAGATGCGCTAATACTTTTTCATCAACATTTATAATTTCTGAAATTTGATCAAAACTAATCGTTCTTTTTACATGAACTGTATCGGTCTGAAAATTAAAATATTCTGGTAGGTCTGCATAAATATTATGCTCTTTTGCATATTCAAAAATATACATAGTTGCATAAAAAGCCGGTACATAACCCGCTGTTTCTCTTGGTAAATAGGGTCTAATATTCCAATAATTACGATAACCACCAGAACGTTTTATGGCTTTTCTTACATTTCCTGGCCCAGAATTATAGGCGGCTAAAGCCAAATCCCAATCACCAAATACACCGTACAATTGGCTTAAGTATTTACAGGCGGCTATTGTTGCTTTTACAGGATCGTATCTTTCATCGACATAAGAACTTACCTTTAAATCGAATTCTTTACCCGTACCATACATAAATTGCCACAAACCAGATGCACCCATACCAGATCTTGCCCTTGGTTTTAAAGCGGATTCTACAATAGATAAATACTTCATTTCTAATGGAATATCATATTGATCTAAATGTTGCTCGAACATCGGAAAATAATATTTAGCTTTTGCCATTAAAGCAGGATAGTATTTTTTGCGATATACCAAATAACTATTAATTACTTTTTCTAATGCAGGATTGTACGCTAAATTAAAAGGGGTATTTTCATTTAGTACAGCCAATCTATTTTTTAATAAAGCAGATGTTAAGGTTTGTATAGAATTGTCTATAATGTCTTTATCATTAATTACATACTCTAAAGTGTCTATTAATGCTGAATTAAATTTTTGATTCACCAATAAACTATCAATAATTTTTAAGTCTTGATCTGAATAAAAATTTTTTATTACAGCTTGTTTTATCGTGTCACTTACACTGCGTAAGCTGTCTATTTTAACAATTGCAATACTGTCTTTTTGTTCTTGAGAAAACACAGAAATGCTAACCAAAAAACATATTAAAAATAACCTCATAAATTTTATAGCTGTAGTTCTAATGCAACAGGACAATGATCTGAATGTTTGGCTTCTGTTAAAATATACGCTCTAGAAATTTTTTCTTTTAAGGGTGCAGAAACCATGGCATAATCTAAACGCCAACCTTTATTATTATTTCTAGAATTGGCCCTATAACTCCACCAAGAGAATTGCTGTACTTCTTGATTTAAATGTCTAAAACTATCTATAAAGCCACTGTTGATAAAATCGCTCATCCAGCTTCTTTCTTCTGGTAAAAAACCTGATACGTTTTTCATTTTTGGATTGTGAATATCTATTTCTTCATGACAAATATTATAGTCTCCACAAATTACTAAATTCGGAATTTCTTGCTTTAAATTATTGATGTATTCTTGAAATTCATCCATATAATTTAGCTTAAAATTGAGTCTATCTAAATTAGAGCCCGAAGGAAGATATAGGCTCATTACAGAAACGTTATCAAAATCTACACGTAAATTTCTACCTTCAAAATCCATGGTTTCTATACCTGTTCCGTACTCAATATGATTTGGTTTTTCTTTACAAAAAATAGCTACTGAAGAATAGCCTTTTTTTTGTGCAGAAAACCAATAATGGTATGGATAGCCTGCATTTTCAAATTCGGTAAGATCTAATTGTTCTTTGTGCGCTTTGGTTTCTTGAATGCAAATCACATCTGGATTTGCCACTTTTAACCAATCGATAAAGCCCTTTTTTAAAGCTGCTCTAATTCCGTTTACGTTGTATGATATTATTTTCATTAGCCCTTTTTAATTTCCCCGAAAGGAAAACACTCTTGTGCTTTAGTTAATCTATAATTATTGGTTTCTTTAGAAAAATCCAAGTTATTTCAGTTTTCTCCCCCGTTTGTGTTGTAAATTTCTTTTTTCTTGGTGATAAGAAAACAGCTAAAACTGCAGAGACACCGCCTTGTATCATTGAATTTTCTATTCCGAACACAAAACCAAAAAGAAAAATAAAAGTAACTGTCAGTATAAATATGACGATAAAAGGTCTCTTTGCTAAATACTCCATTATAAAAAATTATATTTTATGATTAATTACTTTTTTAAAAAACAACCATTTTATTTGTTCTTCTTCCCCATGCTGTTTTTGAACAATTTTAGCTTTTGGTGATAACACATAAGTTATTGGCGTTGAGACTAAAATTTGTAAGCCAGTATTGTTAATGATTTCAAAATTTTTAATCAGTAAAAATAAAACTGTAAAAAGAATTGGGTAAATTAACCAGTATGTTTTTTTAAATAATTTCATTCTGTAGTATTTTTATGTAAATAGACCTCACAGGTTTAAAAAACCTGTGGGGTCTAAACTAAAACTAAATATCCATTTCTGGGATTTCTCCATCGACAACCAACGTACCTTCAGTAGCATTTTGAATTTCTTCTACAGAAACACCTGGTGCTCTTTCTAGCAAGTGAAAAACATTGTTTTTTACTTCTAAAACCGCTAAATTAGTAACTACTTTAGTTACGCACCCCACACCCGTTAAGGGCAAAGAGCAGTGTTTTAATATTTTAGATTCGCCTTTTTTATTAGTGTGCATCATGGCTACAATAATATTTTCTGCGGATGCTACTAAATCCATCGCACCCCCCATTCCTTTCACCATTTTTCCCGGAATTTTCCAGTTAGCGATATCTCCGTTTTGAGAAACTTCCATGGCTCCCAAAATTGTAAGCTGCACATGTTTACCACGAATCATGGAAAAACTCATTGAAGAATCAAAAAAACTTGCTCCAGGCATTGTCGTAATCGTTTGCTTGCCTGCATTTATAATGTCTGCGTCTTCTTCGCCTTCAAAAGGAAAAGGGCCCATTCCTAAAACACCATTTTCAGATTGAAATTCAACTTCAATATCCTCTCTCACGTAATTTGCAACCAACGTCGGAATACCAATCCCTAAGTTTACGTAAAATCCGTTTTGAACTTCTTGTGCAATTCTTTTTGCTATTCCGTTTTTGTCTAACATAATTTAATGTACCAATTAAATAATTTAACAATGTATCAATTCTGCTTTAGAGATTTAATACTTGTACTTAATATTTTATATAAAATCAATCCTAATTCATGTACTTTTTTACTTAAATCTAAATGATTTGGATATGACTTTGATTTTTTACATAAAACCAACCAATATTTGGTTTCCTCTAGTTCTTTGGTAGCAATTTTTATTTTATGTATAAAATCTGCTTTACTTTCTGCATTTTGAGCTTCATGAACATTTGCTCCTATACTTGTTCCTGATTTTAAAAGTTGGCGAGAAATCACATATTTTCTGCCTGCCTCCAGCTCTTCACAATATTCAATTATTAATAATGCAACTTCTATTGATTTGTCTACTACAGGATTTTTTATTGCTACATTTTTAAATTGTTACATTGATTAATTGCGTATGCGCACCGTTCGCTGCTCAATTCTTTTCTCGTAGTTGACGCCTTGAAAAATACGCTGCACAAAGATTCCTGGAATATGAACATTATTTGGATCTAGCTCGCCAACAGGCACTAGCTCCTCAACTTCTGCAACGGTAATTGTTGCCGCGCCGCACATATTTGCGTTAAAGTTTCTTGCAGTTCCTTTAAAAATTAAATTTCCGGCGGCATCACCTTTCCATGCTTTTACAAAAGCAAAATCGGCTTTAAAAGCAGGTTCTAAAACATGCATTTTACCCTCAAAATCTCTTGTTTCTTTTCCTTCTGCTACTTCTGTTCCGAAGCCTGCAGGAGTGTAAAATGCAGGAAAACCAGCTTGTGCAGCTCTACATTTTTCTGCTAAAGTACCTTGTGGTGTTAATTCTACTTCTAATTCTCCAGACAACATTTGACGTTCAAACTCGTCATTTTCGCCCACATAAGAAGAAATCATTTTTTTAATTTGCTTATTTTGAAGCAATAAACCCAAACCAAAACCGTCTACACCCGCATTGTTAGAAATACAAGTAACCTCTCTAACATCTAATTGTACCAATTCTGAAATTGCGTTTTCAGGTATGCCACACAAACCAAAACCACCTAACATAAAAGTCATTCCACTTTTAACACCGATTAAGGCTTCTTGTACGTTTTTTACTTTTTTATTGATCATAATACATTAAATGAGTTGTTTGTAATTATTAGCTACCTAAATACTGAAAGACTATTCTGCAAAAACGTGTTCAGCATAAAAAAGTTTATTAGAAATCTATATCTTCTTCTAAAAATGTCTTTTTAATTTCTTTTCCTTCCTCGCCATCTTTTTCATCACAGTTTATATTGATAGATAAATCTTCTGGTTTTTCAAAATCTTCTTTACTAATATTGAGTGTTTTATCTGCATAACATTTTTTCATAAATAACGCCCAAGTAGGCAAAGACATTGTGGCACCTTGCCCTTTTGTAATCCCTGCAAAATGGGTTGCTCTATCTTCACCACCTGTCCAAACCCCGGTTGCTAAATTGGGTACAATCCCCATAAACCAACCATCAGATTGATTTTGTGTAGTTCCTGTTTTACCAGCAATTGCATTGTCAAATTCGTACGGAAACCCAGTAACTACTTTTCCGCCTGAAGTCCATTTAGAACGCAATCTAATTCCTGAACCAGACGCTGTTACGCCTTCTAATAAATTTAAGATTACATAAGCAGACTCTTCACTTAACACCTCTTGAGTTTGAGGAACAAAATTCTTTAAAACAGTTCCGTTTTTATCCTCAATTCTTGTAATAATCATCGGACTTACACGTAAACCCTTATTTGCAAATGTGCTATACGCACTTACCATTTCAAATAAAGATAAATCTACCGCACCTAAAGCAATAGAAGGATTTGGTTTCATTACAGTTTCAATACCCGCAGCTTTTGCCAAACGCACTACATTTATGGGCGCAACTTTATCTATTAAATTCACAGAAATTGTATTGATAGAGCCCGCTAATCCATCTTTTAAAGTTACCATTCCTCCATATTTATTACTAGAATTATCTGGCGTCCAAGCTTCAGGAATTCCATATTTTCCTTTCGGAATTGTATATCGAATATTTGGTAACATATCACAAGGAGACATCCTTAACTGGTTAATTGCTGTTGCATACACAAAAGGTTTAAACGTAGAACCTACTTGTCTTTTTTGTTGCGCTACGGCATCATACTTAAAATGCTTGCTATCGATACCGCCCACCCACGCTTTTATATGACCCGTTTGTGGCTCTATGGATAATAATCCTGAACGTAAAAAATGTTTGTAATATTTAAGAGAATCATTCGGAGACATTATAGTGTCTCGATCTCCCTTCCAAGAAAAAACTTTCATAGCCGTTTTTGTGTTGAAGATTTTATCTATTTCTTTGGATGATTTACCTACTTGCTTTAAACGTCTGTATCTTTCTGATCTTTTTTTAGCGCGTTCATAAATACCTTCTATTTGACTTTTTTCTAGATCATAAAAAGGTGCTATTCTATTTCTTTTTTGTTCTTCAAAAAAATACGATTGCAAATTTGCCATGTGCTCTGAAACCGCTTGTTCTGCATATTTTTGCATCCTAGAATCTATGGTTACATAAATTTTTAAACCATCACTAAAAATATCATATTCTTCGCCGTTTGGTTTTGGATTATTTTGTACCCATTTGCGCATCATTTTCTGTAAATGAGCTCTAAAATAGGTTGCATAGCCCTCATCATGACTTTCTGGAGTATAATTAATGTTTAAAGGTAACTGTTGCAAATTAATTTTTTCTGCTTCGGTAATAAAGTTGTTTTTAGACATTTGTAATAAAACAACATTTCTTCTTTGTTTTACTTTATCCTCTCTTCTTAAAGGGTTAAAATAAGAAGAATTTTTAAGCATCCCTACCAGCATGGCCGATTCCTGCACTTCTAAATCTTTAGGTTCTTTACCAAAATAAATTCTTGCCGCAGAACGAATACCCACTGCCTGATTTAGAAAATCGTATTTATTTAAATACATGGCAATAACTTCTTGTTTGGTATACTGCGACTCTAATTTAGTAGCAACCACATATTCCTTCATTTTTTGCCCAATTCTTTTAAAAATATTTCTAGAAGGCTCTCCTGTAAACAACATTTTAGCTAATTGCTGTGTAATTGTACTCGCACCACCGCTTCCTGGTTTTAAAATAGCCCTTGCCAAACCTTGAAAATCAATGCCTGTATGTTCATAAAAACGCTCGTCTTCTGTAGCAACTAATGCGTTTACCAAATTTTCTGGCAACTCTCTAAAATGCACCGGTGTTCTATTTTCTTTGGCGTATTTACCAATAGTAACGCCATCGGCAGAAATAACTTCTGTTGCTAAATTAGTCTGCGGATTTTCTAATTCTTCAAAAGTTGGCAATACTCCGAAACCATCTATTGAGGCAATAAAAAAGAGCCCAACCAGCCCAAGGAATCCACCTAAAACGATTCCCCAAAACCAAATTATATATTTCTTAAAACTTGTTGCTCCTTTCTTTGTCATTTTTATTCTATTTTTTCTATACTAAAACCTACATCTTGCACACCTTCTAAAAAAGGAATCGTTGCTACTTCTCCGCTTTTCCGCATTGCATGCCTAATATTTAGCATATATTTCCCGTTTGCAGGAAATACTTTTTCTTCTTTGTAAAATAATTTATTTTCTTTAATCTCTGTAAAACCTCTTCCTAAATATGTACCAGTAGCATCTGCCATTTCATATTGTAAGGTATCAACCACTTTATTTCCGTTCGGAAAATA
Organism: Polaribacter sp. IC066; assembly: GCF_007997085.1. GTDB lineage: Bacteria > Bacteroidota > Bacteroidia > Flavobacteriales > Flavobacteriaceae > Polaribacter. The sequence goes on from NZ_VORR01000026.1 coordinate 27,575, forward strand.
CAACGCTGTAATAACATATAAATTACTAAACCTGTACGCACTATTATTTCTAATATGAATAAACAAATTTTTAGCGGTAATAGTGTCTACAATATCAAACTCAAAAGAAACATTATTATGCGCCTGCCAAGAAGCATCTTGCACCGATTTAAATTTTGTAAATTCTATTTTATCGGCACAAGAAATCAAGAAAATAAATATGATCAAAAAAATAAAAATATTATTTTTCTTGAGGATTCTCTCCATTTTTAGGCCTATTAATAGTTCTATTTCTATTGTTTTTCTTTGGTTTACTCTCTGAATTACCCGCAGCTTTTGGTGTATTTGGTTTTGCTTCTGATTTCGGATTTGTCGTTCCTTTTGGCTTTGGGGTTACCCTTGCTTTTTGATTTGGATTCGGCTTCGGCTTCGGCTTTTGGTTTGGATTAACTTTTTGATTCGGGTTTGGCTTTGGTCTTCTCTTTGGCTGCTGCTTTTGAGGAGCCTCTGTTGTTTGACTTGCGCCTACCGCAACCGGCTTTTTCTTTTTATTTCTATTATTTCTTCTTTTACTATTCTTTGGTGCATCAAAACGTGTTAAGCTATCTTGCCCAACTGCATCCTCGAAACTTACCGTTTCTGGTATTTCTATTTCAGATTCATATTCTTCTAAAGAAATAGATTTCTCGTTATTTTTATTCAATTCAATAATTTCTTGAACCTGCTCTAACGTTAACCTAAACCACTTAAAACGCTCTGTTTTATAGGTGTACCAAAGGTGTCTTTTAAAAATATCCATCTTTATAAAAACAGCCTCTCCTTTTTCTGTGTTTAAGACTAAATCTTGTTTCGGAAAAGATTTAAGTGCATCTAAATAGGAGTCTAACTCATAGTTTAAACAGCATTTTAACTTACCACATTGCCCAGCTAATTTTAGTGGGTTTAGTGATAATTGCTGATAACGTGCCGCAGAAGTACTTACTTTTCTGAAATCCGTTAACCAAGTAGAGCAACATAATTCTCTACCACAAGAACCAATACCTCCTAATCTTGCCGCCTCTTGCCTTGCACCAACCTGTTTCATTTCTACTCGAATAGAAAAAGCACCTGCTAAATCTCTAATTAACTGTCTAAAATCTACCCGTGCATCTGCCGTATAATAAAAAGTAGCTTTATTACCGTCTCCTTGATATTCTACATCAGAAAGTTTCATTTGCAAACCTAAACGCCCAAGAATTTCTCTACCTTTTTTTTGTGTTTCTGCTTCTTTAGCTCTTGCCGCTTGCCAAATATCAATATCTCTTTGACTTGCTTTTCTGTATATTTTCTTTACTTCTTCATGATCTTCAGTAATTTTGTGCTTTTTCATTTGCACCTTCACCAATTCTCCTGCTAAAGAAACGGTGCCAATATCATGCCCTGGCGAACCTTCTACCGCAATAATATCGCCCATAATAATGGGTAAATTGTCTACATTTTTAAAAAAATGTTTCCGTCCATTTTTAAAACGCACTTCAAAAATATTGAAACGCTCTTGCCCACTTGGTAATGTCATATTAGAAAGCCAATCAAAAACCGCTAGTTTTTCACTACCACTTCCACAACTTCCTGATCCACAATTACCGTTACTTTTACAACCTTTTGGTACGCCATTTTCTGTTGTACCACAACTTCCACATGCCATATGCGTATATATTTTTGTCAGTTTTTAATTCTTCGTAGTTTGTTTTAAGTATAAACAATGCAAAAACAACTTTTAAAAATTTAAAAACGTCTGATTTATAATTTGATTATCAGATTGATATAAAAACACCATCTAATTTTCCTTAATCCGTAAATATACGTATTCTCAAAGAATGACAAAATAGGTTGACGAAAGTTATCTGAACTACTTTTGTACCTAATTACAGAACAAATATAGTTTTAATGTTTGATTGACTTTTGTTCTCTTTAGAATTTGCAGGGGTTGGATTAGAATTCGTGTAAAATTTGTGTTTTTTAACAAATTATTGCTTAAACTTCAAATATTTACTTATTTATTTTTAAAAAAATATTGCTTTTCCTTCAATTAAAAAAAGCTAACTTAAAAAATCAAAAACAATATTATTTTGTAAAAACTGCAACAAAAAGCAATAAAACGTAAAATATTACTAATTTTAACTGTGTCTTTACGCAGTTTTTGTAAAAAGGTAGTTTTTTCTTTGCTAGTTCCCTTTTTTTTATGTGTATTTAACTGTTTATATAAAAGTTCTGATCAAACCTTTACAGAAACTTGCTAGCAAAAAGAAGAATGTTTATAACAAATTGCGCACATTCTTTTTTACATTTTTTTAGACCTTAACCAAGAAGATATTCTTGGATGTTTTTTTGAACGTGTATTATACGTTTTTTAACTTAAATGAATAATTTTAAAAATATTTATAATGAAAAAAATTTTTCTTTTAATTGCAGTGGTAAGTCTTACTCTAATGAGTTTTTCTGAAAGTAATAGTAATAGTGTTTATACAAATGAATCTAGTATCATTGAAATTCAAATAATTGATGATATTCCATTTACGGGAGAAGTAAATTGTAAATGGAGAACTTGTCTGGTCTATGGCGATGGGAGCAAGACTTGTGGGGAATGGACCCGTGGCAAATGCAACAAAGATGACAAGGGTGTTTTAACAAAAATTTAATCATCTTAAAAAAACTAAAATTTAATTATAATCAGCTCCAAAAATAAATAATCTGGAGCTGATTTTTGAAATTAAAACAATGAGACATTTTATATCAATACTATTTTTCTTCTATTGTTTAAATATTTTTACACAAAAGAATAATTATTATGGTAAAATCACATATGAACAAGTTACTAATTTCGGTTTTGAATTTACAGAAAAATACGAATTAGTTTTTACCAGAAACTGGTCTTACAGCGAAGAAATAAATATTCAAGAAAAAGAGAACTATCAAACCACTTCTAATGATGATAATGGTATCTCAACTATAAATGTTGTTGGAAGAAAAAATAAAACACCAAAATATTTTTACAATACAAAAAGTGAGTTTTATTTTAGAGATAATTTTTCTGACCAAATCTTTACTGTTCATGAGAAGCCAGACTTCCCTGAATGGAAACTGATAAATAAAACAAAAAAAATTGGTAATTTTGAATGTAAAAAAGCAACTGTTAATTTTAGAGGTAGAACATATTTTGCTTGGTATGCGCCTAATATACCTATACCTTTTGGGCCTTGGAAAGCGAGAAACTTACCGGGAATTATATTAGAATTTTATGAAGAAAATTATGTTTTTCATATAACTACTAAAAAAATAATCATTAATAACAAACTACCATTAAGAGTAATACTACCTACCAAAGAAATAGAAAACGCTATAAATATTGAGAGTTATTTAATGAAGAAAGAAAAAATAAAAGATCTTTTTTTTAAAAAATTATCTAGCAAACAGCCTAAAGGATCAAAACCTATTAAAAGAGATAAAAACTGCGAAGATTGTAATAATTCAATTCTTGAAATATTTGATTAAAACTAAACTTACTAAAAAGAATAGATCAATTATAAGATTATTTTATAAAAATAAATAAGTTAAGAACTAATCTCTGAATGAAAAGAAAAATTGCTACATCCTCAATTTTTATAATTGTTTTTTTTATCAAAGTGAATTGCTTTTCGCAAACAAAAATTACTGGCTTTGTAAAAGATGGAAAAAACTCTCTTTTTTCTGCAAGTATTGTATTAAAAGATAGCGTAAATATTATAGATTACACCTATTCCCAAGAAAATGGAACTTACGAACTTTCCGCCCAAAAAAAGGGGGGATTCAACCTTACTTTTTCTTCTTTAGGGTACAAGTCTAAAACTATTTTTTTTGAGATTAATAAGCAAACAACAATAATTATAAATGCAATTTTAGAAGAGCAACCTTTTGAATTAAATGAGGTTATTATTGCAGCTGACAAAGCTATTAAAGTAAAAAAAGACACCATAACTTTTAAAACTAAGTTTTTTGTAAATGGTACAGAACAAACTGTAGAAGACTTACTAAAAAAAATACCGGGTTTAAATATCGATAGCAAAGGCACTATAAAAGTTGGCAATCAAGAAATAGAAAAATTAATGATTGATGGGGATGATTTATTTGAAAAAGGCTATAAAATACTTTCTAAAAATATGCCTGCTTACCCAATTGAAGAAGTAGAAGTTTTAAAAAGATATTCTAACAACCGTTTATTAAAAGGCGTTGAAGAAAGTGATAAAGTTGCTTTAAATTTAAAAATGAAAGATGATGCCAAACGGATTTGGTTTGGCAATACCACAATTGGTTTGGGGAATGACAGCTTTTATGAACTAAAAGGGAACTTAATGAATTTTGGTAAAAAAAATAAATATTATTTTTTAACCAACCTTAACAATATTGGTATTGATGCTACAGGCGATATTGAAAATCTAATAAGACCTTTTAGAGGAAATGAGCCTGGTAGTATTGGTGATGATATGCAAGTTGGGAATTTGTTGGATTTATCTGCTGGAAATTTAAACTTTAAAAGAAGCAGAACTAATTTTAACAATGCAGAATTACTCTCTTTAAATGCCATTTTTAATCCTACGAAAAAAATAAAAATAAAAACACTCGGCTTTTTTAATTGGGATGAAACTGATTTTTTTAGAAATAGTATCGAAAACTTCGACACAAACAACATCAACTTTACCAATACAGAAGATTTTACGTTGCGTAATAAAAAGAGAATAGGTTTTGGAAAACTTGATTTTACCTACAATATTTCTAACACAAAAATGTTAGAAAGTGTTACAAAATACAATGATGGCTTTTCTGATGCAAATTCTGATTTAAATTTTAATGGCAATGCAACTCTACAAACTCTTCAAAACAATAATCAACTTTTTGACCAAAAAATAAATTATACTAATAAATTTAAAGACACGAAAGTTTTTCTTTTAACTGGAAGGTTTATTAATGAAGAAACGCCTCAAAATTATACTATAAATCAGTTTTTTTATGAGGATTTATTTCCAAATGCTACAAACGCAAATAATGTAACCCAACAAAGCACCAATAAAATGACTTTTGGTGGTGTAAATGCACATTTATTAGATAGAAAAGAAAACGGCAATTTATTAGAAATACAACTAGGAAACGAATTTAGAAAAGATCATTTAAAAACCGTTTTTAATTTGTTAGAAGATGAAAATAGTATTGAAAGCCCAGCTGATTATCAAAATGAAACAACCTATTCAACAAATAACAGTTATCTAAAAACAAAATACCGATACAAAATAAAAGATTTTGCCCTTGTTGGTCAATTAGATTTTCATCAATTATACAATCGTTTGGAAACTGAACTTGAAGTAAAAGATGAAACTCCATTTTTTATAAACCCAAGTTTTGGTTTAGATTGGAAAATAAATGGTAAAAATAAGATTATGTCTTCCTATTCCTATAATTATAGAAATGCTGGCATTTTAGATGTTTATGATGATTTTGTGTTAACTGGTTTTCGATCATTTAATAAAGGAACAGGGAATTTTAATCAGTTGAATTCCTCGAATTTTATTTTTAATTATCAGTTAGGCAATTGGAGCGAACGCTTTTTTGCCAATACCTTTTTTATCTATAATAAGAATTATGATTTCTTTTCTACCAATGCTATTATTCAACAAAATTACGCTCAAAACGAAAAAATCTTAATAGAAGATCGTGCCTTTTTAAGCATCAATACTAATATTAATTATTATTTTAACTTTATATCATCAAACCTAAAATTAGATTTGAGTTATTCTAAAAATAATTTCAAAAACATCATCAATAACTCTAATTTAAGAGAAATTACATCAGAAAGTTACAATTATGGAGTTGAAATGCGTTCTGGTTTTGCGGGGGTATTTAATTATCACTTTGGTACAAAATGGAATACAAACTCAATACAAACAACCATCAAAAATTCATTTACGGATAACACTTCTTTTTTAGATCTATCCTTTCTTTTTAGTGACAAGTTTGATATTAACCTGCAATCTGAACGTTACTTTTTTGGCAATTTAGAAAATGACAACACTTATTATTTTTTAGATGCTGAAGCAACTTATAAGTTATTAAAAGACAAATTAACGGTACGTATTTCTGGCAAAAACCTTTTCAATACTCAAAAATTTAGAAACTTTTCTATTAGCGATTTTGGTTCATCTACCACAGAAATTAGATTACTATCAAGATATATTTTACTTAAAATGGAGTATCGTTTTTAATTTATCTTATCTCATTTCCTAAAAAACTAGCTAAAAATTAAAATATCAATAAATTTACCTGTGTCTTCACCCAGTTTTTTGTAAAAAAGCAAGTTTTTGTTTGTTTGTTTCCATTTTTTTTCAAAATTTATAAGTTTTTAATAATGACTTGATCCCCCATTCCTAAAAACTTGCTGGCAATTAAAAAAAAGTGTTTATAATTAGCGCACATTCTTTTTTACCGAACTTTACCAAGAAGATTTTCTTGGATGTTTTTTTGAACGTAATTGTTATGTTCTTTACAATAAATTTAAAATAAATTTTGAAATAATTAAAAACCATTGGTTTAAACCAATGGGTTAAAATATTATAATATGAGAAACATTATTACCATATTAACTTTGATAATATCACTTCAATCTTTTGCACAAAATTCTTATGATATTGAAAATAGAAAAGGAAAATTATTTTTTAATGCTGGTGTAGAATATAGAATTACACCAATATATCAAAATGGTGCTGAACTTGATATTATTAATACTAGAGGTGCTATTTCTGTTGATGCACAAAGTTCTGGTACAGCATTAAATTTTGGTTTAAACTATTTTATAACTAAAAACTTATCACTTGGATTTTCAAACTCATTTCGTTACGATATTATTACTCAAAGATCTACTGAAATATCAGGAGATTTTGGGTATAGTCCAGCTAAAAACGATTTAATTTTTGGGTATCATTTTTATTTAGATTATCATTTTAAGGTATTTAAAGAAGCTGAACTTTTTGTAAGGTTAGGAAAATCATTTTTAAACAGAGGTACAGAATTTGAAACAAAAACTAGGTTTTTTGATAATAGTGGAAACCCAACAATAACCGCTTTTAGTAAACAAGACACAGCTTATGAACCTTGGAATTTTGCTTTAGGTTATAAAAAAAATAAATTAAACCTAATTTTAGGTACATACACGTCATCTATTACAGAATATTTTGTAGATGGTTCTAGTTTTATAGTGCCTTATTTAAATTTAACTTACAATTTTGGTAAGTTATAACTAGCAAAATTATGATATTAAAATAAGTTGCTTTCTTACAAAAAATTAAAATAAAGCTTAAAAAGACCTCAATTTCGAAGTCTTTTTAAGTTTAATCAATACTATTTTTAAATGTCAAAACTTCACTCCTACCTTTTTTAAAAATCTTGTTACTGGCAAATTTCCCTTTTCTCAATTCTTTTTGAACTTCAAAAGATAATTGAATCATTTCTTGGCAATCTGTAGAGCAGGTATTTTCCATGCTTTCTGAACAGGCATCACATTGAATAAAGAGCAAGTGACATCCTTCATTGGCACAATTTGTATGTGTGTTGCAAGGTTGGCCACATTGGTGACAATTAGAAACTACATCATCTGTAATTTTTTCTGCTCTTCTTTGATCAAAAACAAAATTCTTACCAATAAATTTATTTTCTAAACCTTCGTCATTTACTTGGCGTGTATATTCTATAATACCCCCTTCTAATTGAAAAACATTTTTAAATCCTTTGTGTTTGTAATACGCAGAAGCCTTTTCGCAACGAATTCCGCCCGTACAATACATCAACAAATTTTTATTTTCTTTGTTGTCTTTTAAATCTTCTTCAATAATGTCTAAAGAATCTCTAAACGTGTCTACATCTGGCGTTAGCGCGCCATCAAAATAACCAATTTCACTCTCATAATGGTTGCGCATATCTACACAAACCGTATTGGTATTTGCCAACATTTCGTTAAACTCTTTTGCATTTAAGTGCACTCCTTTATTGGTAACATCAAACGTTTTATCATTTAAACCATCGGCGACAATCTTGTCTCTAACCTTTATTTTTAGTTTTAAAAATGATTTATTATTGTGTTCAATAGCTACATTTAAACGAATATCTTTTAGAAAAGAAATAGTGTCTATTTGATTTTTTAGCTTGTAAAAATTTTCTGATGGTACGGATAACTGTGCATTAATACCCTCGTAAGAAACATAAATACGTCCTAAAACATCTAAAGAATTCCATTCTAAAAATAACTTATCTCTTAAAATTTGTGGGTTTTTAATGTGATAATATCGATAAAAAGAAATGGTAATTCTATCTTTACCCGCTTTATCAATTAACGCAGCGCGTTTTATGGCGCTTAACTTATTGTACAGTTGCATGCTATACTTTTTTTATGCTGAACTTTTTAAACTTATTTTAAGAATAAATATTTTCAGCTTTTGTTGATTTATAATTTCTAATAGGCCGTAAAATTACAATTTTTAACGTGATTTTTTAATTTTTAAAACAGGTTTCACATATTTTCACGGATAACTGCTTAATACTAGTCTTTGCGAAGTTTGCTTTTTTGCAAATTGAAGCAATCTATAAATTAAATAAGAGTTCTTTAAAAAAACAATTCTCCATTATCTTGTCATTTCGACCTTTTGGGAGAAATCCCATAATACTAATGTATAAAAGACTACAAAACTTTATGTAATTTCTCCCTTTAATCGAAAAGACAAAATTGCGAGTTCTTATTTAAACACAAATTTTTATCATGATGTAATCTTGAAAATGCTAAAAGCTAGCAAATAAGTTTAGCCCAGATCGAAACGACATCCTTTTTTATTTCTCATAAAAAAGATATAGTGGAAAGCTGGAAACCTGTATACCGGCCAGGCAGGTAGCAACAAATAAAAATAATTGGTAGCAATTTACAGATTGCTTCAGTCATACTTCTTATACAAAGACGAGGATTTAAAAAAGTTAAATTTTAAACAATCCAAATTATATTGGTAAATATTTATTAAAATAATGGTCATATTTTAATTTGTTCTCATCTTTGCAATACAAAATAAAAAAGTAATGAAAGTAGCAGTAGTAGGCGCAACAGGAATGGTTGGCACAGTAATGTTAAAAGTTTTAGAAGAGCGTAATTTACCAATCACAGAATTAATTCCTGTAGCATCTGCAAGATCTGCTGGTAAAAAACTAACCTATAAAGGAAACGAGTATACTGTGGTTACTTTAGAAGATGCCGTAAAAATGACCCCAGATATTGCTTTATTTTCTGCTGGTGGTGATACTTCTTTAGAATGGGCACCAAAATTTGCAGCAGTTGGTACTACGGTAATTGATAATTCTTCTGCTTGGCGAATGGATCCGACGAAAAAATTGATTGTTCCAGAAATTAATGGTAATGTTTTAACTGCGGATGATAAAATTATTGCGAATCCTAATTGTTCTACGATTCAACTAGTGATGGCTTTAGCGCCTTTGCATAAAAAATATAAAATGAAACGGGTGGTGATTTCTACCTACCAATCTGTTTCTGGCACTGGCGTAAAAGCCGTGCAGCAATTAGATAATGAAGAGGCTGGTATTGATGGTGAAATGGCGTATCCTCACAAAATAGGCAGAAACGCATTGCCTCATTGCGATGTTTTTTTAGAAAACGGCTACACCAAAGAAGAAATGAAATTGGTAAAAGAACCAAAGAAAATTTTAGGCGATGCTTCTTTTTCTGTCACTGCCACTGCTGTAAGAATTCCTACTGCTGGCGGACATTCTGAAGCTGTAAATGTGCAATTTTTAAATGATTTTGATGTTGATGAAGTGCGCCAACTTTTATCGGAAACACCTGGTGTTATTGTGCAAGACGATTTAGCGAATAATGTGTACCCAATGCCAATTAATGCACACAATAAAGATGAAGTGTTTGTTGGGCGTATTAGACGCGATGAATCTCAAGAAAATACCTTAAATTTGTGGATTGTAGCCGATAACTTAAGAAAAGGTGCTGCAACAAACACAGTTCAAATAGCTGAATATTTAATAGCAAAAAATTTAGTCTAATACATTTATGGCAATATTTCACAAAGTACACATACAAGAAGTAAAAAAAGAGACCGCAAACTCGGTTTCTGTATTATTTAAAATACCTGAAAACTTACAATCAGATTTTCAGTTCACGGCGGGTCAATACATTACGTTACAAACAGAAATTAAAGGCGCACTCACAAGACGTGCGTATTCAATTTGTTCTACTCCAGAAAGTGGCGACCTTAGAGTTTCTATAAAAGCAGTAGAAAACGGCGTGTTTTCTACGTACGCAACTTCTCATTTAAAAGCAGGAGACGAGATAGAAATTACAGCTCCTGAAGGGCGTTTTTTACTGAAACCTGAACCTAATAAAAATTATATTGGTTTTGCGGCTGGCTCTGGTATTACACCGATTTTATCAATGGCACAATCGGTTTTAGAAAATGAACCAACATCTAACTTTACGCTCGTTTATGGAAATAAATCTGCCGATGAAACCATGTTCTATTCAGAATTAAATGCGCTAAAGGCGTCTTTTTCAGGAAGATTTAAATTGCATTATATCTTTAGTAGAGAAAATGTAAAAAATGAATTACAGGGTAGAATCGATAAAAGTGTAACCAACTACTTCGTAAAAAACATGTACAAAGAAACCACTTTTGATGCGGCTTTTTTATGCGGACCAGAAGGAATGATTAATACTGTTTCTAAAACACTTAAAGATAACAAAATAGCTAAAGAAAACATCCATTTTGAACTCTTCACGGTTTCTATTGATGAAGAAGCTGTTTCTGAAATAAAAGAAGGAACTACAGAAATTACGGTATTGTTAGACGAGGAAAAAACGACGTTTACCATGCAACAAACTGATGATATTTTAGCAGCAAGTTTGCGTAACGAGTTAGATCCTCCTTATTCTTGCCAAGGCGGGGTTTGTAGTTCTTGTTTGGCAAAAGTTACTGAAGGAAAGGCCATTATGGTAAAGAACTCTATTTTAACCGATAGTGAAGTTGAAGAAGGTTTAATTTTAACCTGTCAGGCACATCCTACAACCTCAAAAATTACGATTGATTTTGATGACGTATAGATAAAAGGTGAAGTAAAAATAATACATATTAGAAGTAATAAAATAAAAATCTTTATGCATAAAGGTTACTTCTACTATCTAAAATTTAATATCATACTTTTATAACATGGATATTTACGATTTTAAAAATGCAATTCTAATAGGATTTTTCATGGCTTTCATGATAGGTCCTGTTTTTTTTATGCTCATTCAAACCAGTATTTTAAAAGGCGCAAAAGCTGCTATTGTTTTTGATTTAGGTGTTATTCTTGGTGATATTTCTTTTATTTTAATTGCCTATTATGGTAGTAGATCTTTACTAGAAAAGATTAAAGACGACCCAAGATTATTTTTTATTGGTGGTTTGGTTTTAATTATATACGGCTTAATCACCTATTTTGATAGCCAAAATAAAAAAGAAGCTATTGCATCTGCTAAAAGCATTGCCGTGCCAATCGTGAAAAATAATTATCTTAAATTATTTTTAAAGGGCTACTTTTTAAACTTTATAAATATTGGGGTTTTGGCTTTTTGGCTAGGAACCGTTTTAGTGATTGGCCCCACTTTGCACATGAATCAAAATGCCATTTTTCTATATTTTTCTGTAATTATTGTTGCTTATTTTCTCACTGATTTGGGCAAAATATTTTTAGCCAAACAATTAAAAGACAAAATGACCCCCGCAGTAATTTACCGCGTAAAAAAAATAATGGGTATTATTTTAATTGTGTGTGGTGTCTTTTTAATATTAAAAGGATTTATTCCGAATGAAAGAATAGAAGAACTTATTCAATAAAAAAGAGGTTTTACATGCGTAAAACCTCTTTTCATTTAAATTACATACTCGTTATTTTGTAAGCGTGTTGTTCTCTAAATTAATGTCTGCCATTAAACCACTGGCATCAATACTTACAGATTTAACCGTTTTAGAAACCTGAAAGGTATATGTTGGGTGCGCCCAAGTCCAATCTTCCAATACAGTTGCAGCCGTTGGCTTAGATCCTCTCATGATTCTTAATGGTATATTAAAATCTTCTTTAGTACCATCTTTATACGTCACTTCTACATCTATCGGCATTGGCATTTGACCAATTCTTTCTAAAGTTACTTTTCTATTTTCAATCGATTTGATACCGTAATCGATAGTATGTGTCGTTTGCGTCCATTCATTTAAATACCAATCTAAATGAATTCCTGAAACTTTTTCCATAGAACGCTTGATATCATTTGGTGTTGGATGTTTAAAACTAAAATCTGTAAAATATTTTTTAAGACCGTTTGCAACATTTTCTTTACCAATTACATACTCTAATTGCGATAAGAAAATATTCCCTTTAGAATAACTAGCAACACTATACGCCGTATTGGTATTATATCGATCTGCATGCGTAGCTAAAGACTCTTCATAACCCGCTAAAACAACAGCTCTATATCCTGTGTAAGAGCCTAAATGTGGATTTACTTCACCTTCATTCAGAATTTCATTTACTGCTTTGTTAGAAATATACGATGTAAAACCTTCATCCATCCAAGGATGTAAACTTTCATTAGACGCTAACAAAAACTGAAACCAAGTATGTGCCATTTCATGCGCTGTAACTCCAAATAAACTGCCAAATTTACGTTTACCAGTAATTAAAGTAGCCATAGCATATTCCATTCCGCCATCTCCACCTTGCACTACAGAATATTGTTTGTAGGGATATTGACCAACATTTTTAGAGAAATAAGTCATTAATTCTGCTGTTTTTGGCTGCAAATTTTTCCAATTCTCTAAATACTTCTTTTCAAGATTTTTCTTGTATAGGAAGTGTAAATCAATTCCGTTTTCCATTTTTAAAATATCATGCTTGTATTCTGGATCTGCAGCCCAAACGAAATCATGCACATTTGGCGCTTTAAAATGCCAAGATAATTTGTCTGTATTGGCAACCTTTAAAGGTTTACTAATATCTTCATACCCATGACCTATTTCTTGCGGATTTTGTAAATATCCAGAACCGCCGATCACATAGTTTTTATCAATGTGAATAGTTACGTCAAAATCTCCCCAAACCCCATGAAATTCTCGCGCAATATAAGGAGGTGTATGCCACCCTTGAAAATCATATTCCGCCATTTTAGGATACCATTGCGACATCGATAAAGCGACACCTTCTGCACTATTTCTTCCAGATCTTCTAATTTGATTTGGCACTTGTGCATCAAAAATCATATCAAAAGTTACACTTTCTCCAGCTTTAATAGGCTTATTTAGCGTCACTTCTAAAATCGTTCCTACGGTTTCAAAAGAAACTGCTGCTCCATTTTGTTCCAAAGAATTTACCTTAATGAAGCCAATTTCAGAAGGTGATAATTTCGAGATTTTATCTCCGATTTTAGAACTTGGATCTGCAATGTTTAAAGAACGAACATCCATTTGAGAGTCTGGCTGAAATGCATTGAAGTACAAATGATAAAAAACCTTTTCTAAATCGTCTGGAGAATTATTAGTATACACTAGTTTTTGTGTTCCTTTATATTGATAATTATATACATTCATATCAATATCCATAGTGTAATCTACATGCTGTTGCCAATAACCATCAACACTAGAAGACAATTTATTTTGCAAATGCGTAACATTTTTAGTTTCTGCACATGAAATTATGATGATTAGTAGTGATAATAAAAAAAATACTTTTCTCATTTTTAAAATTTATTTATTGGTTGATTTAATTAAAAACATTAAGATTCTCTATATGTTTCAGTCTTATTTTTTGTTGGATAAAAAATCTGCTAATCTTAAAGCATTGTATGCGTTTACTACTCTCCCTGAAACTGATAAATCTGAAAAAGAGATCATTTCTCCTTCAGGGTTTTCTGGGGATTGAGAACCGGGCTTAATTACTTCAAAATTAACTTTTACACCAGAAGTCATCAAAATATACTTTACTTCTTTTGCTGATAAATTAGGGTAATAAGAACGAATTAATGCAGCAACTCCAGATGTTGATGGCGCTGCCATTGAAGTTCCGCTTAAGGGTTCATATTCATCTTTCGGAACGGCGGAATACACATCTACTCCTGGCGCAAAAACATCCACATTTATTTTTCCATAATTAGAAAAATCCGCAGGTAATTTTTCATTAAAATACAAACTACTTGCACCAATTGTAATTACATTGTTAGTAAATTCGGTTAATAAATCATCTGAATCTGTTGGATAGCTTTTTCTTACATCCATATCTTTACCCTCATTCCCCGCTGCATTTACGATTAAGACATCTTTGCGTTCTGCATACTTTAAAGCCTCATAAACCCACTCTTTGTTGGGTGAAAAACGTTTACCAAAACTTGTATTGATAATTTTTGCGCCATTATCTACTGCATATCTAATCCCTAAAGCAACATCTTTGTCATGCTCATCCCCATCGGGCACAACTCTAACCGTCATTATTTTTACATTGTTTGCAACACCAACCGCTCCCAAATTATTATTTCTTGATGCAGCTACGATTCCTGCAACATGTGTTCCATGTTTTTCTAAATCCTTGTTACCAATTACATTATTATTTCCATAAAATTTATCGGTAATGTCAAATAAATCATCTCCCAAAGATTGACGAACATTTAGTTCTAAATCATAGCCTTTCATAGCTTTTTTAATTTCTTTTGTGTAGTCTTTAATTTGACTATAATATTCTTTTAAACCTGCCTCTTTCATATCCTGTTTCAAAATATTTTGAACATTATTAACTTGCATTACGAGCTTAAGGCTAGACGGACTTAATTTTTCTAAAATAGTTTCGGTTAAAGTATCTTTTTTAGCGAATTTCTTAACGGCATCAAAATCTTCTTGAACACGCTTTAAATTAGATAAAGTGCCTTCCATTTCTTGAATTTCATAGTTTTTCTCTGTTATCGTTGCAATAAATTCATCCTCAAATTTTAAATATTCCTGATAAGATTCTTCATCTTTTTTAGCAATTTCAGAAGCTTTTTTAGCAGCAAATTGTGCTCTACCTTTTTTAACAATTCTTGTAATTTCTAGTTGATCTGCATTTACAATTTTACCAGCTGCATTTCCTAAAAAATTCCATCCAAAAATATCATCCACATAACCGTTTTGATCATCATCTTTATTGTTACCCTCTATTTCTTTAGCGTTTATCCAAACCACATCTTTTAAGTCTTCATGTTCCACATCAACACCAGAATCTGCAATGGCAACAATAATTTCTTTGCCTTTTTTACCTTTTAAAAATTTATAAGCTTTTTCTAAACTCATACCAGCAATAGAATCTTTCTCAATATCTGCATGAGACCAAGTTTTCATTTCTTCATCTGTCAACGCTACTTTTTTAGCAGGAGTTGTTAGTATTTCATTAAAAACTGGAACTGTAGTAACTTTTTGGGTAACGGAACAACCTGCAAAAATAAGCGCAAGTGCAGCGCAACCAATAAATGAATTTATGTGCTTCATTTTTATAATATCTTAATTAAAAATTTCTGAAAATGTATGTGTAGTATCTAATCGTATTCCTTTTTCTGTATGTTTTACGGTACAAATTTCATTGTAAGCATCGTGCTCTAAAAAAAGGTAATACTCATTGTCTGCAGCCTCATTTAAAAAAACTTCTTTTTCTTGAATCGTTAACAAAGGCCTTGTATCATAACCCATCACATAGGGTAGCGGAATGTGCCCAGTTGTTGGTAATAAATCTGCCATAAAAACCAATGTTTTTCCTTGATATGCAATTTTTGGCAACATTTGTTTTTCTGTATGCCCGTCCATCAATAAAACATCAAAACCAATTTGATCTTTGGCGTTTTTGTTGATAAAATTTAACTGTCCGTTTTCTTTTATCGGATTGATATTCTCTTTTAAGAACGATGCTTTTTCTCTTGGGTTGGGTTCTGTTGCCCATTGCCAATGTTCTTCATTAGACCAAACTTTAGCATTTTTAAAAGCAGGAATTAGCAACCCGTCTTTGGTTCTTTCAATAACCCCTCCACAATGATCAAAATGTAAGTGTGTAAGAAAAATATCTGTAATATCGTCTCTATGAAAACCTAGTTTCTTTAACGAAGCATCCAAAGAAAACCCGCCAAATAAATAATAGTAACTATAAAACTTATCTGATTGTTTTGCCCCTAAACCTGTATCAATCAACGTTAAACGGTTGCCATCTTCAATAAGCATACAGCGCATACTCATGTCTATTAGATTATTGGAATCTGCAGGATTTGTTCTTTGCCAAATCGTTTTGGGCACAACACCAAACATTGCGCCGCCATCTAATTTAAAATTACCAGTTTCTATAGGGTATATTTTCATCTTCTAGGTTTAAAATAGTTTTGACAATGTTAAAAACAACATATCAACTAAATCATAATTATTAAACTCACAATGTACTAGTTTTACAAAGGTGAAGAAAAATTGATGTTATTTTGTTAATAAAACTGTAAATATTTTAACAAAAAATTACTCTCTAATCGTTATTTTTTGTTCGATCTCCTCGCCAAAATCATCAACAACAGTAAGATTGTATTCGCCAATTTTAGGTACTATTTGCAACTCATGTATTTCTTTTGTTGTGCCAACATACGTTTCATTTACATACCAATATAAAGTTGCTTCTCTATTAGAGTGCGCTACTTTTAAAATAAGCTCGTTCTTTTTTCCATCAAAATCTTTAGGTAAAAAAACAGTGGTTTTTTCTGTTGGATAGATAAATTTCATTCCATTTTTAACAGCTCCCAAACAATCCTTTCTAAATTTTGGCATCACTTTATAAAACGGATTTTTATCCTTGTAGTAATATTCCATTAATGGTGGCAATACAAACCACGATTTTTGTTCGATATTCTCTAAAGATTCACAAGAAGTATTTACCTGATAATTTTCTGATCTATCAATATTTATAAGCACATGAAAAGGACAAGGCGCTGTTTTTAAACCTGAATTCTGAACATACTCTAGCTTTTTACTTTCACAAATTGCGGTTGCTCTAAATCCGCTTTTTATACAAATTTCTATTTCGGTCATTTCATCAAAAGGCTTTTCAAACCAATCTGAATTTGGTAATTTATCAAACACATCAAATAAAATTGGCGCTGCAGATTGTGCACCAACCAAACCCGGCCTTCCCTCTCCATCTGCATTTCCAACCCAAACCCCAACAACATAGTCTTTTGTGACGCCAATTGCCCAAGCATCTCTAAAACCAAAACTAGTGCCTGTTTTCCATGCAATTTGTTTTGACGAATCAAAAAACTCCCAGTTCTGTTCAGCATTTGGCCTGTTTACATCTTTTAAACTTTCAAAAGTTAGGTAGATCGAAGCGGCATCAAAAATAATTTTTTCTGGTGATTTTTTCCCAAAATCTATTGTTGAATCTGCATAAAAAGTAGGCTCGCAGAATTCATTTGTAAAATATCTACTAGAATTTTCTGTATAATGATTTAGTGTGGATGCCATCGATGCATAGCTTTTACATAAATCCCATAGGTTGCTTTCTGCGCCACCTAAAGCAAGCGTTAAGCCGTAATAACTTGCGCTTTTGCTAATATCTTTCAACTTCAGTTTTTGTAAATAGTCATGAAATTTTTCCAAACCAAATTTTTGCAACATTCTTACCGTCGGCACATTTAAAGATTTTGACAACGCCAATTTTGCTGATACTGCTCCTGAATACTTTTTATCAAAATTTACAGGCTGATAACTACCATAATTCGTAGGAATATCTGCGACCAAAGTATTTGGCAATAATTCGCCACTATCTAACATAGCCGCATATAAAAATGGTTTTAAAATACTACCTGTACTTCTTGGTTTGGTTATTATATCCACATCTTTTTGATGTTTATTTGTGGTGGGCGAATTCCCAACATAAGTCAATACCTTTCTTGTTTTTACATCTAAAATCAATACAGAAATATTATGAATTCCGTTTTTACTCAATTGATGATACTGATTTTTAACAATTGCATTTGTTTGCGTTTGTAAACGCTTATCAATGGTCGTTTTTACAATTTCACCTTTTTTTACTTTGTGAATTCTTTGTAATAAATGAGGTGCAATTTGTGGTAAATTATAAGGTTTTTCAGGAATTTCTTCTAAAATTGATAATTCATAAGTCAGCGTATCAATGACATTTTTAGTCAATAACTTTTTTAATAAACGATTTCTTTTTGCTTCTAATTTCTGTTGATTTTTCCCGGGATACATCAAATTTGGTGCATTAGGCAACACCGCTAAAGTTGCAGACTCAGACCAAGATAAGTTGGTCGGTTTTCTATTAAAATAGCGCCAAGAAGCCGCATCTAAACCCACAACATTGCCTCCAAAAGGCGCATTAGAACTCCAAAAAGCAAGAATCTTTTCTTTAGATGCTCTAAACTCTAAACGTGTTGCCAAAAACAATTCTTTCAGCTTTTCAACATACGTTCTTGACTTGTTATCTCGGCTCAATCTTATTACTTGTTGCGTAATAGTACTTCCGCCTCTTTTTACACTTCCTGATGCTAAATTTTGTTTGAATGCTTTAAAAATAGAGACAGGGTTAAAACCAGGATGTTGATAAAAATATTCATCTTCAAACTGAATTAAACAGGTTTTAAATTTCTCTGGAACTGTATCATTCTGCGGAAATCTCCATTGACCATCTTTTGCTATTAATGCTCCTAAAAGCTCGTTTTTAGAACTTGTAATTACGGTGGATGTTGGTTTTGTAAATAATTTTTTCGGTAAACAAAATGCATATAAAATTAATAAAACAACCACAAAAATTATTTTCTTTTTATGGCTTTTTAAATATATTATTAAATGGGCAAGGGGCTGAAGCCCCTTGCTATTGAAAGTTTTTGTGCTTGTTATTTTCAATTTTGATTTTTTTATCCATCCTGCAAGGTTTCAAAAACCTTGTAGGTATCGAATTTCTCCTGCAAGGTTTCAAAAACCTTGTAGGTATTTAATTTATTTGTTAATTAAACCTACAAGGTTCAAAGGAAACCTTGCAGGATTGAAAGGGAGCCTTGGAGGTTGGTTTAACTTACTTTATAACGTTCACCCAACTCCCTTTTGTTCTCACCAAATAATCATTGTCATACATAGCTTCTACTTGAATTCCGGGCAAATAATACCTACCTAAATACGCTGCGTTTAATAAGACGGTAAAAGTTTTTGTGTCTGATGTATTTTGATTTTCATACAAATCGAAATAAAAATTAACCCGATCATCTCTAATGTCCGTATACCGTGCTTCGCTTTTGGTGGTGCTTCCAAAATCTGTAAAACGGGTGTTTACAATTTCCCATCCAGAAGGAAAAATCTGTGTCAAAGCAATATCATTTACAGTTGCATTTTTAGGATTGCTCACGGTAATTTCAGCCACAAAATCCTGACCTTGCTTCAAAGCTTTTATATCAATCTGATTACCTTTTAAGTCTTTATACCTCACAGAAGCACTTAAACCTCTACTTTCTGAAAGTTCATCGCCCAGAGGCAACTTTCCAGAATTTATGATTCTTGCAAACACAATATTATTGTCATCGTTTTTAATTGTAATGGAATTCTGACCTTCTTTTACTTCGATTTTTCTTTGCACAAAAGAACTATTGGTCGTTATTTTCTCGGTTTTAGTATTGTTTGTGATGCTTAAAGCCATCGCCTTTCCGCCATTTTTCACCACCATTTTACCGATAGAAAGCAAACTATATGCGGTGGTTTGTGTGCTTAACCAACGATCGCTAGACAATTGTTTTGCAATCGTTTTGGCCAATTCTTTTGCACCTTTATCATTCGTTAACAGCATCGTTTCTAAAGCCATTGCAGTGTTTCTGGTTGAAGAACCATAATTGTGATAATTAGCACTCTCAAAATTTAAATTCGCTGTTTTAATGATAGCCTCACTTGCTTCTTTTTGCCCCACCAAAGCATAAGCCGCAGCCAAACGCCATTTTGCTTCGTTGGTAATTTGCTTGAATTCCCGCAATCTATTCATTGCAGATAAATCTGGACTTCCTGCCAAAGCTAGCGTGTATAATCTATACGCCTGTGCAAAGTCTGCTGTGTATTTCGAGTAACTTGGTCGCCAATCTCTTGCTGCCTTTTTTTGATATTTTATAAAATTAGACTTAAAAGTTAAGGGTAAAATAAAGCCTTTTTGTGCGGCTTCTAACATAAAATGACCAGCGTAACTTGTACCCCAATCACTTACATCATTTTCTCCCATCCAATAAGGTAAACCTCCATTTGCCTTTTGAAAATTCCCTAACCGTTCGATTCCTTTTTCTATATTTTGCTGAACTTGTGTACGTTTTTCTGATGTTAAATCGAATAAATCATTTAAAAATAACTGCGGAAAAACACTTGACGTGGTTTGCTCTACACAACCATGAGGATACCGTATTAAATAGGCTAATCTACCAGAGAAATTAATCGAAGGCATGGTTGATAATTCTAACATTGCCGAATTGGAACCTTCCACTCCAAACGTATCAAAATTAATGGTTTGTGTTTGCGCTCCTTGAACGGTTTTATCAATGATAGTTGCTGTTATTGGATTCGGATTTAAAACATCTATTTCCACTTTGTAAGTCGATTTCTCTCCTCCTCCTGTTGCAATAATCTCAACGGTATTGATGCCATTTGCTTTTAAAACATCCAACTCAAAATACACCATTTTTTCATCTGGCTTTTCAAAGTTGACAGTTTGAAACTTATTCCCAAGAACAGCAATTCCGTTTGAAGTTTTTACCTCAATTTTTACGCTTTTCACTTTTTTATCCATCGCAAAAACGGCAATTGGCAGCGTTACTTTTTCTTTGGGCGATAATTTTCTTGGTAAAGTAGCCAACACCATTAGGGGTTTCTTAACAGCAACTGCTTTTTCTGCTTTTCCGAAAGCTTCGTTCTCAACATCACCCGCAACAACCATCGTTCTCACAGAACCTATGTAATTTGGCAACGTAATTTTATGCGATTTCTCGGCTCCTTTTTCTAAATAAAAAGGCCCTAAATATTTTACTACAGGTTTAAAGCGGTTTGCTTTTTGATTTTTTCCTTTTGATAAACTTCCGTCCCCACCAATGGCAAAAACCTGATCTATACTTCCTGAATATGCGCCAATAACATCGTCAAAAATATCCCAAGTTTTTACACCCAAAGCTTCTCTTGCATAAAAATCATCATATGCGTTTGGTGTTTTAAATCGTGTTAAATCTAACAACCCTTCCTCCACAACGGCCAAACTATAGGTCATGGCTTTGTTGTTTTTTTCTGACACTTTTACAACGAATTCTTTTTCTGGCTGTAACTCACTTGCCATCGAAATTTGAGGCTCTAATTTGGTGTTTTCATCTTCTACCAGCATCGGAATTGTGCCATACAAACGAATTGGTAAATCGTTTTCTGTTACCTGATGTGGTTGCAACAACGAAATATTTACAAATACATTAGGTGCCATTTTTTTTGTAATCGGAATTTGCACTTGTGTTGTTCCTTGGGTTGTTTTTACCCATTTTGTTTCTAAAACTTTACTGCCATTTTCAATACTGATTAAAGCGTTTCCTTTTGATCCTGACGGAAATGTAATGGTAGCCGTTTCACCAACATTGTATTTTTCTTTATCCGCAGAAAACACCAACATTTTTGCAGCCTCTTTGTCTCCAGAAGTGGAGTTTTGCCACCAGTTTTTATAAAAATATGCGGTCCTGCCTGTTGCATGTCCACTTTTTTGATCTAAAACTCTAATTAGAAATCGTCCTCTGTCGTTGTCTGAAATATTTAAATTAAAACTACCTTTTCCTTCAGAATTTGTAGACACGTTCATGGTTCTATAAGGCTTGTGGTAACTACTAGAAGTGTAACTCGATAAATTATCTTCAGAAGAACTCCACCACCAACGCCATTTTATTTGATACACCTGCACTTCAATTTCATCATTTTGAATAGGATTTCCTTTTTCATCGACAGAAATCACAGAAAAAGTTTGGTTTTCATCTGTAAAAAACGAATCATATCTATTTGCTTCAGGCGATTTCAATCCTATAAAAGATTTAAAAGGAGCATATTTTTTGGTGAACGCATCCATAGAAAAATCGCCACCATTTTCAAAAGCTCTTACTAAAAACTGAACGTTTAACATGCCCGGAGCATTTGTACCAACAGTTAATTTATTACTTATTTTAGCCAATCCATTTTCATCTAGCTTGCCTTCAAAAAGAGTAATTTCTTCGGATGAAAAGGTTCTAGAAGGATCTGAAAAAACATAGTTTTCATACTTTTTAAAGCTAAAATTTGTTGCAGAAACTTTTGCTTTAATTTCGACTTTTAAGTTTTTTGCAGGCGTTCCGTGCAACCACTTTACGTCTAATGTTCCGTTTACCGGTTTACTTGATGATAAAATTTCGTCTTCGAAATCAACTTTAATTTTTAGACGATTTGGTTTTACCGTTTCAATTTTTAAAGTCTTGTAAAATTTGGCACCACCAACAGCAATCTTTGCCGTATAATTTCCTGTTTTTGCTTCTTGTACTGTTGTCACCGAAAATTTGTAAAAATTATTTAAATTTTCTGATGTTATTTTTTTGTACACCAACTTTCCGCTTGGGTCTGTAACTTCTAATTTTACAGGATGATTTTTAGGTAATTTATTATTGGCATCATTTAATACAAACGTTAAGTGCAAAGAATCTCCTGGTCTCCAAACACCACGTTCTCCATACAAATAGCCTTTTAAACCTTTTTGAGTTTTGCTGCCAGAAACATCAAACTTACTCAAAGACAAAGAGTTTCCATCATTTAGCTTGATATAGCCTTTATTTTCATCTTTAGAAACAACGGCAAAAGCCGCATTTTTTGGTGAATTGATGGTCACAAATCCTTCTGAATCTGAAATTCCTGATGCAATTTCTTGCTGCTGAAAATTAAATAATTTTACACTCGCGCCTATTTCGGGATTTGTATTTAGAATGTTGGTCACCGCAAAAAAGTAAGAATTACTAGCTCCTTGTTTTACAATGATTCCCAAATTGGAAGCCAATAAATTTTGAGCAATCATTCTATCTTGATTGTAATAGACCTCGTGGCAAGGATTTTCTCTTTCTCTCCAATTATAATTTTGATTTTTATAATTGTATAATTTATTATCCCAGTACAATTCTTCTCTTGCTTCTTCATCATCAACTTCGCTATAATCTTCATATTCCTCTCCATAATAGTCATCATCGTAATAATAGTCTTCTGTAGCATTATTAGTTTCTGAATCAGAACAATTATAAAACGTTTGATTTTTAGTATAACTTACCTCAACTCTATAAATTGCTCCAGGTTCAGTAGCTACCATTTTAGAAACATCAATGCTATAGGCTTTCCATTTTTGCGTGTTATTTTGCTCATTATCGATTAACGTAATCGTTTCTTTCGCAACCCTTCTCCCTACGCTTCTTATCGCTTGCTCATTATTACTATTTAGATTATTTTCTTGCAAAAACTGCAACACATTCTCTTCATAAATTTTGATAATTCTAACGTCTACCTCCCGAATATTAATGGCTTCAAAATTATATTTTAAATTCGCGGAATTGGGTAAAATCGTTCCGTTAGCAATCGCTCTTATTTGCGGTTTTTTCTGCTCGAAAGTAATAGTTTCTTCATGGGTATTCTTTAGTTTATAATCATCAACATCTCGAATTCCCTGAAATACAGAAACCAAAACACTCCCTGTTAATTTAGCTTCATAAAATATTTTTAATTCGTTCCCGTTAACGATAAATCTTGGTTTTTTTAGATTTTGAATCGTTACCAAACCATCAAAATTTTGTTGGTTTTTTAATGTATTCGAAAAGTTAATAGAAACATACTGTTCTCCTGTATTATTCACCTTTACATTAATGACTTTAAAATTATTTTTACCGGGAATTGTAATTTCATTTTCACCATTATTATCGGCTTTTATAGATTTTCCATTCCACTGAACCTTTAATTGAGAATCTTCTTCTAAACGCTGAATGCTATCAATTTTAAACTCTAAAGTTTTTCCTGATTTGTAAGATTCGTTCCAAACAATATTTTTAATGATTCCTTTTTGAGATGCTTTTACTACTGTTTTTGCGTTTTCTAAAGTAATTATATCCGCAGATTGCACAACACCTTCTAAATATTGGTATTCCTTTGAATACGACTGTAAAACGTCTGTTTTAATGGTAAAATTTGGTGTAATTGTTTTAAATTGAAAGGTGTAGTCTTCAAATTTTTTAGGAATGGTTTTATAAATTTCAGACAGTTTTACCGTTACGGTATATTCGGTATCTGCCTCTAAATTTTCGTCAGGTGTAAAAATAAAAGCATGCTTATTAAATATTTCTATTTTTCCGCTTACAAAAGGTGTGATCGATAAAATATCCGCAGAAATTTTTTGATTCGCTTCCCAACCTTGAACTTCTTTTGCAAGGTTTATGTTTATTTTTTTTGAAACTGAAATAACACCAGAAGTTGTGAAACTAATATATTCCTTGAACTTATAAATGTTATCGGTTTTAGTTTTCTCTTGTTTACAAGAAAAAATAAACAGGCAAATTAGCAATGTTGCAAGTATATTCTTGGCTTTCATGGTTGATGAATTTAATATCACAAACCAAAAATAGCACTTTAAGAATGGAAACCTTGAAGAAATGAGAATTCGTAAGATTTTATTTAGAATCCGTTATCAAAAAAAAACGCAGTCAAAGCTGTCTTAATTTTAAAGAAAAATATCTTTTTAATATTGCAAAGCATAGCGTCGGAGTATTAAACTAAAGATTTCGCTAAAATACGGAAACAAGCTCCACACATGAAGCGGGATTAGCCTACCTACCGGACAAGCAGGTTCAACTGGCAATTTTAAATTCATGGCTTCGCTATTTTTTAAAATTGAGTTTCACTAACAAAAAAAACGTTTCAATTTCTTGAAACGTTTTTTGAGGTGTCTAGCACACCACAATTACACAAAACTACACTATATTATAAACCCTTATTTTACTGATAATTTATTTTAAAATCAAACATACATAAGGTTTTTCAAAGATATTAACTTTTATTTAGTTTGCAATGGTTTTAAACAGTTTGTGTTTTACCATACAAATACAATACATATTTCTTATATTTGTATTCTAAATTTCAAAGTATGGCATCAATCAATTTTTTATACCGCTCAACAAAAGAGAAATCAAATTTAGTATTGCGTTTATTGTATCGTAACAAAGGAAACGATTATACTTTTGGAGCAAAAACACAGTTTGAAACTGAAAAAATATACTGGAGTAAACAACACAAAAAGAAATCAAAAGACATTGACGTTACAAATAAGCAAACCGAAGTTAATACGGAACTTAATAAAATTGAAAATCACGTTTTAAGGGCTTTTAATTCTGTTAATGCAGAAACTATAAACAAAGAATGGTTACAGGCTGAAATTGACTATTATTACAACCCACCGCAAAAAGAAAAAGAAGTTCCTACTGGTTTAATTAGCTTCATAGATTTTTATATTGATTATCGTAAAAACGAAATTACAGAAACGAACAAACGTAAATGCAGAGTAATAAAAAACAAGCTTATTAAATACGAAGCCTTTACAGGAAAGAAAATATTAATCAAAAACATAAATGATAGTTTTAAAAATAAGTTTGTTAATTATCAAAAAGAAAGAATGTATTCTCAAAACACTATTCAAAGAGAATTTGTGCATATTAAGACTTTTTGTAAAAAGGCAAGATTTTTAGGACTTGAAACACATCATCAGTTAGACAGTTTAAGAATAGAACGTGCAAAAGTTGAAAAGATTTATTTAACCTTTGAAGACTTAACTAAAATAGAAAATATTAGCAAAGAAAAATTAACTGATAGTTTAGACAATGCAAAAGACTGGTTAATCATTTCCGCATATTGTGGGCAAAGAGTTTCAGATTTTATGCGTTTTACTGATGAACAAATAAGAATTGAAGACGGCAAACAATTAATTGAATTTACTCAAAAGAAAACAGGTAAAAATATGACTGTTCCTTTACACCCTAAAGTTTTAGAAATATTAAAAAAACGAGATGGTAAATTTCCTTATTTAATTTCAGACCAAAAGTATAACGACTTTATAAAAACAGTTTGTCAATTAGCAGAAATCAATGAGTTAACAAAAGGTAGTAAGTTGATTGAAACTGAAAAAGATAGTAAAGTTTATCGTAAAAAATCAGGAATGTACGAAAAATGGGAACTAGCAACCTCGCATATTGGCAGACGTAGTTTTGCAACCAATTTTTACGGCAAAATACCAACTACATATTTAATTTACGTTACAGGACATAGCACCGAAGCAATGTTCTTAAATTACATAGGTAAAAGCAATAAAGATTTGGCACTTGAAATAACAAACTACTTTTAACGCAAAAAATAAAATGGTTTTTTAACGTGCATTTGGTACATAAATATAAAATATGATAAAAGATTTTCTACACAAATTAAATGAAGACTACTCAAATATAGATGAGGTTTACAGTCAATTTTTAAAAAAATACAATCCTGATAATATTACAAAAACCGAAATAACTTTTATCTCTATTATTCAGTATGATGAAATTGAAAACGATATTATCCGCAATTATTTAAGAAAAAAACAATTAAAAGCAAAAATGTATAATATTGATTACTACAATCACTACTTACTGTATGGGCGTTTTTTTTTAAAGGGTACTTCTATAAAAAAAATACAATTTAATAAAAATGAATTTCAAAATATTATTATTGACCTCAATGAATATGTATTGCAATATGAATACATTTTCAACAAATTAGATAGTAATAAAAAAATTGAATTTAAACAGGACACAATAGACCACTTGAAGAACGTCTTTCACAATCAAATACATAGTAAGTATAAAATAATCTTTGAAGATAGCATAAAACGTATTGAAAACGATTTTAGCACCAAACACAATAAACCTCAACAAATAGAAACTAATAAACCTGATGAGGTCAAAAAGAAGTTACACAATGATGTTTTTAAAGATAACGCCTTTGAAGTTTGGCAAAGTATGTTTGATAAATTTGACATCACTAAAAGACAAAGAACTGATATTGATTTTATGTTTAGTGTAATGAAAAAACAAGGTTTAATTCACGAAAACATAGGTAATACAAATATGCAAGATTGGATAAATAGAGTTTATGAAATTTCATTTGAGAAAGTAAAATTCACAAACCCAAAAGCAAATTCAAACGCAAAAAGAATGATTATTTTCAATGACATATTAGCTAAATAAAACAAAGACATAAACCGTACCCAAAAAGGTACAAAACATGGTCTTTAAGGGTACAAACTCAAACCAATATTTGCAGTGTTATTAATCATAAACATTGCAAAAATGGCAGACAGTATTTTATTACAAAATTTAAACACCGCAGATTTAACTCAACTAATCAAAGACGGCGTTAAAAGTCAATTAGCAGACTTTAAAGAAACTTTCAATACCCACAATCGTGATGAGCTATTAACACGCACAGAAACGTGCAAATTCCTTCAAATAGATAGCAGTACCTTATGGGCGTGGACTAATAAAGGCAAAGTCAAAGCGTATGGTATTGGTAACCGTAGATACTATAAAAAGGCGGAGTTATTAGCAAGTTTGAAACCTCTAAACAAATAAGGCTATGAGTACTGATAATACACAAAGCCTTGATTTTAATAGTTTCAAGAAAGGTAAAGATACAAAAAAATGCCATAAGAAAGAACTACACAAACTTCTTTATAAAAAACCAATGAGCCGTAGAATGGTCGCTACTGAATTAGGTTTTACAGACCAAACCTATGTTGTTACACAATCTATTTTCGATTGGATTAAACAAGGCAAGGCAGTTGTAATTGGTATAATAAAATGTAGTCGTTCAGGTCGTTTTGTTCAAGCTATAACTACAAACCCTGATTTGTTTCCAAAGTCTAATCAAATAAAAATGTTTTAGATTATGCAGAACAAAGAAAATTTAAAAAAGTTGATTACAAACAATAATGTAACGCTTTCAGAAAACTTTGAGAGTAATGCTAAACCACAGGCAAAAAAGTTGAGCGATGCAATTGATAACGCTATGACCACCGAACCAATTACGGAACAGGCAATTTTAAGCAAACAAATTGAAGCACACCGAAAAAACAGCATTAAATATAAAATTGATGTTACTGAAATAATCCCACCACCTCAAATAGCATGGAGTTTAGCCAATACCAAAAAAAGCGGAAACGAAATTTTAGGAACGCTGGGAAATTTTAGTGCAATAATAGGAAAAGCAAAATCCCGAAAATCATTTTATGTAAATATTGCAGTATCAACAGCGTTGAAAGAAGATAGTGTTTTAGGGCGATTTTCAAGCGATTTGCCCTCAGATAAAAATGAAGTCTTATACTTTGATACCGAACAAGGAAAGTATCACGTACAGCTCGCAGTTAAGCGTATTTGTACTCAAATTAAAGAACCCGAACCAAAAAATCTACATACGTATTATTTGCGAAGTTTAACACCATCCGAACGCCTTGAATTTATTGAAAATGAAATATTAAGTAATGACAAAGTAGGTTTTGTAATAATTGACGGAATTAAGGATTTAGTTACTTCAATAAACGATGAAGAGCAGGCTACAATGATTGTAAGCAAGCTATTAAAATGGACTGAAGAACGAAATATTCATATTGTAACGGTATTACACCAAAACAAAAGTGATACCAACGCACGTGGTCATATTGGCACAGAGTTAGTCAATAAAGCCGAAACCGTTTTAGAGGTTGCAAAATCTGAAAATGATAGCAACATCTCGATAGTAACACCTTTGCAATGCAGAAACCCCGAACCCGAAGTATTTGCCTTTGAAATCAATGAATTTGGTATTCCTAAAATGGCAGAAAACTTTGAATTAAGAACCGAAACCAAAAAAAATAGGTTTGATGTTTCAGATTTGGAGGACTTCAAAAAATATGAGGTATTAACTGAAGTATTTATTAATGGTGCTGAATTTGGTTATAAGCAATTGGAAACACAAATTAAATTAGCTTCAAAAAAGCAATTAGGAAAAGCACTGGCAAATAATTCTATCACTTCATTAATTGCTGATTGTAAAAATAACGGTTGGTTGCTTCAAGAAAAGCCGAGAGGAGCTTATACGCTGGGAACTTTTGACGAAGATGAATTTTCTACTGAAGATGTTTGTGAAGCAGAAAAATTTCATAAAAATAATTAATCTATCACTTTTATTAAAATTGATTTCATCGCTCTATCACTTTACTTTAAGCGTATATGTACGCTTATAAAGTGATAAAGCGATGAATGACACTTTAATAAAGCCCTTTAAAGCGATAAAGCGATGAAACAATATAAATACAATTTGGACAAAAGCACAAAAAAATTTGTTTGTCCTAAATGCAATAAGAAAACTTTTGTTAAACTTGTGGAATTTAAAACAGGAAACTATTTGAGCGATGAATTTGGGCGATGCGACCGTGAAACAAATTGCAGGTATCACAGCACGCCAAAATCTGAATTTAAAAATTTCTATGAAGTCAAATATATTGCACCAGCAGAACCATCACTTCACGATTATAATTTAGTGATCCAAAGCGGACGAAACTATAAACAGAATAATTTTATTCAATTCCTAAATTCAGTATTTACTATTGATGAAGTTAAAAATGCAGTTTCAAAATACTTAATAGGAACTTCAAAGCATTGGAACGGTGCAACTATTTTTTGGCAAATTGATGAGAACGAAAAAGTAAGGCATGGCAAAGTTATGTTATTCAACTTTGAAACAGGAAAACGGCAAAAGCGAGCGAACGGCAAAGCTTATATTAGTAGTGTTCGCAGTATCTTAAAACTTCAAAATTTTAATCTTAATCAATGCTTATTTGGTTTGCACCTAATAAATGAAACCAACCAAAAGACTTGTGCAGTCGTAGAAAGCGAGAAGACAGCCGTTATAATGAGTGTTTTTAAACCCCAATATACTTGGGTTGCTACTGGAATGAAAGGAGGGTTT
Organism: Polaribacter sp. IC066; assembly: GCF_007997085.1. Classification (GTDB taxonomy): domain Bacteria; phylum Bacteroidota; class Bacteroidia; order Flavobacteriales; family Flavobacteriaceae; genus Polaribacter. The sequence continues at coordinate 57,733 of NZ_VORR01000026.1, forward strand.
AAATACGAGAATTTGAAGCCTATAAAAGAGTATAAAATTATTGCATTTCCTGACAAAACTGAGTATAACGATTGGAACGATAAAGCAATACACTTGAATGCAGTAGGGTTTAATATAACCTTAACTCCGCAGGTCTCAATTCAAAAGAAACGGAAAGTCCTTTAAAAATAGTAGTTACAAGACTTTTCCATCTCAATAATTTTCACCAACTTGGGTGAAAACCCTGACAGGTGAAAATTACAACAACTACAGAAAATATTAGTGCTTACGGCGGATTAAATTTTATATC
>NZ_VORR01000027.1 GCF_007997085.1 Polaribacter sp. IC066
ATTGCTTTAAACTTACTGAAAAATGAAAACTCTAAAAAACTATCTGTAAAAAGTAAAAGGCTTGAAGCTGGATGGAATGAAGACTATTTGCTCAAAATATTAAATATAAAAGTATGATTCTGCCCTGACTGTCACATCGAGTGATTTTGCTTTTTCGCAAAATTGTATCGAGATGCTTTTTGTTATGATCGAGATAATTTTGTTATTAGCTTGGAGGATGAAGTACATTTTATACAATGTCTTTGATAAAAAATTCCTGAAAAAATAAATTTTGAGCAAACGGATAGCAGGTCTTTTTACCGCTACTAGTTGCGCACTGTCAAATCGAGTGATTTTGCTTTTTCGCAAAATTGTATCGAGATGTTTTTTGTTATGAGCGAAATAGTTTTGTTATAAGTTTAGACGATGAGGTACATTTTACACAATGTCTTTGATAAAAAATTCCTAAAAAAATAAATTTTCAGCAAACAGATAGCAGCTATTCTTATAGCTACTAGTTGCGCACTGTCACATCGAGTGATTTTGTTTTTTCGCAAAATTGTATCGAGATGTTTTTTTTTATTAAAAGACTTAATAACGAAAAGTTAACTTTATAAAGCCGTAAAAGAATTAACCTCAAAAATTTTTTTTGACTATGTCGAAAAACACTGTTATCTCATTCAATTTTTTTTAAAGGTTCTAATTTACAAACGCTCGAAAAATTTTTATCAGGAAAGAATTATTCAAATCTAAAATTATGTTTAAACGACCTTTAACTATAAAACGTTGTTTAAGTACTTGTTAGAAAGCATCACCAAGTATCCTTAAAAAAGAGAATAATTTATGTACAAAGTATCATCTTTTAAATGATAAAACTTCTTTAACAAGTTTAGCCCTGATTGAAACGGCATCCTTTTTGTTTTTCACAAAAAGATATAGTTGAAAGCAGGAAATAGCTTCAAAAAAGAAAATTTCTAAATTCCTAAAATCATTTTTGCAATCATAAAATAAATTAGAATTCCGAAAATATCGTTTGAGGTTGTTATAAATGGTCCTGTTGCAATTGCAGGGTCTATACCTCGTTTATTTAAAAATAAAGGTACAAACGTACCAATTAAACCCGCAACAATGATCACAATTACTAAAGACGCCGAAATAGCCAAAGCTGTGTTTATTTTACCTTCATAAGCCCACACAAAAAAGAATAGAAAAAGGGCTAAAATAAAGCCATTTAAAGCCGCTAAAAGCATTTCTTTAATCAATCTTTTATAGACACTACCTTTTATGTCGTCGTTGGCTAAACCTTGCACAATAATTGCGGATGATTGCACGCCAACATTACCTGCCATGGCAGCAATTAGGGGTGTAAAAAAGAATAAAACGGCATTTTCTTCAAAAGTATTTTCAAAAAGACCCATAATTAAAAAAGCACCAACACCGCCAAGTAAGCCTAAAAATAACCAAGGTAAGCGGGCTTTTGTAAGCGCTAGAATACTATCGTCAGAATCTACATCTTGTGTTAAACCAGCAGCCATTTGGTAATCTTTTTCTGCTTCTTCTTTTAAAACATCTACAATATCATCAATGGTAATTCTACCCAATAATACGTTTTGATCATTTACAACAGGTATGGCCTCTAAATCGTATTTTGCCATGATTCTTGCAACTTCATAATCGTTTTCGTACACGTTTACAGCATCTACAGTCGCTTTAGAAATATCGGCAATTTGCTGGTCAGATTTTGCAATAATTAAATCTTTTAAAGACAAACGGCCAACCAATTTATCTTCTTTATCTACCACATAAATAGAGTGCACTCGGGTTACTTCTTTTGCTTGGCCTCTAATTCTGCGCATACAGCCGGCAACGGTCCAAGTTTCATATACTTTTACGAGTTCTTTTGCCATTAAGGCGCCTGCTGTATTATCTGCATAAGACAATAATTCTTTTATATCGGCAGCTAACTCTAGATCTTCAAGTGCGTTAATAACACGTATTTGTCTTTCTTCAGAAAGTTCGCCAATAATATCTGCGGCATCATCAGAATCCATTTCACCAACTTCGTTTGCAATTTCTTTTGCAGATAAGTTTTCAAGGATTTTTTCACGCGTAACTTCATCGATCTCTGTTAAAATTTCAGATGTTTTTTCGCTGTCTAAAAGTTTGATAATATAAATTGCCTCATCAAAATCTACTTCATCTAAAAGTTCTGCAATATCTGCAAAATGCACTTCAGAAAATAATGTTGTTATCTCTGTATGCTTATTAGAAATGATTAGTTCAGAAAGGTGGTCTAAAAATTTATCGGTAATTTCAAATACCATTCGCTGCTAATTTTTGAGTGAGTACAATAAACTCTTTAACTGATAATTGTTCTGGTCTTTTCGCAAAGATGGGTTCTTCTTTTAAAGAATCTGATAGGTTAAAAGACTTTAAACTAGAACGCAGCATTTTTCTACGTTGATTAAAAGCGGTTTTAACCACTCTAAAAAACAACTTTTCATCTACAGGAAGCGAGTAATCTTTTTTTCTGATGAATCGTATTACGCCAGAATCTACCTTTGGAGGCGGATCAAAAACGGTTGGTGGTACTGTAAACAAATACTCAACATCAAAAAAAGCTTGCGTTAAAACAGATAGAATTCCGTATACTTTAGAGCCTTCTTTTTCTGCAATTCTTTTGGCAACTTCTTTTTGAAACATCCCTGCAAATTCTGGTACAAATTCTCTATTTTCTATGGCTTTAAAAACAATTTGAGTAGAAATATTATATGGAAAATTGCCAATAATGGCTACTTGCTTTTTTGGGAAAATTTCTTGAATTTCTTTCTTTAAAAAATCGCCTTCTATAATTTCAAATTTTTCTTTGGATGTATTTAAGTTGAGCTGTTCTATCGGGAAAACGTCTCTTAAATACGCTACCGACTCGCGGTCTAATTCCATGACCGTGATTTTTGGTTTTTTTTGCAGTAAATACTTGGTTAAAACGCCCATTCCTGGACCAATTTCCAAGACATCATCGTACCCTGTTTCTGTTAAGGCATCTGCAATATCTTTTGCAATGCTTTCATCTTTTAAAAAATGCTGACCTAAATGTTTTTTTGCTTTTACAGACACATGTGTTCTTTTTAATCTTCTGAAACAAATATACAGGTATTGTCGGCATAATTATTGGTGAATGGCCTTTTAAATCAACCAAAATGTGTAAAAAAATTCTCTTCATTACGCTCTTTTTATTCAGCTTTAGCAGCATTTCGTTTTCTCAAGAAGGAAAATTAGACAAAGGAAAAAAGAGTTTAAAAGACCAAAAATCAACTGGGAATATTGGAAAAAGGACTTCTAAAACTACAAGTTCTAACAATAATGATATTCAAATTGAAAACCCTCTTGCAAGAATTTTGTGGTTTGCTGCTGCCTATACGGCTTATGGGTTGGCTATAGAATCTCCTTGGGAGTTTAACGGCAACATGCATGATGCAGAAATTTCTAATTATCCTTACAAAGAGCAACGTTATGGTAATTTTATTTATACAGATTCCATGAATTATAAGATTAGCAGATTTGATGTTACGAACAATTTTGTAAGAGAAAACAGCAATTTATATGGCAACAATTTGGGCGTTAATTTTCGTTTTTTAAAACGTTTTGCTTTGGATGTTGATTATCTGTATTTATCGGAAAACGTAAATAATACAACCGATAATTTTTCGTTGTATTCAGCTCTTATAAATTATTACAGAATAAGAACACAAAGGTTTGAAGCTTGGTTTGGTTTGGGAATAATGCATGTTGGTAGCGATGTTGATAAAACTGGTTTTGGTTTGGGTTTTGGTGCAGAATTATTTGTGGCAAAACCAATTAGTATCGATTTTTCTCATAAATGGACGAGCATTAATCAGCAAGAAGTGCATAAAACGAAAGTGCTTTTAAAATATCATATAAAGAATTATCATATTTCATCTGGTTATGAACATTTTAAAATTGGTGTTTCTAAAATTGATGCTTTTTCTATTGGGTTGGGTGCTAGTTTTTAGGATAGAAGTTATGTACTTAAAAGTATTTTGAGAATTTTAGTTTACCGAATGTCAGTGAGAACTTGCCGAAGACTTTCTTTTGTATTTTGAAAAGTTTATAGAGCTATTTTTATTTTAAACTGTGTTTAAGATTTAGATTTTAAAATTCTTTATTGCTAAAGTCGAAAAGACAATTTATGCAACGAATGTCGGTTAGAGCATTTCGAAGAGTTTAAGTCTCTGGCAATGGTTCGGCTATAAAAAAATGATTTTCATAAAATTTAGTACATTTTTAGCATCAATCTTTTATAGAAAAATAAATCAATAAAACACCAAAGCCTAATCCGCAAAGAATACCACCATAAGTTTCATGCGGTTCTGTTCCGTAAAATAGATATCCCATAAGAGCACCTGAAATTAATAATAGAATCCCTAAAACTAGCACTAAATTTCTATTTCGATAAAAGAATCTTTTCATTTTAATCGCTCACATTTGTAGGATAAAATTCCTTGATTATTCTTAACTCTGTTCTAAAAGCTAGCATTTTACTGCCGAATTTTTTGAGACTTTCTGCTTTTAATTTATCAGCATCTTCTTTGTAGTAAGCTTCTAAATCTTCTTTAGAATTTGCAGTATACTGAATGGAATAGGTTTTGCCGCCCATATCTTCTTCAACCAAAACTTCTGTGAATTTTGCAGAGATAAATTTGCCGGTGTTTAAAACATCAGGAATATGCGTTTCCATAAAAGTTAACCATTCTTCATGAACCGTTTCATCAATGTTTATTGTTACGTTGTATATGTACATTTGTTTAGTTGTTGGTGATTAGTGGTTCGTTTTTATTTGCAATGCTGGTTTTAATATCTTTGGATAAACAATAGACCAAAAACAAATAACCAGAAACTATATAGTATCTCCTCTCAATTTTCTAAATTTTTTTCTAGCCTCTACCAAATAAATACTAGAAGGAAGTTCAAAAATTATTTTCTGATAATATTCTTGTGCTTTTTCGATGTTGTTTAAATTATAATGATACATTTCTGCCATCATAAAATACACATCATCCGTTAAAATACCTTGATTATCAGCAGCAATAATTTTTTCTAAACTTACAATAGCTTCTTCATATTTTCTCAACTTACTGTATAGTTTTGCCTGCAAAAACAAGACATCATCATAAATAACTTCACCCGGAATTAAGCCATTCATAAAAATGTCTTTGGATGTAAACAAATCAGAAATTTCTTGTAGAGCTTTCTCGTTTTTATTTTGATACGCAAAAAGTTCTGCCTTTGCCAACTGTTTTAAACCAGACGGAATAGAATCTACCGGTTCATTGTCTGTAATTCTTAAAAATAAATCTACGGCGTCATTTGCAATTAACTGGGTTGTAGAGCCTTTTAATACCTTTAATTGTGCTTTTGCCCAAGTAAAATCGCCTTTAAAATAACTAGTTTGGGCAACTTTAAAACGGGCTTGTTGCGCTAATTCGTGGTTTTTTAATTGTGTTTGAATTTGAGAAAAATAAATTAATGCTTTGTTAAACATTCCTCTAAAAACCAAGACATCGCCCAGTTTCAATTTTATTCTTGCTTCGTCAAATTTAGACGATGAATAGCTGATTGCTTCCTCTAAAACAGCAGTTGCTTGTTCGGGTTCATTTTTAGAAAAGGTTAAAAAATCTGCATATTCAACGAGTATCTCTATGGTTTGTGTGTTTTTTCCAAATTGCGTAAATAAGGATTGAAATAAGTTTTCAGTTTCGGGGTTTTCAGTAACTACTGCAATTTTTGCCAAATATAAATTAGCTTCAATTTTTTCTTCTATTAAGAATGATTTTTCAGCAACAAAATCAAAACATTGTTGCGCTGTTTCGTAGCCTTTATTTTCAAACGCTAATGTACCCAAACTAAAAATTTCTGATACGTCTGTAGGATTTCTTTGATACAAAGCTTTTTCTTGAATCAACGCTTTCCCATATTCTTTTTGTTGCGAAAAAAACCAACTTAATAAGATGTTCCATTCATCTTTTGGGTTACTCGCCGCCTTTCTTAAAAGGGTCTTTCTAAATAAAATATTGGTTTCACTTTCTGCATCATCCGTTATGTATTTGCTTGTATAGCGTTGAATTAGGTTTAGGTAACTACTGTTTTTATCAAGTAAATTAATATACGATTCAAACATTTCCTTAAAATCGCCTTTTTCTCCGTAAATCTGTGCTATTTGGAAATTATAGTTGGCATTATCATTCTTTTCCATGGCTTTTTCATAAGATAAAATCGCATAATCAAGCAAATTATACTCTTTAAAAAGACGGCCGATAATGCCGGCATATGACTCATTTTTATCCAAAGAATTTATAGCTTTATCGTAATAAATTATGGCTTGTTCCTTTAACTGTTGACGGTCATAATTATAGCCTAAAAAAATATTTAAATACGTTTGATTAGGACTTTTTTGAAGCTTCTTTTTTAATAAATCTTCAGCAATTTTAAAGTCATTTGTTTCTTGGTAACAACTAATTAATCGATTTAAGTAAGAAGTATTAAAAGGACTTTTATCATACAATTTCTTATAAATTTGAGTCGCTTTTTCATACTCTCCTTCTCTATAGTAGGTTTCTGCTAAAAAAAAAGTATTCTGATCTTCTTCTTCTTGACTAAAAGTAAAGGTGCTGTAAATCAGAAATATAAGTACAATAAGTTTTTTCATAAGATTCAAAGATACTTAACAAAAATGTTAAAATTTTATTAAACCAAGCTTATTTGAAGCATTTCTTTGTAACATTTTGGCATGGATATTGTCTAAAGAGTAAATAATCAATTAAAATCATAAAATGATCGACTTAACCAACAAATACGAAATCGCGAAACAAAGTTCTATGATGTTTATGCAAAACGGCCAAATAAGTGCTTATTTACAGGCGCTTTTAGAAATGAATAAATACAAACGATTAATGATTGCGGTGGTTTCAAATTAATCAGCAGGTTTATAGTTTTCCATAAGCAGTTATTAACTGATGAAAAACACTTTTAAAATTAATTTTATCTATATTTAAAAAGTGTATTTCTTGATAATTATCGGCTAAAAACCATCAACCAAAAACCATCAACTAGATAGTATCAAATCCGCAATACGGAACTAAAACATCAGGTATTTTAATGCCATCTGCTGTTTGATAGTTTTCTAGAATCCCTGCTAAAACTCTTGGTAGCGCTAAAGAACTTCCGTTTAAAGTATGTGCAAATTCACTTTTGCCTTCTTTATTTTTAAAACGAAGTTTTAATCTATTGGCTTGAAACGTTTCAAAGTTAGAGGCAGAACTAATTTCTAACCAACGATCTTGAGCCGTAGAAAATAATTCAAAATCGAATGTTAACGCTGCTGTAAAACCAGTATCGCCGCCACACAATCTTAAAATTCGATAGGGTAATTTTAATTCTCTTAAAATGTTTTTGATGTGTGCTACCATTCCGTCTAAAGCTTCATAAGAAGTATCAGGATGCTCAATGCGTACAATTTCTACTTTGTCAAATTGATGCAATCTGTTTAAGCCACGCACATGCGCACCATAACTTCCTGCTTCTCTTCTAAAACAAGGCGTATAGCCCGTACAACAAATAGGAAATTCTGATTCTTGCATTAAATTGCCACGAAACATATTGGTAATCGGCACTTCTGCAGTAGGTATTAAATACAAATCATCTTCATTAGAATGATACATTTGCCCTTCTTTGTCCGGCAATTGCCCTGTTGCAGTGGCAGATTCGGCATTTACCAGATGAGGAACTTGCACTTCTGTATACCCCGCTTCAATATTCTTATCTAAAAAATAATTGATGAGCGCACGTTGCAATCTTGCCCCTTTACCTTTGTAAACCGGAAAACCAGCACCCGCAATTTTAGTTCCTAATTCGAAATCTATAATGTCGTATTTTTTTGCTAATTCCCAGTGAGGAAGTGCATTTTCTCCTAAATCGGGAATGACTCCTTCGCTAAAAATGTTTTCATTATCTTCTACAGATTTTCCTGCTTTTACAGAAGCGTGAGGAATATTCGGAATTTGATATAAAAGTGACTGTAATTCATCTGCAAAACCAAGTAAATTTTCAGAAAGTTCTTTAGCTTTTTCTTTTAACTGCCCTGTTTTTTCTTTTAGAATATTGGCTTTTTGTATTTCACCTGATTTGAAAAAACCTCCAATTTCTTTAGACATTTTATTAGATTCAGCCAAGGTAGTATCTAGCTCAACTTGAGTAGCTCTCCTGTTTTCATCAGCCGTTAAAACGTGTTCAATAATTGTTTCAGCATTTGCAAAATTACGTTTTGCCAATCCTTCTAAAACGGTGCTTTTATTTTCTCTAATAAACTGTACTTGTAACATTTTCTGTAAGAATTATGAAATGCAAATATATAATTTGTGAAATAATTCCGACATGAATTCACGAATTAAATAAGCTCATCTTAATCTTCCCAAAGGGAAGAAACATTCTTGTGTATTTCATCTTTGTGTAAAGGTTATTTTACACATAAATAATAGCGTAAAACTACAAACTTAATTCTTTTAAATGTTATGGAAAGAGTCAACCTAAAAGTTAGCTCAATAGTATTTCCTTAGAGTTTATAATGAGCTTAGTCGGAATAGGGAATTAAAGTGCCTTTTTTGGACGTTACCCAAAGGGTCAGGCTAGAGTTTATCTTGAGCGAAGTCGAAAGGCACTCGTTTTTTTGTAGAAAAACAAAAAAGAACTCAAACATCAGCCTGTCTTGAGCTTGACGAAAGGCTCAATCCTTAACGCAGATTCCTAGACTAACGAAAGAAATTATTTTAAATACAAAGACCTCACGGGTTTTTAAAACCTGTGAGGTCTTTTTTAGATTTTGTAAATTGTGAAAATGCCTTCCTGACGTTGTTTTGTGACAATGAAATCTTGTCCATCAAAAACCCCCTAAAGCTCTATGTTTTTGATTTCCGCGAAAATAATAGATGCCAGCAGATAATGGTTTGCGTTTTTTAAAATTAACAGAAGAAAATTGTTCTTGTTTTAAAAGCAACTTTGCTTTTATGTATTGAGAAAGAATGTTCCTTTTATTTAGATATTTAATGATCGTATTATCTAGTTCAAATACATCGATTTTTAGATGTTAAGCATTTTATATTTTTCAGTTTTTAAAGCTGTATCTATGCGCTTTTTTTGTATTGAAGTAAGTTTATTTTTATCGACAGCATGTAAAATACCATAACCTTCTTTTGTCAAAAGATAGTCAATCAATTCATCTAAATTTAAAAAGTTAGTTTTTTTAGGTTCTCTTCGTTTTCTATTTTGATTGTCGTCATAATCAATTGTTTTATGAATCAAATATAGCAAAAATTAATCTAAATTTTTAGCAATGTAATCTCTAGCAATTTCCTCATCTTTTTTAAGCTGATGCACCAAGGAATCGATCGAATCGAATTTATGTTCGTCACGTAAAAAGTACATAAGTTCAACGGTCAAATTCTTATTGTATAGATCTTGATTAAAATCAAAGAAATGAACTTCTATCGTTTGGTAGTTTCCGTCTACAGTTGGTCTGCTTCCAATGTTCATCATCCCAAAAATTATTTTTTTATCAATTGCAGATTTTACAACATAAACGCCCGTTTTAGGAATTAGTTTGTAGGTTTCTTTAATATCAATATTTGCTGTTGGGTAGCCAATTTTACCACCTAATTTTTTGCCATTTACTACTGTACCATTCAGCATAAAATTATATCCTAAATAGTTGTTGGCGGTTTTAAGGTTGCCGGCATGCAAAGCACGTCTAACTTTTGTAGAACTTATAGAAACACTATCGATGTCTTGTGCAGGAATTTCTTCAACGTTAAAACTATATACGTGGCTATACTCTGTGAGTTGTGTAATATTTCCTTCTCTATTTTTGCCAAAATGATGATCATAGCCAATAATCAATTTGGATATATTTAATTGATTTACCAAAATATCTCTCACAAATTCTAGTGCAGACATTCTAGAGAACTCCTTACTAAAAGGATGTATAATTAAATAATCTAACCCTGTTTTTTCTAATAAAGCAGCGCGTTCATCAATAGTATTAATCAATTCTAAAGAATTATCTTTTTGAAGTACCATTCTAGGATGCGGAAAGAAAGTAAGTACTACCGATTTTTTGTTTGCTTTTTTAGCTTCAGAAACTAACTTTTCTATAATTTGTTGATGCCCGTAATGAACGCCATCAAAAGTACCTATGGTTACAAACGTTTGCTCTGAAGAAGAAAAATTAGAAGTATTTTTTATTATTTCCAAAAAAAATAAATTTTAAAGTACAAATGTACAATTTGTTCGTTTTAAATTATATTTAAAAGTGCTGTAAATTTAAGTAAGAAATGTCACGGATAAATCAAAAAAAGATACTGTGTGCATCAAAAAAGAGAATTAATTTAAAAGCAAAGTGGAAAAATAAAAATGATACCAAAAAATAAAATCAGTTAAAACCACTTTAAATACTAGAAATTATGTAATATGTAAAAAACTTTTTAGATGAAAAAAACGATACTTTATATACTTTTAATAGTAGCACTATTTATTACAGGTGCTGTTTGGTATGCAGCCAATAGCAATAACTACAAAAGAGAGGGGAGTTTTAAAATTTCTAAAAACAAGTTTCCAATTCAGATTCATAGAGATGAAAACGGAATTGCTTACGTAATTGCAGAAAATAAAGAAGACGTCATTAGAGGTCAAGCTTTTGTATTAGCGCAAGATCGTCTTTTTCAAATTGAATTTTACAGGGCTATTATAAAAGGAGAAGCTGCAAGTTTGCTTGGCAATTCTATGTTGCAATCTGATATTAAAATGCAGGTGCTTAATTTGGTTGGCAATGCTAAAAAAAGTTACCCATATTTAGATAAAGAAACAAAAGAAATGCTGACTTGGTATTGCGAAGGTTTTAATGAATATTTAAAAGTAGGTAAAGACGAATTCCCGATTGAATTAAGTCTATTAGGCATAAAACCAAAACCTTTAACACCAGAAGAAATTGTTTCGATTACGCATTTTATAGGGCTATTTCACAGTCAGAATTTAGAGGATGAGGTGTTAAGTTTAAATCTTGCTGCTAGCACAGATAAAGCCCTAGAACTTTTACCTCTTTCTATTAATTTAGATAGAACTAAAAAATTAAGTTTTACTACAGATTCCGTTTCAATGGGTTCTTTAAATAGGAACGACAATAGTTTTAAAGCTTTACCAACGCCTTTTTTATCGTATCCAAAATTAGGATCTAACAATTGGGCAATTTCAGGAAAAAAATCAAAATCAGGAAAACCTATTTTATCAAATGATCCTCACGTAGATGCTAGGATGCTTCCTGGTACTTTTTATCCTATTGGTTTAATGTGTCCAGAATTTAAAGCAGTAGGTATTGCAACACCAGGAATACCAGGATTACTATCTGGCCGAAATGAATTTGTTTCTTTTGGTGTTACAAATGCGTATGGCGATAGTCAAGACTTATTTATTGAGGAAACTGAAGGCAAATTTTATAGGTATAAAGATAAAAAAACACCTTTTGAAAAACGTAAAATAATCATTAAAGTAAAAGATAGTTTAGATGTTGCGTTAGAAATTAGAGCAACAAAAAACGGTCCAGTCATTTCAGATTTTGCGGTGTTTAATATTTTAACAGATGATGTGGTAAGTTTAAGATGGTCTTTAGCAGAAACTAAAAGTAATTCTATTGGTTTTGATCGCTTGTTAGAAACCAAAAATGTAGCAGAATTTAGAGACGGATTAAAAGGAATGGACAATATGTTTTTTAATTATGCCATAGCAGATGTTCATGGCAGTATTGCACATCAATCTACAGGTTTGGTTCCGATAAGAAAAAATAATGGTGGTGAAGTGCCAACAAAAGGAAACGAAGACGATACTTGGTTAGGCTTTATTCCTAAAGAGGAATTACCAAATATGGTAAACCCAGAAAGAGGATGGATTGGGACAGCAAATCACGATACGCGCCCAGATGAGTATCCGTATTATTATTCAAATCATTTTTCGCCGTACTATCGATACCAAAGAATCACAGAAATATTATCAGAAAACAAAAAATTTGCAGCAGACGATTTATGGACTATGATTTTTGATGTGAAAAATATGCAAGCCGAATTGTTTACACCAGTATTTATAGCTGCTTTGGCAGAAAAGGAAGAAACAAAAGAGTTGGCAACTATTTTAGCAGCATGGACGTATCAAGAAGATATTAATTCAATAGGTGCTTCTGTTTATAACGTGTTATACAACGAACTATTATATCTGGTAATGAATGACGAGCTGCCAGACGATATAGAAGACATGTACTGGGAAAATGTGTATTATTGGAATCAGAAAGTAGATGGTTTTATTGCATCAGAGAATAATTTTATTGATAATATAAACACTCCTGAAAAAGAAACGCTTAAAGATTTGATTGTAGAAGCAGGTATTAAAACACAACAACTTTTAACAGAAAGGTTAGGTGACAATCAAGAAAATTGGACTTGGGGTAAAATTCATACAGTTCGTTTTTTTAGTCCTTTGCGTAAAGAAGGATTTGGAAGTGATTTGTTGGGGGCAGAGGTGTTTGCGAAAGCAGGTTCTAACCAAACGTTGAACAGAGGCGGATTTATAAAAAACAGAGAACGAGAATTTGATACGAGTTGGTTTAGCTCTTTTAGAATGGTAGCAGACATGAATGATGATGAAAAAATGATAGGTATTTTGTCTGGAGGCAGTGCTGCAAGAATTTTTCATCCCTATTACAAATCGCAATTAGAAAAATGGAAAACAGGCGAGTGGATTCCGTATTGGATTTCTAAAGAAAAGGTTTTAGAGCATTCAGAATATGAACTGATTTTAGAATAAAAGACAAAAATTAGATCATTTTAAGGATTATTTATCAATTGTAGGAATCGCGAAAAAATGGTCTTAAAATGTTAAAAAAGAAAAAAAAGTTGTTAAATAATTCATAAATCAAAATTTTTTGTATTTTGCATATAGTTTAACAAACAATTCAAATTATGATAAAACAATTATTATTAGTTGCATTTATAGCTTTTGGTGGTACAACAATGGTGGCACAAACCACAATTACCGGTACAGTTAAAGATGCAAAAACAGGAGAAACACTTCCTGGCGCCAATATTAAAGTTTCTAGAAAAGCTGTGGGTACAACAACAGATTTTGATGGGATTTTTGTTTTAGAGGTTACAGATACCCCTCCATTTACGCTAGAGGTTTCTATGCTAGGGTTTAAAATGGAAGAGGTTCAAATTACAAAGAATAATCAAAAAGTTGACGTTCTTTTAACAGAAAACGAAACTTCTTTAGATGAAATCGTGGTTTCTGCTTCTAGAACACCAGAACGTATTATGGAATCTCCAGTAACCATTGAAAGAATGGATGCTAGAGCCATAAAAAATACATCGGCACCCTCTTTTTATGACGGATTAGAAAATTTAAAAGGAGTAGATGTAAATACGAATAGTTTAACTTTTAAATCTGTAAATACAAGAGGTTTTGCTTCTTTTGGGAATACTCGTTTTATGCAATTAGTAGATGGGATGGACAATTCATCACCAGCATTAAACTTTGCAATTGGTAATTTATTAGGGATGTCTGATTTAGATGTAAACACAGTTGAGCTTTTACCAGGTGCTTCTTCTGCATTGTACGGGGCAAATGCTTTTAATGGTATTCTGTTTATGAATAGTAAGAATCCTTTTGATTATCAAGGGATTAGCGTTTCTTTAAAGGGGGGTATTACAAGTCAAGCAGCTGCTGGGAACAATGAATTTACTGATTTTCAAGTTAGAATGGCACATGCTTTTTCTAATAAGCTTGCGGTAAAAGCAACGCTTGCTGTTTTAGAAGGCGAAGATTGGCATGCAACAGATTATAGAAATACAAATAATGTTTTTGGTAGGGGTTCTGAATTGTCTTCGGGAACTAGAGAATCTGATAATGCTTATAATGGTGTTAATGTATTTGGAGATGAGGTTGCAGTTGATTTAGGCGGAGCAATCGGTAGAGTAAGTAGAACCGGTTATAATGAAAATGACTTAATGGATTATGGCGTAAAAAGCGTTAAATTTGGTGGCTCTTTAAATTACCGCCCTTTTGGAGATGACCGTTTAGAGTTTATTTGGAATTCTAAAGTAGGTACAGGAACTACGCAATGGTTAGGAGGCCAGAAGTATGCTATTAAAAACTTTTTATTACAACAACATAAATTAGAGGTTAAAGGGAAAAACTTTTTTGTAAGAGGATATATGACCTCTGAAAATGCTGGTGATTCTTATAACACGTTGTTCGCAGGAATAAATATTAATAGAACTTGGAGTGGAGATGCAAATTGGTTTGGAGAATATGCAGGAGCGTACCTTACAACAGGCTCTCATGAATCTGCAAGAGCTTTTGCAGATAGAAATCGTTTAGTGCCAGGAACACCAGGTTTTCAAGAAGCTTTTGACACAATTACTTCAGACCCAAGTTTATTAACCGGCGCAAAGTTTAGAGATGAAACTAAATTATATCATGGAGATGCTAATTACAATTTTAGAGATGTTATAGATTTCGCAGAAATACAAGTAGGTGGTTCTATGAGAAGATATTCTTTAAATTCTTTTGGAAATATTTTTACAGATGCAGATGGTCCTATCGATATAGATGAATTTGGTATCTATACGCAAGCTCAAAAGAATTTTTTAGAAGACGATCGTTTAAAAGTTACAGCTTCTATTCGGTATGATAAAGCACAAAATTTTGACGGTAATTTTTCTCCAAGAGTTTCATTTGCCTATGCTGCTGGTGAAGATAAGAATCAAAATTTTAGAGCTTCTTTTCAAACAGGTTTTAGAAATCCAACAACGCAAGATCAATATATTGGTTTAGATGTAGGTCAAGCTATTTTAGTGGGTTCTGCACCCGATAATTTAGATAAAAGTGTAGAATATTTAGGTGCTGATGGATCTACTCAATCTGTAAGCATAAGAGACGCTTATGAAAATTCTTTTGTAGTTGGTAGTAATGGTACTATAGCAGCAGATATAGATTTGGTATCACCAGAAAAAGTGACTGCTTATGAAGTAGGATATCGTGGTATAGTTCCAACAGGTGGTTCTAGAATTATAGTAGATTTAAGTGTGTACTTTAACCAATACGAAGACTTTATAGCAAACAGAGATGTGCAAACACGTGGTACAGATAATGTACTTAAAAATGTTCGAGTATACACAAATACAAATGAAGATATTAGCTCTTACGGAGCCTCAATCGGTTTAAATACAAAAATATTTAAAGGGTTTGATTTAGGTTTAAATTATACCTACGCTAAATTTGAGTTTGATCAAGCTGCTGATCCAAGTTTTGAAGCTGGTTTTAACACACCAGAGCACAAATTGAAATTACAATTTGGTAAAACAGATTTATTTAAAAACTTTGGTTTCAATTTTAATGCAAGATGGCAAGATGAATTTAGATGGGAATCTACATTTGTAGATGGGAATATAGAAGAGAGAATTGTATTAGATGCACAAATTAACTACAGTGTACCTAGCCTTAAATCTATCTTTAAATTAGGGGGCGCAAACTTAACAGGGCAAGAATATTTAAGTGCTCCAGGTGTGGGTGCAATAGGTTCTCAATACTATCTTTCTTGGACAATAAATAACTAACAAATAAGTAAGACATTTTATGAAAAATTATAAATATTTAGGTTTGTTTTTAATATCATTAGGCTTTGTTTCTTGTGATGTTGATAATGAATTAGAAGAAATTGTAGAAGAAACAGTAGTATATTCAGTAGCAAATTCTGGATCTGCAGATTTCTCTAAATTTGTGGCTATAGGAGCCTCTTTTTCTGGAGGAGTAGTAGACGGTACTGTCTTTTTAGCAGGACAACAAAATTCTTTTCCAAAAATGATGGCAAACCAAATGGTTGCTATGGGCGGCGGAGATTTTAATCAACCTTTAGTAAATGATAATATTGGAGGTTTAACATTTGGAGGACAGGTAATTTCAGAGCCAAGGTTGTATTTTAATGGTGCAGGTCCTGTAAGATTAAATGCAACTCCAACAACAGAGGTAACTAGTAAGGTTTCTGGTTCTTTTAATAATTTTGGCATACCAGGAGCAAAAAGTTTTCATATGGTTGCTCCAGGTTATGGAAGCGTACCAGGTGTTATAGCGGGTACAGCAAATCCTTATTTTGCAAGAATGTCTAGTTCAGAAACAGCAACTGTTTTAGGAGATGCAATGGCGCAAGCACCAACTTTTTTTAGCATTTCAGAAATTGGTGGTAATGACGTATTGTCTTTTGCTACTTCTGGCGGATCAGGAACGGTACAAACGACCAATGTGAATCCAGCAACTTATGGAAGCAATGATATTACATCGCCTGCAGTATTTGCAAGTGTAATGAATGGTATGGTTACCGCGTTAACTTCTACAGGTGCAAAAGGAGTTATTGTAACAGTTCCATCAATTGTAAATTTACCTTTCTTTACTACAGTGCCCCATAATCCAGTACCAATGGATGCTGCAACCGCAGGTGCTGTAAACGGAGGTTATGCGGGTTATAATGGCGGAATGCAACAAGCTTTTGCCGCTTTAGCAGGTACAGGTTTATTTACACAAGAAGAGTTAGATAGAAGAACAATATCTTTTGCAGCTGGTCAAAATGCAGTTGTAATTATAGATGAAGATTTAACAGATTTAGGCGCTATTGATTCTGCTTTTGCTGCAATTCCAAAATTTAGACAAGCAACACCAGACGATTTTTTATTGCTAACTAGCTCAGGCTTTATAGGAACAATTGTTGGCGGAAACCCACAATTAATCAACGGTGTTACGGTTCCTTTAGGAGATCAATGGGTATTAACGCCAGAAGAAAAAGCGGCTATTCAAACAGCAACAGATTCATATAATGCAAGTATCATAAGTATTGCAAGTGCAAATAATTTAGCAGTTGCAGATTTAAATGTTATTTTAAATGCTGCTGCGTCTACAGGTATACGATTTGATGCGTTTAATCTTACAACTAGTTTTGTATCTGGTGGTTTGGTGAGTTTAGATGGTATTCACTTAACCACAAGAGGTTATGGTTTAATGGCTAATAAAATTTTAGAAGCAATTGATAACCAATATGGCTCTAACTTTGTAGCCTCTAATAATGTTAATAAAGCAGCAGAGTTAGCGGTTGTTTATTCTCAATCTTTTAGATAGAATACGTTAGATTTATAAAATAAAAAAGGTTGAGAATTTAATTCTCAACCTTTTTTTTATGACCTACTTTTTTAGTTTAAATTAGCATGTTTTTTGCTCTTTTTATTCCTGCTACCAAAACATCTATTTCTTCTTTTGTATTGTAAAAAGAAAAAGAAGCTCTCACCGTTCCTGGTATTTTATAGAAATCCATAATAGGCTGTGCACAATGATGTCCTGTTCTAACAGCAATGCCTAGTTTATCTAAAATAGCACCCATATCATAGGGATGAATTCCATCAATATTAAAGGAAATGACAGCTGTTTTTTTTGCCGATGTTCCGTAAATTTTAAGACCCTCAATTTTTAAAAGCTCTTGCGTTCCGTATTGTAAAAGCTCGTCTTCGTAGGTTGCTATATTGTCAAAACCTACAGAGTTTATGTAATCTAAAGCAGCGCCAAAGGCAATTCCGCCACAAATATTTGGTGTTCCTGCTTCAAATTTATGAGGCAAACCTGCATAGGTTGTTTTTTTAAACGAGACGGTAGCAATCATTTCTCCGCCACCTTGATATGGAGGTAATTTTTCTAGCCACTCTTGCTTTCCGTATAAAAAGCCAACGCCTGTTGGGCCACATAATTTATGTGCGGATGCAACATAAAAATCGGCATTTAGTTTTTGAAGATCTGGTTTTATATGCGGAGTTGCTTGCGCACCATCAATTAAAACAGCAGCACCAATTTTATGAGCAGCTGCTATAATTTCTTCGATAGGATTCAACGTTCCTAAAGCATTAGAAACATGATTACAAAATACTAATTTTGTTTTTTCGTTTAAAAGCTCATGGTAGGTTTCCATATCTAAAGAACCTTCTTCGTTCATCGGAATTACTTTTAAAATTGCGCCTGTTTTTTCGCACAACATTTGCCAAGGTACAATATTTGAATGGTGTTCTAAAGCAGAAACAATAAGCTCGTCTCCCTTATTTAAAAGCGATGTAAAGCCAGATGCAACAATATTTATACTATGTGTAGTTCCTGCTGTTAAAATGATTTCATACGCTTCTTTTGCGTTAAAATGATGTTGCACTTTAATACGGGCTTCTTCATATTTATCGGTAGCTTCTTGGCTTAAGGTATGCACTCCCCTATGAATATTTGAATTGTAATTACTGTAATAATCAACAATGGTATCGATAACAATTTGAGGCGTTTGTGAAGTAGCAGCATTATCAAAATAAACCAAAGGTTTCCCGTGAACCATTCTTTTTAGAATTGGGAAATCAGCACGAATTCTATCAACATTAATCATACAAAACATATTTAAGTGCAAAGATAAACGTTGATTTGTTAAACGAATAAAAAAGACAATATGAATTTCTTATTTTTACATCATCAAACTCTGTTTAACTATGCAAATTTTCAAGAGAATTTTACTTTTAATAGCCGTAATTATTATAATTGCTATTGTTTATAATTATGTAAAGATACGTTTAATGGCAGGCTTTGCTGCAAAGAACACCGTTTCATCAGTTTTTGTAGCGAACAGAACTTTGGCGTTTACAGACACAACAGACACTAATTTTTCTCCTGTTAAGTTCGCAAACAACACAATTAATCGAGATAAAAAAACGGCAACGGCAAGCGCTTTTGGTTTATCAACAAGAAAAGCTTTTTATAGAGAAGGTTTAGGCGGCGTTTTAGCTTTAGAAAAAGAAGATATAAATAGAAAATATCTAGTTCCAAAAAGAGGCATTCCTGATACTATAACTTCTTTTCCATATGGAAATGCCCCACAAAAAGACACTATTTTTACGAATGTAGATTATAAGAAACTAGAGAAAACGTTAGAGGTTTTGTTCGATGCTGAAAATCAAACGAGAGCCGCAGTCGTGGTGTATAAAAACCAGATTATTACAGAACGGTATGCAGACGGTTTTAACCAAGATTCTAAAATTTTAGGTTGGTCTATGGCAAAAAGTATTGTGGGTACTTTATTTGGCGTTTTAGAGCATCAAAATAAAATGAACATTTTTAAGAAAGCACCAATAGAGGAATGGAAAACGGATGAAAGAAAAGATATTACTATTCATAATTTATTACAAATGAACTCTGGTTTAAAGTGGGTAGAGGAGTATAGTAGTGTGACCGATGTGGTAAAAATGTTGTATTTAGATAGCGATATGACCAAGAGACAAATTGAAATGCCAATGGTAGGTAAGCCTAATGAAACTTGGAATTATTCGTCTGGAACTACCAATGTATTATCAGGTATTTTACGTCAGCAATTTAAAACACATCAGGAATATTTAGATTTTTGGTATGCCGAGTTAATTGATAAAATAGGCATGAACTCTATGCTGGTAGAAACAGATTTGGCTGGTAATTATGTGGGCTCGTCATACGCTTGGGCAACTGCTAGAGATTGGTCTAAATTAGGTCTGTTATATTTACATAACGGAACTTGGAACGGAGAAAAGATATTTTCTAAAGATTGGGTTACTTACGCTACTTCACCAACTCCTACTTCTGATGGGTCATACGGTGCTCAAATTCGATTAAATGCTGGGGGTAAATACCCTAATGTACCTAAAAGCATGTATTATTTTAGCGGCTTTCAAGGGCAGAAAGTGTATGTTTTTCCAGAGCAAGATTTGGTTGTTGTTAGAATGGGTTTAAAAGATAACGCAGATGTTGATTTGTTTTTAAGTGAGATTATTGCAGCCATTTAATAGTATGAGATATCATATTTTAGGATGCTGTTGTGATTCATTTCATGCAATGTTAACCTTAAATTTAATCCTGACCAATTAGAGAGATCTGGTTTAGGAGCCTGTAAATAAGAAAAAGAAAAGATGCTGTTTTATGTAACAATAAGTGTTGTAAATGCTTTTAAAATCAAGAAAATAGAATTCAATTGTTTGAGAGGGAAACAAGATATAAGTAATGAATTAGATACTTCATTTGTTTATGTAGTTACAGTAAAATATACATTACATATGAATTCCAAAGGTTATATATGCTTCAAATTTTGTTCATTAAATCGGTTAATTTAGCGGATGATATGATTGATGAAACAATTTTAATCCATAAAAAAATCACTCTAAAATAAGTAATTTTGTATTGTTATATTCATTGTAATTCTTAACCTTTTTCTTTAATCAAACTTAAAGCAACAGCTGCAATTCCTAATCCAATGGTAATATAGGCGTTTGTATTATCTTGTAATTTTATCAAATCTAAATCACCAATTGAAACTTTAGTTTCTGGCACAACCATTGTATAGATTCCGTAGGCTAATAAAATAACACCTGCTACTAGTAATATCGTTTTTATTGTTTTGTTCATAGTTTTCGTTTTTTTAAAGTTACAGTATTTTTAGAACATAAAAAAACCACGCATTTTGCGTGGTTTATATTTTAGAAATAGTTTTGATATCTTATAAGTCAAAACCAATGTTAATGCCTAATTTATTGGCAATTAACTTTGTAATTCTAGATTTTACTTCTGGTATTTTTACACTATCTAAAACTGTATTTGCAAAAGCATACATTAATAAAGCCTTCCCTTCTTTTTCAGGAATTCCTCGCTGTTGCATGTAAAATAGCGCTTCATCATCTAATTGACCAATGGTACAACCATGAGAACATTTTACATCGTCAGCAAAAATTTCTAGTTGAGGTTTTGCATTAATAGTAGCTCTATCACTCACCAAAACATTGTTGTTTTTTTGATAAGCGTTTGTTTTTTGAGCTTCCTTATTTACAATAACTTTCCCATTAAATACACCTGTAGAACGATCATTAAAGATTCCTTTATAATCTTGATGAGATTCGCAATTTGGCTCAATATGATGCACTAACGTATGATGATCTACATGCTGCTTGCCTTCAATAATGGTAATTCCTTTTAAGATAGAATCGATGTGTTCTCCATTTTGATAAAAGTTTAAATTGTTTCTGGTGATGTTGCCACCAAAAGAAAACGTATGTACAGAAACTACACTATGAGACTTTTGATCAATATAGGTATTATCGACCAAAGAAGCATTTAATTTATCATTTTGAATTTTATAAACATCTACCGTTGAGTGTCTTGCTGCAAAAATTTCTGTAACCACATTTGATAGAACGGGATTTGATGTTAAACTTTGATGACGTTCTATAATTTGAACATGCGCATTTTCATCAACCACAATTAAATTACGAGGTTGCGTCATTGTTGCCGCTTCAGAACCTGTTGTAAAGTTGATAATTTGTATTGGTTTTTCTACTTCAACATTTCTAGGAATATGAATATAAGCACCCTCACTTGCAAAAGCGGTATTTAAAGAAGTCAAGTTGTCTTGTTTAGCTACTTTATTAAAGTAGTTTTCAATAACTGCTTTGTATTTGGGTTTTGATAACGCAGAAGACATTAAGCATACATCAATGGCATCGTGTGTTGTTTCGGATAAAAAAGAACTGTATTTACCATCAATAAATACAATCTTGTACGTATCGATGTCGTGAATAAAGTATTTTTTTACGTCTGCGAATTCTACAGAGTTATCTTTATTTAAGAAAATACTAAAGTCGTTTTTTAAAACGCTATTTAAATTGGTGTATTTCCAAGCTTCTAACTTTTTAGTAGGAAAGCCAACTTTTTCAAAATTTTCTAAAGCAGCTGTTCTTATATCGTGAATAGCAGAATTGGTATCTACGTCATTTTCAAAAGCTACGTAAGAGGATACTATTTTTTCTTTTAATTCCATTACAAAATGGTATTTAATGATTATAAATTATTTCTGGTAAACTAAAGTGTTCGTGCTTATGCGTTGGCATTATTTCTTCAGTATTTTTGTTTTCTAAAACTTGTTTTAGTGTTGTTGCAATTTCATAAGCTAATAAAGGCGGTACTGCATTGCCTATTTGTTGATACTGGCTTAATCCTTTTTCCCAACTCATTTTTGTTCGCATGCCTTCAAATACAAAATCATCAGGAAAAGATTGCAATCTAGCGCCTTCTCTAGCAGTAAAATTTCGGTCTAATTTTGGGTGAATAAAATTACTTTGAAATGATGCCGCAATGGTTGGTGCAGGTTTATCACCGTGCAATCGTTGATTATTCTGACTAAATTTTACAGTCGATTTTTTAGAAGGATTTCCTCTTTGAACCGACCCATGAGTTTCCCAAACATCTAATAAACCTTGGCCGTTTTTAATGGCTTTAAAGCGATCTATGACTCTTTGTGTGTGCCTCATGGCAATATGATTTTTTACACTTTTAGAGTTTTTTCTCATAAACTCTTGATATGCATTTTGTGCTTTTCTGGTGTATTTTTGTGTTTCTGATCCTTGTGCTGCGTGTATAGTAGGCAAATCTGAAATTGCTTCGTTTACAGTAACACCTTGCTCGTATTTTTTTACAGGAAATTCAGGAGTTAATCCTAAATCTTTCCGAATGCCGATTACAATTACGCGCTGTCTTGCCTGCGGAACGCCATAATCAGATGCTTTTAAAACTTGATACTTTACTTCGTAACCAAATTTGCCCGCATTTTCAAACTCATCAACAATTTGTTTAATGACTTCTCCTGATTTCATAGAGAGTAATCCTTTTACGTTTTCCATAACAAATGATTTCGGGTTGTACCAATCAATCACTTTTACGAACTCGTAAAACAATTTATTTCTAGGATCATCAGAGACCGTATTTCTTCTTTTATTAGCTAAACTAAAACCTTGACAGGGCGGTCCACCAATAACAACATCTATTTCTTGGTGAATCTGTTTATCAAAATCTTCTTTTTTTATAGAAGCTAAATCGCCACAAATAAATGGAGTTTCAGGAAAGTTTGTAGCGAATGTCTTTTCACAATTTTCATCAATATCAGATGCTAAAACTGCGCTAAAACCTGCCCATTTAAAACCTAAAGAAACACCACCACAACCAGAAAATAAATCTATCGTATTCAATTTTTACTATTTATATTTTAAGGTTTCTAATTTAAAATTCAAAATTCAAAATTTAGAAATTAGAAATTTAGAATAGAAATTGGTTACACCAATTCTTGTTCTTGCTTAATCCAATCGTACCCTCTTGCTTCTAATTCTAAAGCTAAAGAAGCATCACCTGTTTTTACAATTTTACCATTGTATAAAACGTGTACAAAATCAGGAACTATATATTCTAACAAACGTTGATAATGCGTAATTACAATAACAGCATTGTCTTTAGATTTTAATTTATTCACGCCATTGGCAACAATACGCAACGCATCAATATCTAAACCAGAATCTGTTTCATCTAAAATTGCTAATTTTGGCTCTAACATTGCCATTTGAAAAATTTCGTTACGTTTCTTTTCTCCCCCAGAAAAACCTTCGTTTAAAGAACGAGATAAAAACTTACGGTCTATTTCTAACAATTCAGATTTTTCACGAATCATCTTTAACATGTCTTTTGCAGGCATGTCTTCTAAACCTTTTGCTTTACGAGTTTCGTTAATAGCGGTTTTTATAAAGTTGGTTACAGAAACTCCAGGAATTTCTACAGGATATTGAAATGATAAGAATACACCGTTGTGCGCTCTTTCTTCAGGAGCTAATTCGCTAATATCCTCACCATTTAATTCTATAATTCCGTCGGTTATTTCGTATTCATCTTTACCAGCAATAATGTTGGCTAAAGTACTTTTTCCTGCACCGTTGGGGCCCATGATTGCATGAACTTCTCCGGCTTTAACCTCTAAATTTAAACCTTTTAAAATTGTCTTACCTTCTATCGAGGCGTGTAAATTGTTAACTTTTAACATGATATAAATATCTTAAATTTTTAATAATTTCTCTAATTTTTCAAATGCTTTTGGAGAATGTTGAATAATCACTTCTGCATTTTTTTCTTTTGCAAAAGCTTCAAACAACTCCATACTATGTAAGGTTGCCTCTGCATCGTAATTAAAAGAAGGAACTCTTTTATGAGTTCTATTCTCTTCAAAGTGATATAAGTCTCCTGTTAATAAAACTGGTTTTTCTAAACCTTCAACTTCAACATATAAAACTTGATGTCCTATGGTATGACCTGGCATGTATTTGATAACAACTGTTCCGTCTCCAAAAACATCATGATCTCCCGTTATTTTTTCTACTTTTCGAAGTGCTGCTACCGCAGGATTTTTTACTTCTGTAGAATCGCCAGCAACCGAATTATATTCATTTTCTTGAACAATCCAAGTAGCATTTTTCATATAATTTGCGTGTCCTGTATGATCAAAATGTGAATGAGACATGGCAAAGTATTTAAAATCATCAATTTCAAAACCAATCGATTTTAATTGATTTACCAATGAATCTGGTCTTTGTATTCTGTAAACACCACTTGGCTCGTCATAAGGCTCTGGCATAACCAATTGCTCTGGTAAACCAGCATCCCACATTAAGTTTCCTTTTGGATGAGCAATTACATAATACGCATCTGCAAACTGTTTTGTTTGTCCTGTATAGGTTGTATCTTGTGAAAAAACTTCTAGTTTTTTTACAAAAATAGAACCACCTGACAATTGATACAACTTAACGGCGGGCTTCTTAACTGCTTCAGCCTTTTTTTCTGAATTTTTACAACTTACAATACTAATTGTAAGAAATAAGAATAACATTTTTTTCATTTTAATTGCGTGTGTAGTATGCTGCAAGATTCATTGAAATCTTACAGCATAAAAACGATTATCCTACAGAACCTTCTAAACTAATTTCCAATAATTTTTGTGCTTCTACAGCAAATTCCATTGGTAATTTATTTAGTACCTCTTTACTAAATCCGTTTACAATTAAAGCGATTGCTTTTTCTGTATCGATTCCACGCTGATTGCAATAAAACAATTGCTCTTCACCAATTTTACTTGTTGTAGCTTCATGTTCTACTTGCGCCGTTTTATTTTTAACCTCTATATAAGGAAACGTGTGTGCACCGCAAGCATTGCCCATCAATAGCGAATCACATTGAGAAAAATTACGAGCATTTTCTGCTCTCGCATTTATTTGTACCAAACCTCTATACGAGTTTTGTGAATTACCTGCAGAGATACCTTTAGATATAATGGTCGATTTGGTGTTTTTACCCAAATGAATCATTTTAGTTCCTGTATCTGCTTGTTGATGGTTATTTGTAACTGCGATTGAATAAAACTCTCCAACAGAATTATTTCCTTTTAAAATACAACTTGGGTACTTCCATGTAATGGCAGAACCTGTTTCTACTTGCGTCCAAGAAATTTTTGCATTGGTTTCACATAAACCTCTTTTGGTTACAAAATTGTAAACACCACCTTTTCCTTCTTTATTACCAGGATACCAGTTTTGTACTGTAGAATATTTAATTTCTGCATCATCCATGGCAATTAATTCTACAACGGCAGCATGTAATTGATTTTCATCTCTACTTGGTGCTGTACAACCTTCTAAATAAGAAACAAAACTACCTTTGTCTGCAACAACTAGTGTTCTTTCAAACTGTCCTGTTCCGCCTTCATTGATTCTAAAATAGGTAGATAGCTCCATTGGACATCTTACACCTTTAGGAATGTAGCAGAAAGATCCGTCAGAAAAAACTGCCGAATTTAATGCGGCATAAAAGTTATCTGAAGTAGGTACAACCGTTCCTAAATATTTTCTCACCAATTCTGGATGTTCTTGAATTGCTTCAGAAATTGGCATAAAAATAATTCCTTTTTCACCTAGCGTTTTCTTAAAAGTAGTAGCCACGGAAACAGAATCTATTACGATATCTACAGCAACATTCGCTAATTTTTTTTGCTCATCTAAAGAAATTCCTAAACGCTTAAAAGTATCTAGTAATTCTGGATCTACCTCATCTAAAGAATTTAGTTTCGGTTTTGCTTTTGGAGCTGAATAATAGGCGATTTCTTGAAATTTTGGTTTTTCATAACGAACATTTGCCCATTCTGGTTCTTTCATTTTCTCCCAAACTCGGTATGCCTCTAAACGCCATTCGGTCATCCATTCTGGCTCATTTTTCTTTTTAGAAATTGCACGAACTACATCTTCGCTTAAACCTTTTGCAAAGGTTTCACTTTCTATATCTGTGTAAAAACCATACGCGTACTCTTTGGTTTTTAACTCTTGCTCTAAATCGTCTTCTGTATACTTACTCATAATTTTTCATTTTTTTCTCCTTTCCCTTAAGTAGGTTGGGATGGGCTATTTTTTAGAGTGAGAATGATTCCCCACAACCACAAGTTCTATTCGCATTCGGATTGTTGAATACAAAACCTTTTCCGTTTAAACCTCCTGAATATTCTAGTGTAGTACCTATTAAATATAAGAAACTTTTTTTGTCTACAATAATTTTTACATTATTTTCTTCAAAAAGCTTATCGTTTTCGGCTTGTTTTTTGTCAAAAGTTAAATCATAAGATAAACCCGAACAACCACCACTTTTTACACCAACTCTTACAAAATCGGTTGTAGCATCAAAGCCGTCGTCAGTCATTAGTTCTACGACCTTCTTCTTTGCTGTGTCTGAAACTTTTATCATAATTTTAAATAGATTAAATCTAAATTGTGCACAAATATACAATATAAGTGGAACAAAAAAGTTAAATTTTCATTAACAACGCCAATAAAACTATTGGTTTTATTGATTATTCTTGGAAGGCAGTATTGGCTTTAAAATCGAGGTCTGAAAGAGAAAGTAAGAAGGCTTTTAAATCGTTTTTTTCTTTTGGAGTTAAGTTTACACCACCTTTATTTACTCTTTTCATTAACGGGTCTACGGTTGGTGATGGTTGTAAACCTTCTGAATAATGATTGATTACTTCTTCTAAAGTTGTAAATCTGCCATCGTGCATATAAGGCGCGGTAAAGGCTAAATTTCTAATAGACGGCGATTTAAATTTTCCGTTATCTGCGGGGTCTCCAGTTACAGCACCCAAACCTAAATCAGTAAAAGTACGATCTAAACCATTGTTATGAAATTGATTATCTGTCCATAACGGATTGTTATTACTACCATGGCAATGAAAACAATCTCCTTTTGCTTCGTCCATAAAAATTGCAAATCCGTTTTCTTCTGCTGCAGATAAAGATACTTCTCCGTTTAAATATTGATCAAATTTAGAATTGCCAGAAATAAGGGTTCTTTCAAATTGGGCAATTGCTTTGGTGACCAAAGTTGAGTCTATAGTTGATGAGCCAAATGCTCGTAAAAATAAAGTAGGGTATTGAGAATGCTGCTGTAATTTTTGAGTAACATCTAGCCAATCAGCATGCAATTCAGCAGGATTTGAAACCGGTTCTAAAGCTTGTTCTTCTAAACTAAAATCTTTGCCGTCCCAATTAAAACGTTCATCAAAATTCCAAGCTAAATTGAATAATGGCATTGAATTTCTATTTCCAGAGTTACCATCAATTCCGTTACTAAATTGTTGATTGTCTGTAAAAGCATTTTTAGGATTATGACAACTTGCACAAGATTGCGTTTCATCACCAGAGAGAATTTTATCAAAAAATAATTTTTTACCTAAAGCAACGCCTTCTTCTGTAAGTGGATTGTCTGCAGGAATTATAGGCATAATTAATTTGTCAGCAAAAAGTACAGGTACTTTTAAAGCGTACGGAATTGGCGTGTACATTTCTTCTTTCGATGCGCATTGCATCAGAAGTAAAAAGGAGAGAAGAAATAGATATTGTTTTGTCATCTTAACTTTAAAAGGTTTTGTACATTTTTTATTCCTCAAAATCGCAGGAGGTAAAAATGGAGCTATATTTTTAATTTCCATAATGTCAATTCGAGTGAAATTCTTTTTTCAAGAATTTTGTATCGAGAAGTTTTACTTTGAAGAGATTCTAAACTCATAGAATGTTTGTAAAGTTTTCAAGACTGAATCAGCTTCATCATAAATTCTAGCAAAATTTAATCTTACTGCGTTACTTCACCCAAAGAAAAAACAGTTTTTCCATTTGCGCTCATCATTTTTTGAGCTTCGAAATTTGGCATTAAAACGGTGTTTAGTTCATTTAAATTCCAAGTATTTGGGTTTTTAAACCATTCAGCTATGTTCACTTTAATTTCTACAATGGTGTTATTGTTGATTTTTATATCGCCTAAATCTACCTCAAAAGAAGTATCTTGTAGTGCCAAATTATCAGGATTTGTTCTATTTACCGCTCTAATTACGTGATAATTAAAATTTGCATCTTGGTTGTTGTTATCTTTGTATTTGCCATCAAATTGCATATAATGATAGCCGCCGCCTAACATTTGTGGTACATTAAAAGAAACAGAATTTAAATCTTGATAAATGCCGTCTAAATTATCTGTATCATTAAAACCAAAAGTAAATTTTAAGTCTGATGTTCCTCTTTGTAAATCTGTAATGGTTATTTCGGTGCCAGAAGTATCTTTAAGATTTATTAAAAAATAATTTTTACTATCAATTATATTGATGTTGGAAATAAGATATCTAAACCTTTCAATACTAACTTTTTCTCCGTTGGCATTGGTGAATTTTAAATCATTAAAATCTTGATTTGTAACTGGAGTTCCATTCCAATTGTGCGTAAATTTAAGCGTTACCATTCCGTTTTCTTCCTCGTTATCACACGATGAAAAAGCGATTGTCATCAAAAAAAACAAAATTATTTTTTTCATTTTTTATTTTATTTTTATAATCAATGCGTCAGAAAACCCTTTGTTTTCAGGAATATCTCCATTAGCACTAATGCTTTCTCCAACAGCGATAATCGATTGATTGTTTACTTGTACTGCATCAAATAGTACATCGTTTTCTGAACCTCCTATAAATTTTTGCCAAACGGTATTTCCATTCGTATCAACTTTTAAGACCCAAGCATCATTTTGACCGTTGTTTGTAAAACCTGCATCTGAACTTCTAGAATTACCTGCAATAATAAAGCCATGATCATCTGTTTTAGAAATGGAACGTGCTACATCAAAACTAGTCGCACCGATTGTTTTTTCCCAGATTAAATTTCCATCCGAAGCTATTTTAAGCATCCATAAATCTGCACCACCATTATTATTACTAACGTCTTTATCTGAACTTCTGGTATCGCCAACAATTAAAAAATTGCCGTCATTAGTTTTAGTGATTGCTCTTGCCTCATCAATTTCTGAACCTCCAAAACTTTTCTCCCAAATTAAATTTCCATCCGAAGCAATCTTTAAAATCCAGAAATCATAGCTTCCTTTATTGTTAGAAATATTAAAATCTTCGCTGTCTGAAGAAGCGGCAATTATATAACTGTTATCTTCTGTTTCTTCAATGCCAAAAGGGCTGTCTGTAAAAGAGCCTCCATAATATTGGCTCCATTCTGTATCTCCAAAATTATTCAATTTTAGAACCCAAATATCGCCACCTGCGTGTTTTTGAGCACTTTTAGAATTTCCTTGTCCGTTAGAAGCCGTAACATCTAAAACGCCTGTTACTACATAACCATTATCTTGGGTTTGTAGCAACGCAATGCCAGTATCTGCACCAGCATAGCCAAAAGTTTTTTGCCACAAAATAGTGCCCATACCGCTAATTTTCAGAATCCAAAAATCTTGAGCGCCAGCATTTGTGGTGAGGTTGTTGTTAGCACTTTTACTATAACCCAAAAGTGCAAAACCGCCATCACTGGTTGCAATAATATCTGCACCTCTATCATCATCAGAGCCTCCGTACGTTTTAGACCAAAGTACGGCGTCATCAGAAGAAAATTTCATCACCCAAAAATCGAAACTTTCATCGGTTTTGGTGGTGATATCAAAATTATTACTTTGCGTGTAGCCTAGCGTTGCGTAACCACCATCTGAAGTTTTTACAATAGATTGCAACACATCATTTTTAGAACCCCCAAACGTTTTAATAAATTCTATTTGATTAGAATTTGTTGTTGGGTTTTCTGGTCGATCATCTTTTGAGCAATGAATACATAGAAAGAGTATTGCGATGTAGCAAATTTTCTTCATGGATATGTTTAAATTGCTATTCAGACTTTTTGATTAAAAATAATCCTTTTTCAATATCACTGATCACAATCACACCACTCTCAAAATAAGGATATACATTCCAAGCGCCATTAAAACTTGCAGTGTTTTTTTCTGGATGCGTATCAAAAAAACCGACTTCTGTCATATTTTTATTTGCGATATCAGAAACATCAATCATTCTAACTCCTGCTGTGTAATTTGCTTGATAGTAGATATTATCTTTTACATACCCATTATGATCTATGGCTTCGGTAGTTCCGAAATATTGGAAATGAAGTTTAGGATTGTCTAAATCTATAAAATCGAAAATGATGCTTCTTGTTCTGCCTCCCAAACGAAGTTCATCTAGCTCATCTCCTAAAATAAAATAATTAAAATCTTCTGTAAACCATCCTTGGTGCGTGTACTCTACATTTGAGTAACTGATTGCCGATAGTTGTATTGGGTTGCTTTTGTCTGAAATATCTACAATAACAACTTCTGTTTCATTGCTACCAATTAAAATTTCTTTGCCAGCATGTTCAGTATCGGGACCCGCATAGGTAACCACTTGAGCATCGTGTGCGTAATTGGTAAAACCACCTTCATTTCTGGGTTTTATAGGGTCTTGAATATTAATAAATAGCGGCCCCCCTTTATACGTGCCATTTCTACTCGTGCCAACAGGATATGCGTACCCATTTTGTTCATTAATTACAATATTATGAGCGCTTCCGAAAAAATTAAATGTAAAGTCTGAAGAAAAAATTTGTGGAGGATTTACCACCTCTCTTAATTTTGTTAAATCGAATATTTGCATGCCATGATTTGCAGCTTCGCTTACTACGTAAGCATGGTTATTGTATACTTTTACATCTCTCCAATCGCTATTTACTGTTTCGGTAGGGATAAAACCAAGCACAACAGGTTTTGTAGGATCGCTAATATCTACCATTGATAAACCCGAGTTTAAACCAATTAAAGCATATTCTTTATTTGTGGTTGTATCGGTCCATCCCCAAGAATCGTTGCCAGTTAAATTAGCAGGAGTCGTATTTGAAAGGTCTAAATCGGTTAATGATATGTTTGCTAATAAATCATATCCATCACAAGGATATCCGTCTGCCATACCATCAACACATTTTCCGACCGTAGTTTCAGGTGCAACTGGATTTTCGGTTTCAATTGGTGAAGTTTCAATTTCGGTTTTAGAACAACTTATTGCCAGAAAGACGAGTAAAAAAAGAGTTTTTTTAATCATTTAATTTTTAAGGATTAGATAATAATAATTAGTTAGAAACGAATTGATGCTATTTTAAAAATAACAGCCATAAATATACCATAAATAATAGATATAATTAGAATCCTTAAAAAATCTCTCTAAAGTAGTTCTCACAATTTTTATATTGTGCCTATCTTTGTGCTATGTTAGAAGATAAAAATCAAAATAAAACATCCTTGGCTGAATTAGGCGAGTTTGGTTTAATCAATCATATTACAAAATATTTTAAAGTTGCAAATTCGTCTACTGTAAAAGCCGTGGGTGATGATGCCGCTGTTTTAGATGCCTCTGAAAAGCAAACTTTAGTAACTACAGATTTGTTGATAGAAGGTGTGCATTTCGATTTAAGTTATATGCCATTAAAACATTTAGGGTATAAAGCGGTCATGGTAAATTTATCTGATGTGTATGCAATGAATGGTGTTGCAGAACAAATTACCGTTTCAATTGCGGTTTCTAACCGTTTTCCGTTAGAAGCAATTGAAGAATTGTATGCAGGTATTCAGTTGGCTTGTGAGAGTTATAACGTAGATTTAGTTGGAGGGGATACAACCTCTTCTACCAAAGGAATTTTAATTTCTGTAACAGCAATTGGTAAAGCGAACAAAGAAGATGTTGTGTATAGAAATACCGCAAAAGAAACCGATTTAATCGTGGTTTCTGGTGATTTAGGTGCGGCTTATTTAGGACTGCAAGTATTAGAAAGAGAAAAACAAGTTTTTAAAGTAGACCCAAACAATCAGCCAGATTTAGATAATTATACCTATTTAATTGAACGTCAATTAAAACCCGAAGCACGCAAAGATGTAGCAGGTTTATTAAAAGAAATGGAGATAAAGCCAACGTCTATGATTGATATTTCTGACGGATTATCTTCAGAGCTTTTTCATATTTGTACACAAAGTAACGTAGGTTGCAAAGTCTATGAAGATAAATTGCCTCTAGATCCGCAAGTAATTTCTGCCTGTGAAGAATTTGAGCTAGATTCTACTATGGTAGCTTTAAGCGGAGGTGAAGATTATGAATTACTTTTTACAGTGCCAATTGCCGATTTTGATAAGATAAAAGGAAATCCGCATTTTTCTATTATTGGTCATATTACTGCTAAAAGCCAAGGTTTACAATTAGTTACAAGAGCTAGCCAAGAAATTGAATTGAAAGCGCAAGGTTGGAATTCTTTGAATAATGATGAAAAATAATAAATTGTTTTAGGCAGAAGAAGTATATCCCCCGATGAAATCATTAAAATTAATTCTTTCTGATTTAAAATATTTTTCGCCTTCTTGGGTTTTTGCCTGCGTAAATATTTTAACAGGAACTTGGATACTTTATTTACCATTCATCAAACAGAAATTTGATTTAAATGACGCGCAAATAGGGTTTGCATTGTTTTTTACGGCTTTAGGGTTGTTAATCTCTATTCCGTTTGTGCCGTATCTTAATAAAAAAATAGGGGTTGGACGTTCTACCAAAACAGGGATTATCGCTTTAGCCCTATTATTTAACCTTCCTTTAATAGTGCCGACCTACATATCGTTATGTATTTGTTTATTAATTATGGGCGTTTTTTCTGGTTTTACAGGTATTTCTATGAATGCTTTAGTTGCTACGATTGAAAAAAAAGAAAATCAGAATTTTATGTCGGCAACGCATGGTTTTTTTAGTTTGGGTGGTTTCATTGGCGCGGGTGTTGGTAGTTTGTTGATGAGTCAGTTTTCTAATCCTTCATTTCACATGTTGGGAATTTCTATTTTTATCATTTTAACATCGGTTGTACTTGCTAAAAATTATGAAAACATAAAAAATATTCCTGTTCAAGAATCAATAGAAAAAGTTGCTGTGTACCGCTATTTAAAACCTTTGTTGGTGCTTTCTATTATTGCCTTTATTATTATGTTTAATGAAGGAGCTGTGGAACATTGGAGCAACTTATTCCTTTTTGATGTTGTACAAGTTTCTGAAAGTAAAGCGGGTCTTGGTTTTATCATTTTCTCCTTAACAATGACCATCGGCAGATTTCTTGGAGATGGTGTTAGCCAAAAAATAGGCGCTATAAAAACGATTGTTTTTGGATCTGTAGTTGCTTTTATTGCCTACATGCTTATTATCACCGCTAATTTATATATTAGTGTTTTAGGTTTTGGACTTTTAGGCTTTGGTTTGTCTGTAATTATTCCTGAAATTTATAGATTAGCAGGTAAAACTGAAGAAATCGATACTTCTTTGGCAATTTCTTTTGTTTCTGGATTCGGATTTGTTGGCTTTTTGATTGGTCCTGTTTTATTAGGCGCAATCTCTAATTGGAGTACTTTAACTACAAGTTATCTTTTTTTAGCAGCACTGTTAGTTATTTCTTTTTTCTTGGCACTGTTTGGATTAAAAAGAAAGGGGTAATTTTTGATATTGATACCCTAAAAGAGAACTTAAAATCTTTCAATTTTTGAATGGGGTAAAAAAAGATGAAGGTTTTTTGAATGTTTCGTTTCATTTTTGATTGTTCGAGGGGCTACTTTGGCAAGCAAACCAATACAGTAATTAATGTCTCCAGTTTTAGTGGTTCGCTTTTTGTTTAATCGATAGAATTCCCCGACGCTCTGCATCGGTGGTCAAGAGGAAAGTTTGAAAACCTGGGTTTTTCCGCTTGATACCTCGATGGCTCTGCCTCGAGGTTGTTCATTCAATGGGTAATTCGGTTTTATTACTGTTAGGATTTCTTATTCTAATAGATTGCCAACTTCGATTGGTTGCATTTCTCCAAAGCCATTCTAGGGGTCCAAATTTAAAGTTACTGAACCACCATTTGCTGAACACTATTTGTATCAGAAAGAATAGCATTCCAAGTCCTAATGCGCCGGTTCCTGAAAGTTTTAGTAACAATCCTAATCCGTAACCGTAAAAGATGAAAATGCCAAAAAAAGACTGTAGAACATAGGTTGTAAGCCCCATTTTACCAACAGGAATTAATTGTTTTACAATATTTTTAGTGAGTTTTGCTTTATAACAGAGAAGCACTAAACCAATATAAAGTATGGGTATAAAAATATTGGATGCATCTTTTGCAATGGAACCGATATATTTAGCGACTTCTGAATTGGAAGGTGTGGACAAAGAGTAATTAAGTAATAACGATAGCGTTCCGATCAAAAAGGAAGCACCAATGAGTTTTGCAAGTGGAATTTCATCTAGGTTTTCGTGCCATTTTTTTCTACCGATCCATAGACCCAAAAGGAATAGACCAGGTATTACCCAAAGCCTACCACTAAATTTTAGATAATTGTATTTATTTAAGAACCCTGTAGTACTATTCGAAACAAGTAATTTTTTGTATTCACCGTTAAGTATCAAATCATAATAGCTAATCGCCATTTCTACAGGGTTTGGGCTCGTTGAGATTTGCAAGCTTTCTAGAACTGGAGGTTGAATTAATGCGATGGTTTTGATTAAAACCGTGGGGATATTAAAGGCAAAGAATAACCCAATAATTAAGATGAATTTCGTGGGCACTTTTCTAAATAGAATGAGAGCTAATCCGAATACCGCATAAACCGTTAAAAAATCTCCGCGGTAATGTATATGATGAATACAACCAATCAGGAAAAGAAGTACTAAACGCCAAGCAAACTTTAGCGGGCTTGCCTCATTTTTTTTGTCTAATATCAAATAGAAACTTAAACCAAAAAGCATCGAGAAAATTGCATAGAATTTCCCAACAAAGAGATTTTGAATAACCGTTTTAGAAAAGGTATCGATGGGAAGTAAAATATTAAATCCGGTGTATTGAGGTGGAGTCAAACTCGCCAAATAACCTTCAAACATATGGGTCATAATAATGCCGAATAATGCAAAACCCCTTAAAGCATCTATTTCTTCAATCCTTTTCATCAAATGAATTTGGTATTTAATATCCTTTTTTTTTTTTGTACTTTTGGCAATGATTATTAAATTAACAGTTGCTTTTTATTTCGTAAATAAAAGTAGCTTAAAATTATAATTTTAAGCTACGCTGTCTTTATCGCTTTAAAAATTAATCATCAATAGATTGTCCTACTAATATTGGAAATTTCCAACCTGTTTCATCTGATTTAATCTTTTGTGTTTGTTTTAAAAGAATTCCGATGATCTGTTCTTTAGGGTCTGCAAAATACTGTGTATTAAAATAACCGCCCCAACTAAAAGAACCTAAACTTCCACTTCCACCAGAATCTTCTCCATTTTGATTTTGAACCCTAAATGCCAATCCGTAATAAGCGCCATTATCTTTTCCCCATAAATCACTTATATGGTTGGCCAATATTACATTAACAGTGGTTCGGCTTAATAATCTTTTACCATTCAATTCACCTTTGTTAAGGTACATTTGCAAGAACTTTGCATAATCTAAAGCCGTGCTACTTAAGCCAGCACCACCAGAGAAAAATTGCTTTTCTCCTTTAATAGGATATTGAGGATCATAAAAAGTAGTAGGATAATTAATCCATTGTTCGTCTTTTTTTGTTTGTACGGATACTAATCTGGCTGCTTTCGATTCAGGTAAATAAAACCAGGTATCATCCATTTCTAAAGGATCAAAAATGCGAGTACGCAAGAAAACATCAAAAGGGATTC
Source organism: Polaribacter sp. IC066 (assembly GCF_007997085.1). Taxonomy (GTDB): domain Bacteria; phylum Bacteroidota; class Bacteroidia; order Flavobacteriales; family Flavobacteriaceae; genus Polaribacter. Next base: position 36,095 of record NZ_VORR01000027.1, read on the forward strand.
CAGAAATAACTTCGATGAAATAGCCAAGCACATCATAACTTTCTGAATAGGTAAAAGCTTTACCTGGATTATGATGAAGCGGAAGTGTTGCCAGTTTCTTAATATTTTGACCAATCGTGATTTTTTTTGTTGTGAATAAATCAACAATACCTGCTTCCTTGTAAATTTCTTTTATTCTTGGATCGCTATCAAGCTCGCCGTAACCGATACCAGAAGTATGGGTTAATAAATGGCGAATTGTAATTTCATTTTTAGCCGGAGTTGTTAAATACGTTCCGTCTGATAAAAGTGAATCAAGTATTTGAGGGTTTTTAAATTCTGGGATGTATTTAGAAATTGGATCATCGAGTCTGAATTTACCTTCTTCCCAGAGCATCATAACGGCAGTTGCGGTAATGGCTTTAGATTGGGAAGCCAGCCGAAAAATGTCATCTTTTAAAAGCTTCTTTTTAGTGATTGCATCTGAAGTTCCAAAAGATTTGTGGTAAATAATTTTACCATTTCTAGCAACCAAAGCAACCAATCCAGGCAAGTTACCTTCTCGAATTGCTGTGATGCACATCGAATCAATTCTTGCGAGTCTTTTATCAGAAATACCCACGTCTGCAGCTTTTCCTTCCGTAAGAATCGGTGAAATTTGGTTCGAGGCAGTTTGCGCTATTAATAAAAAAGAATTGAAAAATAAGTAAATAGATAAAAATATATGGAAGTTTTTCATAAAGTTTTGTTTAGTAATTTAAAGTTTTATCCAACGTTTATATTGATGTTTAATGTTTTAATATTTGATATCAAAATAGCAATCAAGTTCGCTTTTTTGGGAGAAAGCCAAACTAACGCTTTTTTGGGTACTCCTTATTGTTGATAAAGAGACTGTTTTTTGCGTCTAATTTTCAATTTCTTGATGAATCCTTACAATTGTTGCTTCTACATTTTTTAATATTTCAGTTAGTTGATCTTTCAGTAGAATATGATTGAAAGACGCTAATGTAAAACCATTTTTTATGGCTCTATTTTTCAAGGCAACAGCAACATCTTCTTCAGATAATTCTATTTTTATATTCGGGTTCGACCAAACTTTAATTCCGTCTCCATAATCTATAATTTCAGCGAAGTGATGGTAGAGATAAGTTGTATAATCGTCATATAAATGATTTCTTTCAGTAAATAGTACTTCATAAGAAGCATCAATGTCTAGAAGTGTGTTTCTAATGGCAGCATTTTTAATGATGGATGTGTTTCCTGAGTTGACTAATTCTTTAAAGGCAATATTTCTTGGGTGATATACTTCCCAATAAAGTACATTGGTCCAATGAAAATAATAATCTGATAGTTTTTTTATTTTAACACCTTCGTAATAGCTCACCATTTGTTTTGCTGAAGTCGCTTTGCTTATTCTGGTGTCAATAATTTTGGTCAACCCTAGCTTATCCTTTTCTAAATCTTGCAATATATTTTTTAGAATTATAAGTTCTTGCTGTTTGTTTTTTTTGTTTTCATTCCAGTTATTAATTTGCAATGCAATCAAAATTCCAACCACTACAAGAATAATTTCACCCGTTGCATATAAAAGGTATTTACTAAACTTATTTTCCGTTAGCATTTTTTGTCTAATTTTTCTAAAAAATTTTATCATTGTTTTGTGAGGTTCTTACTCTTTTGTTAACTTTTCAGTAGCAATTAATAAGCAATTGTTTTGTTTTGTACAATCCAATTTTCTACAGTTGGCCATATTTCTTTTTTAGAATTTTGAGATTTTAAAATTCTACTATGATTGTAGTTTTCTAAATTTCCGTTTTCTTGTGAGTAGAAAAGCAGTTTATTTTTTTTATTTTTAAAGGCATTTAGAAATTTTTCACAGGCTTCTTTTGGCGCTATAAAAGTATCTCCTTTTGCACAAATTGAGATGATAGGAACTGTAACGGTGTTCATTTTTTTTAGATAGTCAAAATTATTTTCGCCTATAAAATTTTTCTTTAAATTCCAGTTATACCATTGTTTCATAGTGTAATAGCGCTCGCTGTGTTCTGTAGAGCCAACCGTTTTAGCAGGCGCTTTGCCTAATAATGCGGTTAGGTATTTGCTGGCTATTATCTTTATTCTGCTACTAAATTTTTCTCCGGCGGCAAATGCTTGTGAGCCAAATAAGGTTATGCTGTTAATTTTTGAATTATAGCAAGGATTGTTAATTAAGAACATGGTTAATATAATGCCACCACCACTATGTGTAATACAATCTATACTTTTTAAATTTTGTTGGTAGAATAGAAAATTAAAGGTTGCTTTTAGATCAAATTTTGCAATGGTTTCGAGATTAAATTTTTGAGTGCTTTTTGAACTTTCACCATGGTTTCTCCATTCCATTATCCAACAGGTAAATCCTTTTTTTGTTAAATAAGATGCAATACCATCGAGTATCTTTCTATTAGAAAATGCTCCATGCGTTAAGAAAATGTGTTTTCCAGTTATCGTTTCTGAATTCAATTTCCAAAGAGCAATACTTTCGTTATCGGCTGTTTTTATATGGTAAAGTTGTTCTTTCATTAATTTAGGTTTAAATTTTTATCAACCTGTTAGTTTTGAAAAGAATGTTTTAAATACTAATTTTTGACTTTTAGTCCTCACGTTAAATCAAATTGAAAATCAGTGTTTTACAACATGCAATGAAACGAAGTTAGCGTTTTTTAAGCAAGTAGCGTTTATGAATACTCCTTCTTCGCTCTTCATCATTGCCAAAACCTCTTTGTTTTCCTGTTTATTTCCAAAATTATAAGAAATTGAAATTCTAAAGTTTATAGTGCTTTCATTTTGTCTGTAAATTTGCGCTATTCCGTTTACCGTAGCGTTATATGCTGCGGCTAATTGTAATTTTCTAACAATAATGTATGATATTGATTCCTTTCATCATTTTCAGTAATAAAATAATATGCCGAAATTATGCCACTAAAACGATTTAAGAACAACCTTTGAAAAGTTTGGTTATAGGTATTAAAAATTTTTAGTTTTTAGTTTTCATCAACCAAAAAAAGTTAGGAATAAAAATAGTAATATTTATTAGGCAAGGTAAAAGTGAATTAAATATTTCTTTTTTGGCTGAAAATTGAGGTAAAGGATAGCTAAAATATAGCGGAAAAGTAGCGGTTTTTTTTAAACTTGAAGTTCGAATATGAAGCATTGCTATGGCAAGCGGAAATTGAATAAAAGGATGGAAAAAACGCTGATATTTACTACCGTAACGATGAGGAATGCCACAAGTAGCCTGTTGCTTAAATTGTTATCTGTTTTAACGGTTAAGAGAAAACTAGAAAAAAATAAAAAGAGTAGCACGATTATAAAATCGAATACGCCAACTATAACAAAATTATGTATCTGTTAATAAAAAATAGATAAAAATAGTATTTTATTTTTAAAACGAGTATTGGTAAAAGCAACGTAATTTATAAAAATAATATAGAAAAATGATGTAAGGTAAAACTAGTTTTTTATGAAGTACTAGAATCAACTAACGAATCATTGCTTGCATTAGGTTCAATATTTTTTTCGTATTTATTATGAATTGAAATAATGGCTAACCCAAATAGAACCGCAACAACAATTAAAATAGTGCTAATTAATCCGCTCACCCCAAAAGACATTCGTATTAAAATGGTTGAAATTATAAACCCAGAGTTTCTCATAATTTTATGAAACTGGCTTGTATAAAAAAACGAAATTAATAGTAAGACAACATCCACTAGAATTAGTACAGTAAAAAATTGATCGAAAAAGAGGTTGTTGATATTTTCAAATGTTGGTAAGGTGCTTAACGACACGAAAGTTCCGGCAGACCAATCGATTAAGGTGTATGAGGCGATTACAAAAAATAATGGCACTAAAATAATAGCAATTAATTTTTTTCTTTCTACAAACCTTTGAATAGTAGCATTGCTTTTTATTTGATGAATTATTTTTCGCTTTCCTTGTTTTTGAAAGAGAAATATTAGGTAAAAGAGTAAAAGAGAAGCAATCAAATCATAGGTAAATTGTAAATCACCTTTTATTTCAAACCAATTGGTGGTAAGCTCTAAATCTGACAAATCTTTAAATAATTTACGAATAATGATCAATGTGATAATTTCGTATTGTTTAGTGATGTAGGTGGTAAAAGATTTGGGTAAATAGTAGATTAACAAATAAACCTCATAAATAAGAATAAAAGAAAAAGGTGTATAAACTGCGGATATGGGGTTGTTAAATAACGATGAATTTTGCAGAATATCTAAAAATCCAAACTGTATACAATAGATAATTCCCAAATGAATAAAAAAACTGAAGATCGCTATTTTAAGAATTATTTTTTCAGTTTTCTCACGAGTTTTTTCCGACAAAAGCTTTTCAAAAATAACTAATACTAATTCCTTTTTTTTAATCATATCAAAGTATTTTTAAAATATAATTTTTGTTTAGCTAACTATACAATTAGGCTAAACAAACTTACTTCTTTTTTTTTGATAGCACTAAGTTTTACAATTTTTTATAAAACTTTTTAAAACACTAATGAGCTGGACGCTGTTTTCGATGTAACTCATATGACCGCCAGGTAAAATTATAATTTCTGAATTTGTATCCTCGGCTTCTAGTATGGAAACTCGATAATTTAAAACAGGATCTTTTTTGCCAACTATGATTAATTTTTTAAAAGTGTTGTTAGCTAATATATGATTTCTGTTTGGGCGCAATCTCATGCCTTCTTGTGCTGCAATATATCCTTGAATAGGAGTTTGTAATGCTTCTTGTAAAGCTTGATCAATTTCAGTTTTAAAAACTGTTTTACTTTGTTCTTCAAACAAATTCATAAAAGACATTCTTACCAAATTGGCAAAGTTATTTTGTGCCATTTTAATAGCGCGTATTCTTCTGGTCTTTAGTATTTCAGAATCTTCGTTAGAGGTAGCATTTAATAAACAAAACCCTTTTATTTTAGTTGATTTTTTTTGGGCAAGTGCTAATGCAATATAGCCGCCTAAAGAATGCCCCACCAAAATATAAGTTCTAATTTTTAGATGTCTTAAAACGGCATCAATGGTTTCTGCAAAAAGTTCCATAGAATGCACATACCCCAAACAAGCTGTTTTTCCGTGGCCTAATATATCTACCGTAACCACTCTATTTTTTTTAGAAAGCTCTGGAATCATATTTTTCCACATCGTAGCATTTTCTAAAAACCCGTGAATTAAAACTACCGTTATTCCTTTTCCATGATCAGAAAAAGAAATATTTGAATTTTTAAAAGTGATTGACTTTTGCATCACACAAAAATATGTATATTTCGGCCACCAAGTGAAAGTTTACCATGAACAAAACAAAAGAAATTTGGATTGCAGGTTTTGCGCTCTTTTCACTCTTTTTCGGAGCAGGAAATTTAATTTTACCACCTACTTTAGGCTTTAATTCTGGGCCAGATTGGTGGATTGTTGTTTTGGGTTTTATTATTACGGCAATCGCAATTCCTATTTTGGCAATTTTTGCACACGCAAAATTACAAGGAACTTTATATGATTTTGGCAAGAAAGTTTCTCCTGTCTTCAGCACTATTTTTTGTTTCTTAATTTATATAATTGCAGTGGCTATTCCATCGCCTAGAACAGCTGCAGTAACTCATGAAATTGCCGTCGAACCTTTTTTTGATACCGCACCTATTTTAACAAGTATTTTTTATTTTGTTTTAGTCTTTATTTTTGCTGTAAATAGGTCTCGAATTATTAGTCTAATTGGCCAGTTTTTAACCCCAATCATTGTAATTATTTTACTCATAATTATCGGAATTGCATTTTTTACAGCGCCAGGAAGTGTAACCCCGTCTTCATTTAAAAACCCTTTTATAGATGGGGTTTTAGAAGGGTATCAAACTTTTGATGCCATTGCAGGTGTTGTCGTTGGCGCCGTTATTATTATTTCTTTAGATTATAGTAGCCACACAACTTTTGAGGCAAAAAGAACATTGATAAGAAAAGCAGGTTTTATTGCAGGCATCGGTTTGTTCGTAATCTATGGCGGTTTAATTTTAAGCGGTTCTTTATTCTCTTCAACCTTTGCAGAAAATGCTTCAAGAACTGATGTTTTATCAAGTTTAAGCACACAAACGTTGGGCAATCTTGGTACTACTTTTTTAAGTGTTTTGGTGGCTTTAGCTTGTTTTACAACTGCTGTTGGTATTGTAACAGGAACGGCAGATTATATGAAAGGTATTTGTAATAATTCTAAAAAAGTTTATATGATTACCGCAGCAGTTGCGTCTTTAATTGGTGTTATTGTAGGGAGTTATCAGGTAGATTTTATCATTACATTAGCGGTGCCAGCATTAATGTTTTTATATCCTATAACAATTGTACTAATTTTATTAAATGTTGTACCCGATAAATACGCTTCGAAACTAGTGTTTAGAGGTGTGGTCTTTGTAACTTTTGTTTTTAGTATTACAGATTTTTTAGGTTTTATTATTCCCAGAGAAAGCTTAACCGGAGTTAAAAGTATGATTCCTTTAGCAGTGCATAGTTTGGGTTGGGTATTGCCTGCTTTATTGGTTTTTGTAGTGTTGAATTTAAAAAGAGCACGTTAATCAATGAGGTTTACCATCCTTAAAATTAGTCTTATCTTTAATTTAAAACTTAAATTATTTTTCGGGTTCTATTCCAAAATAATTTGACAGGTAAAGTCGGGCTACCTAGTAAATTTTGACTATTTTAGGTTATACTTTTAATAAACCCTTTTAGTTCTATTTCTAGCGGAGAGCTATAACCTAAACTAGAATGTAATTTTTGTATTACACCAATGAATATAGTGATCAACGGACTCATATAACTGATTATAAAATCATAACTTTAGATTCATTGTCATACTTTTTTACCGTAACTCAAATATAAAATTTATATGTTCATAAAAACCGTCAAATCAAAGGCAGACACTCCACATTCTTGTGAGTTATCAGAGATAGTAATGCTACACACTATTTTTGAATAAGAAAATTGTTGCGTAATTAAAATCTAGGATTATCCTAAAGTACATGAATATGATAATTATACTGAATTGGTCTAGAAAATTTCTAGTCATGTTAAATAAAAGCTATGAATGAGAAGAAAGATTGTGAGTAAGGAATATTCTTCTTTTCTGCCACAAGATGTTTGGTTCTGTAAAATCGAAAAGAATAAATCTAATCACTAATTTTCGGTACTATTTATAACATAGTATTTAAGATATTTTTAAGGAGCAAGTTGGTTTTTTTTAGCAACTAAATAAAGAGATAAATGAATATAAAAAACTAATTAACACGAGCTTAAATGCTTTTAAAATTAAAAGTCTTATTTTTGGTATTTAAAATTTAATATAAACCTTTGTTAAACTACTATTCATATCCGCATTCAACCTCTGAAAAATGGGTAACTTTTGTGCATGGCGCAGGGGGAAGTAGTTCTATTTGGTTTAAACAAATTAGAGATTTTAAGAAACATTTTAATGTGCTAATTTTAGACTTAAGAGGTCATGGCAATAGCAAACCAAGATTAAAAGATACGTTTAACCCTAAATATACTTTTGATTCTATTACCAATGATATTGTAGAGGTTATAGAGCACTTAAAGATTGAAAAATCACATTTTATAGGGATTTCTTTAGGCACAATTTTAATACGAAATTTAGCAGAAAAAAGACCAGAATTAGTACAAAGCATGATTATGGGTGGCGCAATCATAAAATTGAATTTCCGTTCTCAGGTACTTATAAAACTAGGTGTAATTTTTAAATCTATTGTACCTTATATGTTGTTGTACAAGCTTTTCGCATTTATTATTATGCCAAAAAAGAACCATAAAAAGTCGAGGTCTTTATTTGTAAATGAAGCTAAAAAACTATATCAAAAAGAATTTATTCGTTGGTTTAAATTAACATCAGAAATCAATCCTCTTTTACGGTTTTTTAGAGCAAAAGACATCAAAATACCCACGCTGTATGTGATGGGCGCTGAAGATCATTTGTTTTTACCTTCTATAAGAAACATTGTTGCAAAGCATGTTACTTCTTCACTTTTTGTAATTGATAATTGTGGTCATGTTGTAAATGTAGAACAACCACAGACTTTTAATATCCAAACAATTCGTTTTATAAATTCGTTGAGGTAAAAAAAAAAGCGAGCATAAAGCCCGCTTTTAAAATAGTAAGATCAAAGGCTAACTTTGCATCATATCTTCAATTTCATCAGCTTCAATAGGAATATTTCCCATTAAATTAAAAGGTTCTCCTTTTTCTTGAATCACAACATCATCTTCTAAACGAATTCCGAAACCTTCTTTAGGAATGTAAATACCGGGTTCTACTGTAAAAACCATATTTGCAGTCATGGGCTCGTGTAAAAGTCCATAATCATGGGTGTCTAAACCAATATGATGGCTAGTTCCATGCATAAAGTACTTTTTATAAGCAGGCCATTTTGGGTCTTCATGCTGCACATCGGCTTTGTCTAATAAACCTAAATTTAACAATTCTGAAGTCATTAAATGACCAACTTCTTTATGATATTCTTTCCATAAAGCTCCAGGAACTAATAGTTTTGTCGCTTCTTTTTTAACATGATTTACAGCATTATAAACTTCTTTCTGTCTTTTCGTAAATTTACCAGAAACAGGAACTGTTCTCGATAAATCACTTTTATAATTTGCATATTCAGCAGCAATATCAAACAAAATTAAATCGCCGTCTTTACATTGCTGATTATTTTCTACATAATGCAACACATTTGCATTATTACCAGAAGCAATAATTGGCGTGTATGCAAATCCTTTAGACCTGTTTCTTATAAACTCATGCAATAATTCGGCTTCAATTTCATACTCCCAAACACCGGGTTTTATAAAGTCTAAAATCCTTCTAAAACCTTTTTCTGTAATATTACAGGCATGTTGCATCAAATCCAATTCTATTGGGTCTTTTACAGAACGTAAAGCTTGTAAAATAGGATTACTTTTTGCCACAGAATGCGCAGGATATTTAGCTAGCAACCATTTTGTAAAACGATTTTCGCGAGTTTCAGTTTCTAAGCTTGCTCTGTAATGTTCGTTGGTATTAATGTAAAAAGTATTGGCATATGTAGACATTTCAAACAAGATTTTTTCTAAATCTTGCAACCAATATACTGTTTTGATTCCGCTGGTTTTAAAAGCCGCTTCTTTGGTTAATTTTGCACCTTCCCAAACAGCAATATGAGCATTCGTTTCTGTTACAAACAATATTTCTCGTAAATCTTCATTGGGGCAATCTGGAAATAATAGCAATACACTTTCTTCTTGATCTACACCACTTAGATAAAAAATATCTCTGTGTTGTTCGAAAGGCATTGTACTATCTGCACTTATTGGGTACACATCATTTGAATTAAAAACAGCAATACTTTTAGGCTGCATTGCTGCGGTAAAGTTTTTACGGTTTTTAATAAAAAGTTGTGATTCTATAGCTTGGTATTTCATGCGTATTTAAATTTAGTAGCCAAAGGTAGGAATAATAAACAGCAACTTGAAATAAGATAGGTTTTGTAGTAAGTTTTCTATGCGGGTTCTTGTATGAAACTTATTTTAGTGGCGGATTTTCTCGTCGTCAAATCGAGCAAAAAAAACCTGCAAAATTAGATACTGAAATAAATTCAGCACAAGAATCTTGCAGGTTTTGTGTGATGTATAAAATTAGCTAGTACCGCTTCTTTTTAGGAGCGCCGGTTCTGCCGCGTCCAGAAGTAGAGCCTGCTGTTGTATTTCCTTTAAAATGAGGTTTTCTTTTTGGCTTATCGCCTTGAGCATTAGCGTTGCCTTTCTTTTTACCGAAAGAACCTTTACTTTGCGATGCTGCTCTTTTTGGTGGGGCAGTATCGGTAGGTTCAAAACCGTCTAAAATAGATGTTTTTAATTTTTCATTTAAAACTTTTTCTATTTCCTTTTGATATTCAGTTTCTTCACTACAAACAAAAGAAATTGCTTCTCCTTCTGCACCAGCTCTTCCTGTTCTACCAATTCTATGCACATAATCTTCAGGTACATTGGGTAACTCGAAATTAATTACATGTGGTAATAAAGGGATATCTAAACCACGGGCAGCAATATCTGTTGCTACTAAAATTTTTATAGTGTTATCTTTAAAATTCTTTAATGCTTTTGTTCTTGCGCCTTGACTTTTATTGCCGTGAATGGCAGCTGCAGAAATTCCTGCTTTTATCAACTTTTCTGTCAATTTATTAGCGCCGTGTTTGGTTCTTGTAAAAACCAAAACCTGACTCCAATCGTTGTCTTTTATCAACTTAATCATTAAAGGTGTTTTTTGACCTTTATCAACCTGATATACTTTATGAGATACTTTTTGTGCAGTTGCATTTTGTGGAGCCGTTTCTACAGAAACAGGATTATTTAAAATTCCTTCTGCCAATTTTTTAATATCGTTAGAAAACGTTGCAGAGAACATCAAATTTTGACGCTTTGCAGGCATAAAGCTAATCAACTTGTTTAAGTCTCTTGCAAAACCCATATCAAGCATTCTATCTGCTTCATCTAAAATCAACACATCAATTCTTTTAAAAGAAACTGCTTTTTGATCGTGTAAATCTAACAACCTACCTGGCGTTGCTACTAAAATATCGACACCTTGTTTTAAGGTTTTTATTTGTGCAGCTGCTTTTACACCACCAAAAACTACGGTAGATTTAATATTTACATACTTGCTATATTCTCTAACGTTTTCATGCACTTGCGCGGCAAGTTCTCTGGTTGGTGTTAAAACTAATACCCGTAAAGGTCTATATTTTGGATGTTTTGTTTCAGATAAATATTGTAAAACGGGTAAAGTAAATCCTGCTGTTTTTCCGGTTCCGGTTTGTGCAGAAGCTAAAATATCTCTTCCTTCTAAAATATGTGGAATTGCTTTTTGTTGAATGGGTGACGGTACTGTGTACCCTTTTTCTTCTACTGCTTTTACTAAAGCATCAGATAATCCTAATGATTTGAACGACATAATTGTTTTTTTAAAGAAACAACTATATTTATTGTCTCTAAATAAGCCGTAAATGTACGCTCATTTGTTGTTTGTACTCTCTTAATAGTCCAATAATATTTATTGCTAAATTTTAAGCATAAAAAAAGATGCTATAAAGCATCTTTAATTTTAGACTTTTTAGAGGATATTATCTTCTTCTGCCGCCACTTTTAAAAATACCGACAATAAATAAAATAAGTACAGCACCAGACGCACCAACTATTATATCATTTAAAATAGGATAGCCAACATTTACGTTAATTCCTAATTTTCCAAAAGCCCAAGTTCCAACAAAACTACCTGCAATACCAATGATTATGTTAATGACCAATCCAAAACCGTTATCTCTCATTAAAACATCTGCAATGTAACCGCAGATTGCTCCAATGATAATTGTGTATAAAATCCCCATAATTTGTAAATATTAATTGATTAATTTGTGCTAATTTAGTAAAAAATATAATTAATCATAGCGCTCTCACTTATTTATAATACTTTTTTTGCCTAAAAATAAGTCATCTTAAAATTTATATATAGAGAGAAAATAATTTCTAAAATGAACAAAAACTTTCTATTTTTATTGTTGATGATTTCTCAAATAGTACTTTCTCAACAACAATCAACAAGCTCAATAACAATAAAAAATTCGATTACCCAAAAAGAAAAACTAACAGAAAGTTCATTAGTTAAGAACGTTAATTTCACAAATATTGGGCCCACAGTAATGAGTGGTCGTGTAGTAGATGTTGCTGTAAACCCAGGCAATACTTCAGAATTTTACGTTGGGTACGCTTCTGGCGGATTGTGGTATACCAATAATAACGGAACAACCTTTACACCAGTTTTAGACAATTCTCCAACACAAAACATTGGTGATATTGCTGTAGATTGGCCTTCTGGAACTATCTGGGTAGGAACCGGTGAAAAAAATTCATCACGTTCTTCGTATGCAGGTATTGGTCTGTTAAAATCTTCGGATAAAGGAAAAACTTGGCAAAATGTTGGTTTGTTAGATTCGCATCATATTAGTAGAATACTCATTAATCCTAACAATACAAACGAGGTAATTGTGGGTGTTATTGGTCATTTATATTCATCAAATGCAGAAAGAGGGGTTTTTAAAACTTCGGATGGAGGAAAAACATGGACAAAATCATTATTTATTGATGAACATACAGGAATTATTGATGTTGCCGTTGCGCCAGAAAATTTTAATATTATGTATGCGGCTTCTTGGGAACGTAATCGAAAAGCTTGGAATTTTGATGGTGATGGTAAAAATTCTGCCATCTATAAAAGTATAGATGCAGGAACTTCTTGGACAAAGATTTCTGATAAAAGTGGTTTTCCGGTAGGAGATGAGGTTGGTAGAATTGGTTTAGCTGTTTTTAATGAAAAGACAGTATATGCCTTGCACGATAGTCAATTTAGACGACCAAAAGATAAAAATAAAAAATCTTCTGATGAATTAACAAAAGAAGATTTTAAGGCAATGTCTGCTGATGATTTCTTACAAGTAGCAGATAAAAAATTAAATACATTTTTAAAGAATAACGGATTTCAAGAAAAGTACAGCGCAGAAAATGTAAAACAAATGGTGCGTTCTCGAAATGTGCAACCCATCGATTTAGCAAAATATTTAGAAGATGCAAATGCTATGTTATTTGATACACAAGTAATCGGTGCAGAAGTTTTTAAAACCACCAATGGCGGAGCGTCTTGGAAAAAAACGCATGATAATTTTTTAGATGATGTCTATAGTTCTTATGGTTATTATTTTGGTGAAATTAGAGTCGATTTACAAGATGAAAACGGAATTTATGTTTTAGGGGTTCCGATTATAAAATCGAAAGATGGCGGAAAAACTTTTACTTCTATTGGTAAAGAAAATGTACACGCAGACCACCAAGCGTTGTGGGTAAATTCGAAGAAATCTGGTCATCTTTTAAACGGGAATGACGGGGGTTTAAACATGTCTTATGATGATGGTGAAAATTGGACGAAATTAAATGATCCAGCCGTTGGGCAATTTTACTCCGTATACGCAGACAATCAAAAAAATTACAAAGTATACGGGGGTTTGCAAGATAATGGTGTTTGGGTTGCAGACAACAATGCAAGAATAGATAAAGGTTGGCAACAATCGGGTCAAAACCCATATGAGTCCATTATGGGTGGCGACGGAATGCAAGTTCAGGTAGATGATAGAAACCCTGATATTGTGTATACAGGTTATCAATTTGGTAATTATTATAGAATTGATAGAGAAAAAGAAAAGCGAAAATACATTCAGCCAAAACATACTTTAGGCGAAAATCCGTATCGTTTTAACTGGCAAACGCCCATACATTTATCAAAACACAATCAAGATATTTTATATTTAGGAGGTAATAAATTACACAGATCTTTAAATCAGGGTGATGATTGGGAAACAATTTCAGACGATTTAACAACAGGAGGTAAAAAAGGAAATGTTGCTTACGGAACTTTATCCTCAATTTCAGAAAGTCCGTTTCAATTCGGATTGCTATACGCTGGTTCTGACGACGGATTGGTGCATGTTTCGAAAAACGGAGGAGGAGATTGGATAAAAATTTCTGATTCTTTTCCAACAGATCTATGGGTTTCTAGAGTCATTGCATCATCACACAAAAAAGAAAGAGTCTATGTTACTTTAAACGGTTACAGATTTGATGATTTTACACCGTATGTATATAGGTCTGATGATTATGGACAAACTTGGACAAATATTGGTGAATCGATTCCGACAGCTGCTGTAAATGTAATCAAGGAAGATCCAGAAAATGAAAACCTTTTGTATTTGGGTACAGACAATGGTTTGTATGTTTCTTTTGATAAAGGCGCATCTTGGAATGTTTTTAGTAAAAATTTTCCTAATGTTGCTGTCCATGATTTGGTTATTCAGCCAACCGCAAAACATTTAATTGTTGCCACGCATGGTAGAAGTTTATACAAAGCAGCAATTGCTCCGTTGCAAAAAATGAATGTAGAAATTTTAGAAAAACCTGCTCATATTTTTACTGTTGATAACATTAGAAAAAGTAATAACTGGGGACGTTCTTGGAGCCAATGGAGAGAAGCAAACACACCAGAAATTAAAATTCCCTTTTATTCAAATAGTGATAAAAAAGTTACTTTAGAAGTGTATTACAAAGATGTGGTTGTAAATTCAATTTCCGTGGATGCAAACAAAGGTTTTAACGAAGCAATTTTTGATGTTTCTTTCTCTAAAAAAGGAAAAACAGCTTTTGAAAAAGCGAATAAAGAAACTGATGTAGAAGAAGCAAAAAATGGAGTTTTCTATTTAGCAAAAGGAAAGTATGTTGTTAAAATAGGTGATGCAAAATCGGAATTTGAGGTTAATTAATTGAATAAGATATTTTTTTGACGCTAACTGACGCCAGCGCTCGTTTTAAACAAGTGCCGTTAAAAAAAATAACAAACGGTTTCTTTACGGAAATAAAAGCATACTCTAAAAATGAAAAAAACGTTAATTCTAATTTTCTTCACTTTTTCAATTTCTTTGAGTGCGCAATCTAATTTCAAAAATTTTCTAAAATCCTCTTGTCCTATAAAAACTTGGGTAGTGCTTCATCCTTTTAAGGCAAAAAAAGCGTTAAAAATTTCTTTAGAAGCCAATAAGGTTTCAGATTCTGTTGCAAAGACAAATTTATTAGATGGTGATGCTTCTGGTGGCCAAGTAGATGCTTTTAGACATGCCTACTGGTTGGCAAGATTACACCAAGAAATAGGAAGAGGAGCAGCACGCTCTTTAGGAAAAGCGCATGAAAAAGATAATTACTTAACGTTTAAGAAAAAAGAATTAGAAGACGGTGTTGTACCAGATAAAATTTCATCAACCATGGATTTGTACAACAATGAAGAGGGTTTAAAATTGATTAAAAGAAGAAGTGAAACATCGCAAGAAAGTCTCCTTTATAAAATAGTGAATGCGATTAGGGCAGGGAAAATGAAAATTATCAAAAAGGATAAAGAGGGGAATTTTTTAACATCCGAAGGAACAAAAATAAGTTTAGCCTCGTTAAAAGGAAAATGGAAAAATAATAAGTGTTTAGTGGCTTCTGATAAAAATAAGTAAGAATTATTTAAAATTATTCTAAATATAAGCGAAAACGTTGTAAATTCCTTGTAATGCATTTCCTTTAGCTGTATTTTTGCTCACAAAACATAATCAATTAAACAATGAGCGGATTTTTCAAATCTTCAATTGGAAGAAAAGTGGCAATGGCACTTTCAGCATTCTTTTTAATGTTCTTCCTATTACAGCATTTATCAATAAATATTTTATCAGTTTTAAATCCTGAACTCTTTAATGAGGTATCTCATTTTATGGGTACAAATCCTTTAGTGCAATTTGTTTTGCAGCCAATATTAATTTTTGCAGTTGTTTTTCACTTTGTGATGGGTTTTGTTCTAGAATTAAGAAACAGAAAAGCAAACGGAGTTAAGTATGCCAAAAATAACGGAGCTGCAAACTCTACTTGGTTTAGTAGAAATATGATTTGGAGTGGTTTGACAATTTTAGCCTTTATTGGTTTGCACTTTGTAGATTTTTGGTTTCCAGAAATGAATACAAAATTTATTCAGGGAGATTGGTCTGGAACCATGGAAGGTGTAGAAGGTTTTCGTTATCATGAAGAATTGGTTCACAAGTTTGCAAATCCTGTTAGGGTTGCAGCGTATACAATTTCTTTTATATTTCTAGGATTGCATTTAGCACACGGCTTTACATCTGCTTTTCAGTCGATGGGAGGCACCGCAGGAAGAAAGAAAACATTACAAACTATTGGTAAGGCATATTCAATTATAATTCCAGCAGGTTTTATTTTTATTGCAATTTATCATCACTTTAACCATTAATCTTAAAAAAAATTATGGCTTTAGATTCAAAAGTACCAAAAGGTCCAATTGCAGATAAGTGGACAGACTATAAAAATCATATCAACCTTGTAAACCCTGCAAATAAACGTAATATAGATGTTATTGTTGTAGGTACAGGGTTAGCAGGTGGTTCTGCTTCTGCAACGTTGGCAGAATTAGGCTACAATGTAAAGGCATTTGCATACCAAGACTCTCCAAGAAGAGCGCATTCAATTGCAGCACAAGGAGGAATCAATGCCGCAAAAAATTATCAAGGAGATGGAGATTCTACATATCGTTTATTTTACGACACTGTAAAAGGTGGCGATTATAGATCTAGAGAATCTAACGTATATAGATTGGCAGAGGTTTCTGCAAATATCATAGATCAATGTGTGGCACAAGGGGTTCCTTTTGCACGAGATTATGGTGGTTTGTTAGACAATCGTTCTTTTGGTGGAGTTTTAGTTTCTAGAACTTTTTATGCAAAAGGGCAAACAGGGCAACAACTATTATTAGGTGCTTATTCTGCAATGAACAGACAAATTGCTCGAGGTAAGATTGAGATGTTCAATCGTCATGAAATGCTAGATGTTGTTATTGTAGGCGGTAAAGCAAGAGGAATTATTGCACGTAATTTAGTAACAGGAGAAATTGAAAGACATTCTGCACATGCTGTTGTAATTGCTTCTGGTGGTTATGGAAATGTATATTTCTTATCGACCAATGCAATGGGTTCTAATGTAACTGCAGGCTGGAAAGTGCATAAAAAAGGAGCGTATTTTGCGAATCCTTGTTATACACAAATTCACCCAACATGTATTCCGCGTTCTGGAGATTACCAATCGAAGTTAACATTGATGTCAGAATCCTTAAGAAACGATGGTAGAATTTGGGTTCCAAAACATATGGAAGATGTTTTGGCCATTAGAGAAGGAAAGAAAAAACCTACCGAGTTAACAGAAGAACAAAGAGATTATTATTTAGAAAGACGCTATCCTGCCTTTGGTAATTTAGTACCACGTGATGTTGCTTCTAGGGCAGCAAAAGAGCGTTCTGATGCAGGTTATGGAGTAAATGCTACTGGTGAAGCAGTGTATTTAGATTTTGCAGCTTCTTTTGAGCGTTATGGTAAAGAACAAGCGAAGATTCATAATATTTCAAATCCTTCGGAAGCGAAAATTAAAGAATTAGGGCAAGAAATTGTAAAGGCAAAATATGGGAATTTATTTCAAATGTACGAGAAAATCGTAGATGAAAATCCGTATGAAACTCCGATGATGATTTATCCTGCAGTGCACTATACAATGGGCGGTGTTTGGGTTGATTATAATTTGATGACTACAATTCCTGGTTGTTACGCAATTGGTGAAGCTAATTTCTCTGATCACGGAGCAAATAGATTAGGCGCTTCTGCTTTAATGCAAGGTTTAGCAGATGGTTATTTTGTGTTACCATATACCATTGGAGATTATTTAGCAGATGATATTAGAACTGGAAAAATATCAACAGAAACTCCAGAATTTGATGCTGCCGAGAAAGAAGTAAAAGAAAGAATTGCCTTCCTTATAAACAATAAAGGAACACATTCTGTAGATTATTACCACAAAAAATTAGGAAAAATTATGTGGGATAAATGTGGAATGTCTAGAAATGCTGAAGGTTTAGAAAGTGCAATTGAAGAAATCTCTGCATTAAGAAAAGACTTTTGGCAAAATGTAAATGTTCCTGGAACAGATACAGAATATAATGAGCAATTAGCAAAAGCGGGTAGAGTAGCAGATTTTCTAGAATTAGGAGAATTGTTTGCAAAAGATGCCTTGGTAAGAGAAGAATCTGCGGGTGGGCACTTTAGAGAAGAGCACCAAACACCAGAAGGTGAAGCAAAAAGAATTAAAGATTTTCAGTTTGTTTCTGCATGGGAATACAAAGGAGAGCCAAAAGATGCCGTTTTGCATAAAGAGTCTTTAGAGTACGAGAATATAGAAGTTAAAGAAAGAAGTTATAAATAATATAGTTTATGGTTGATGGTTGTTAGTTGATGGAAACAGCAACTAACAACAAACAACTAAAAACCAAAAACTAAAAAAAATGGATTTAACACTTAAAATTTGGAGACAAAAAGACGCTAGTTCAAAGGGTCAGATGGTCGATTATAAAGTGACGGAAATTTCAGGAAGTATGTCTTTCTTAGAAATGATGGATGTTTTGAACGAGCAGTTAGTAAATGCGGGTGAAGAGCCAGTGGCTTTTGATCATGATTGTAGAGAAGGAATTTGCGGTATGTGTTCTATGTATATTAACGGAGAAGCACATGGACCCGATAGAGGCGTAACAACCTGTCAATTGCACATGCGTATGTTTAAGGATGGCGATACAATTACTATAGAACCTTTTAGAGCAGCAGCTTTTCCTGTAATTAGGGATTTAGTCGTAAACAGATCTGCTTTTGATAGAATACAACATGCAGGTGGTTATATTTCTGTAAATACATCAGGAAACACACAAGATGCAAATGCAACTCTTATTTCTAAACATGCAGCAGATACGGCAATGGATGCAGCAACATGTATTGGTTGTGGTGCTTGTGTAGCAACGTGTAAAAATAGCTCTGCAATGCTATTTGTGGGCGCAAAAGTATCTCAATATGCATTATTACCACAAGGACAAGTAGAAGCAGCAGATCGTGTTAAAAACATGGTTGCTCAAATGGATTTAGAAGGTTTTGGAAACTGTACAAATACAGGTGCTTGTGAGGTAGAATGCCCGAAAGGAATTTCTTTAGACAACATCGCAAGAATGAATAGAGAATTAATGAAGGCCTCTATATAATTAATTATTAAACTGTCAGTTCGAGTGATTTTTCTTTTTTGAAAAATTGTATCGAGAACATATAAAAAACCCAAAACTAACTTTAGTTTTGGGTTTTTATGTTGTACTACAAATTATTTTTCTTTAAAATCTTTAAAAAACTCTTCTACTGTTATATCAAATATCTTCAAAATAAATAAAAATCTTGGCATATCTAACTTTACATGACCATTTTCTATTTTTGAATATGCAGTGCCGCTTAAATTAAGTCTTTCACCTACATTACTTCGAGTTAGTCGTTTTTCAGTTCTCATAGAAATTAATTTCACTAAAATAGCATGGTATTCTTTTTTTACAAAAAAACTTGTCCAATCTTTTCTTTTCATAAAAACAAAAATAATAAAATTATTTCAGTACTAATGCTCTATTAACGCATCCCTGTTTACAGGGATATTTTAGCCTTTTTATCCCTGTAAACAGGGATGCGTTAATGGAAGGCCAATTTCTTTTTTTATTCATAAATTTTTTCCTGCTTTGAAAAAGGAAACTGACTAAAAAAATGTTTCCGTAAATTAAGCTGTCTATTTGAAGAAATATAAATTTTAAAGCACTAAAAGTATAGTACCTTAAATCCGCAAGTAACATATTAGGCTAGTTGAGTTCATTTTAGTTGTATTTAGAATGATGCAACTTTTCAATTAATTGCTATTTCAACGTTCGTTTTTACTTATTTTTTACCTTTATTTTCTATTTCAGGTTTAAATCATTGAAATTTCATTTTAGGGAAGAAATCAAAAGAACAAAAAACTTAACTATCTTATTTTAATTAAGTTGTATTTTTGTAGTAGTCGTAATTATCTTAAGTAATTTACTTTATCAAGAAATTTTAATGGTTAAATTAGCAGAGGATACTCTTTTTTGGTATACAATTTTAGGATATTTTGTCTGGAATGGTATATCCATTTAAATGGAACCACTACAAATCTAAAAAT
>NZ_VORR01000028.1 GCF_007997085.1 Polaribacter sp. IC066
TGAAATTGTTAAAAACAAAATTTCTATTAGCGGGTATTTAATGTTGCCTTTATTGATTCTTCGAGGGTCTTTTAAGGAGGTGAAAGCGTTAAGGAATGTTTCTGAATAAGCGACCTGAGTCTTATGGTGTATCATTTTTTTTTATTCAGAACATCTTCCGAATAAAAAATTATAATTGTAAATATACATCTTTTAATGCTAGGTCAACCCCTATTTTTTAAAGGCGATTGCCCTGGGCTATTAGACTAAAGTCACTAATGTCCATTAAAAAGAGCTAAGGCCGCTTCGCTAAAAGACACAACCCGACTGCCGGCAAACTGGGAAACAAAACTTTCTCAACTAAATGTATTTGAGTGACTTGTAAACTACAAAGAAAACAGTTTATAGTACAATTTTATTCATAATTAAAATGACTAACTCAAATCTATACCCAACAATTTCTGAATCATAATTTGTATTTTATAAAGTTACTTGGAACTAAAATATTTTTAGTGGCCACTTGTGGACCAAAGTATAAAAATAGAAGCAGAAATGACAGAAAATATGAGACTTGTAAATTAAATATAAAATAAATAAAGCTTTAAAAATTCGAGTTCTAAATTTGGTTGCTATTTTTATAATGAACGTTGTGCGAAAACTAACATATTCATTTAAAATCAATATTATAACAAAAAATTAGAGCCTTTTCGGTGTATTACCTGATTATGAAAATAAAAATATTTCTAACGGTAACACTTACTAACGATCTATTTCTAGGAATGATGATATCTTATTCAATGATGAGGAACAAAGGTGTCTTAAACTAAAAAATCATCGAACAAAGACTTTTCAGAAATCAAGCTCAAACTATATAAACCAGCGCTAAAGTTCGCACAAATATCGATAATTTTAAACTTCAATATTGTTTTTTATCTCTATTTAATTGCACACAAAAGTTATTTACAAAAAACTAAACAGATTTTGTTCTTATACTTTTTTTGATGTTTTGTTTTAAAAGATTTTCAGCTATTTATTTTTGATAAAAAGCTTATGCGTTTGCTAAAATAGCTTTATTAATTCTTTTAATTAAACTAGGACCTTCGTAGATAAAACCAGTGTAAACTTGCACTAAACTTGCACCTGCTTTAATTTTTTCTATCGCATCTTTTTCTGAATGAATACCTCCTACTCCAATAATCGGAAAAGATTTATTAGAATTATCTGCCAAATATTGAATTACTTTTGTGCTCTGATTTTTAATGGGTTGACCACTTACACCGCCATTGCCAATTTCTTGCAAACGCTCTTTAGATACTTTTAAATTATCTCTAGAAGTCGATGTATTGGAAGCAATTACGCCATCAATCTTTGTTTCTGCAACCACTTCTATAATCTCATCTAATTGTGCATTGTTTAAATCTGGCGCAATTTTAAGCAGAATAGGTATTGTTTTAACTCCACGAGCTAAAGAAAGCTCTGTGTTCAAATTTTGACAAGCAGAAATCAGTTCGACTAAATACGCTTTGTCATTTAATTTAGCGTGGCTTCCAACATTTGGACAACTTACATTCAGCACAAAATACTCAACAAAAGGATGCAATCCTTTTAAACAGTCTAAGTAATCTTCGGTATAATTTTCTGGCAATGTTTGCGTATTTTTGCCAATATTTCCGCCAATAATTACGCTGCCTTTGTTCTTTTTTAATTGTTGAATGGCAGCTTGTAATCCGGCATTATTAAAACCCATTCTATTGATAATTCCTTGATCGTCTTTTAAACGAAATAATCTTTTTTTTGGATTTCCTTCTTGACCTCTGGGCGTTACGGTACCAATTTCTATAAAGCCAAACCCAAAGTTTGCCAATTCATTATACAAAACTGCGTTTTTATCAAAACCAGCAGCCAAACCCACTGGATTTTTAAATGTTAAACCGAATAAAGTACGCTCTAACTTCTTATCGTTTGTTTGATACAGGCTTCTAAAAAGATTAGAAACTAAAGGAATTTTACATAAAATTCTAATCAATGAAAAGGTAAAATAATGAATCTTTTCTGGATCAAAAAGAAATAAAGTTGGACGTATTATTAATTTATACACGTGTTATATTTAGTTGTTTAAAAGGATACCTATTTAATTTAAAATAAGCATTTATTATTATCTATTAAATTTAATCATAAAGAATACTTTAGTCGCTATTTCATGACTATTTATAGTCCTGTCTACTGTTTCCTGCTTCCATTACCAAAACTAAAAGAAAAACTTATCTCAAAACAGCTTCTAAATTTTTCTCAAAACTTTGCTGTAGCTTTTGCATTATTTTATCAATCTGGCTATCCTCTAGCGTTTTATTTTCGTCTTGTAAAACAAAACTTACCGCATACGATTTTTTACCTTCTGGCAATTTATCACCCTCATAAACATCAAATAAATCTACTGCTTTTAACATTTTTCTTTCCGATTGAAATGCTAAATTATAAACTTCTTTAAATTCAGTTTTTGAATTAATCAACAACGCTAAATCTCTCTTTACCGCAGGAAATTTGTTTAAACTAGCAACTTTTGTAGTCTTTTTACCTGCAAGTTTTAAAACACTATCCCAATGAATATCTGCAAATAAAACCTCTTGTTTAATACCGAACTCTTTTAAAACAGCACGCTTTATAACTCCGAATTCAACTAATTTAATCTTACCTAAACTCAATGAAATTCCTTCAGAAAAAACATCATTCTTTGCTGGCGAACCTTTTAAATTCTGAATACCTAATCGTTCTAAAAGCGTTGTTATAATTCCTTTTACATAAAAGAAATCAGAGGTATTTGTAGGGGTTTTCCAAGACTCTTTGGTTCTGTTACCCGTTACAAAAAGTGTTAAATGCTTATCTTCTTGGTATTTATCATTGTAAGAATGATATGTTTTACCAAATTCATAAAATTTTAAAGAACTATTTTTTCTGTTGATGTTATAAGAAACAGACTCTAAACCACTAAATAACATAGACTGACGCAAAACACCTAAATCGTTGCTTAACGGATTGAGCATTTTTACATTGGCTTCTTCATTAATGTTTTCCGATAAATTTACATAATCCGGTTTTGTCAAAGAATTAGCCATGGTTTCATTAAAACCTAATGCTGTTAATTGATTGGCGGTAATGTTTTCTATTTTAGTTTCTGTGTTGTAATCAAAAGATACAGATGTATTAACTTTATGAGAAAACTGAATATTATTATATCCATAAACTCTTAAAATTTCTTCTATAATATCTGCTTCCCTTTGCACATCTGTTCTGTAAGAGGGTATTGTTAAGCCTAAACCGCCTTCAGTTTCACTGTTAATTTTAATTTCTAAAGACGCTAAAATAATTTTAATTTGTTCTCTTGGTATCTCCTGACCAATTAATCGATAGGCATTTCTGTAAGATAAGAATACCTGAAAATCTTCAATTTTCACAGGATAAAAATCAGAAACATCAGAGGCTAACTTACCTCCTGCATACTTTTCAATTAACAAAGCCGCACGTTTTAAGGCATATTCTGTCATGTTAATATCAATTCCTCTTTCAAATCGAAAAGAGGCGTCCGTATTTAAACCATGTCTTTTGGCCGTTTTACGAATGGCAATAGGATTAAAATAAGCACTTTCTAAAAAGATAGAAGTTGTATTTTCTGTAACACCAGATTTTGATCCACCAAAAACACCAGCCAAACAAAGTGGATTAGAATCAGCATCACAAATCATAATATCATCAGCAGAAAGTATTCTCTCTACGGCATCTAGCGTTGTAAATTTTGTGCCCTCTTTTAAATTCTTAACAATAATTTTATTTCCTTTAATTTTCTGAGCATCAAAAGCATGCAGTGGTTGCCCTAACTCATGCAAAACGTAATTGGTAATATCTACAATATTATTTTTTGGAGTTAAACCAATAGCTTTTAACCTATTTTGAATCCATTCTGGCGAGTCTTTTATCTTAACATCTGTAATTGTAATTCCACAATAACGGGGCGCTAACTCCTTTTTTTGCACTTCTACATCAAAACGCAAAGTTCTTTCATCTACATGAAAATCGCTCACAGAAGGAGAAATTAATTCTAATTTTAAATCTTTCTGAATTAAACCAGCTCTTAAATCTCGAGCAACTCCATAATGACTCATCGCATCTGATCTATTTGGCGTTAAACCAATTTCAAAAACATAATCTGTCTTTATTTTAAAAACGGTGGCTGCTGGTGTACCCACTTTTATTTTTTCATCTAAAACAAGAATACCATCATGCCCAGACCCCAAACCTAATTCATCTTCAGCGCAAATCATACCATGACTCTCTTCGCCTCTAATTTTTCCTTTTTTTATTTTAAAGCCTACACCCTTTTTATCATATAACATCGTGCCAATTGTTGCTACTGGTACTTTTAAACCTGCCGCAACGTTGGCAGCACCACAAACAATTTGAACAATATTTTTATCTCCTAAATCTACCGTTGTAATTTTTAGTCTGTCTGCATTTGGATGTTGCACGCAGGTTAAAACTTCACCTACCACAATTCCTTTTAAACTACCTTTGATAGATTCTTTGGTTTCAATACCCTCTACCTCTAAACCTAAATCGGTTAATAACTCTCCTGTTGCGCCAGGTTCCCAATTAATTTGCAAAAATTGTTGTAACCAATTATAAGATATTTTCATAATGTTTTCTTCCTAGTTTGATATGGCAAATTTAACCTTTTTTAAAGAGTATTTTATACTATTTTACCTGAATTTAAGTTTTAAAAAAGTTGCTTATAAAGGCGCATTTAAATGACTTTTTAAACCAACAATAGTTGAAAAATTTTATAAAAAACGATTCATGATTTTATCAAATTCAAAATAAATATCTTTGCGCTTTAAATTTAGAAAATGTTCAAAAAAATTCCCAATTACATAAAATACATTTGCATTAATTTCTTGTTGTTATTTGCGTTTAATATCATTTTTAGAGTAATTTTCTATCAATTTTTTGCAGCCCTAGAAAATGCTACTGCTTCAGAAGTTCAAAAAGCTTTTTTGCTAGGTTTCCGTTTTGATATAAAACTTGCTGCCATTGCTATTTTTCCGTTAGCTTTTTTAATCTTAATTGTAAATAAAAAATTCTTTCTCTATAAATTTTACAAGACGTTTTCATCTGTTTATTTAATTGTTGTGTATCTTACTTTAGCTTTATTTTACGCAATTGATTTTGGTTATTATGACTATTTATCAATTCGATTAGATGCTGCCTCGCTTCGATTTTTAGAAGATTTAAAAATTTCATCACAAATGCTTTTAGAAAGTTATCCTGTTTTTAAAGGATTATTAGGGTTTTTGCTCTTGGCTTTTCTAGTTTTTAAGGCTTCTAAATACTTATATACTGGTTGTAAAAGTGAGCAAGTACAAATCTCTAAAAAGAAAAAAGCGCTTTATTTTATAGCCACTTTCTTATTGTTGTCTTTTAGTATTTACAATAGCTTTAATCACTATCCTTTAAGGTGGAGTGAAGCATTTTTCTCTAAAAATAATAAAGTAAATCAGTTTGCTTTAAATCCTGTTATTTACTTTTTTGATAGTTTTGCGTTTAGAAGCGAAGCGGTAAATATGACCGAATTCAAAAAATACTATCCTGTTATTGCTAAAGATTTAAACTTACCAAAAGACAGCATTTCTTTTGAAAGAAAAGTAGTTTTTAAGGATGCGATAAAAAGTACACCCAACGTAATTTTTGTCATGTTAGAATCTGTGGGAGTAAAACCTTTAAGTTACTACGGAAATCCGATCAATAGTTCGCCAAATATGGATAATTTGATAGCGAGCAGTTTAAGTTTTTCTAACTTTTACGTACATAAATCTGGAACAGCAGCCAGTGTTTTTGCCAGCGTTACTGGTTTGCCAGATATAGATGATGTAAATACAGCTTCTAGAAACCCAATGGTTATAGATCAGCGTATTTTATTTGATCAATTTAAAGGATATGAAAAATTGTATTTTTTAGGCGGAAGTGCAAATTGGGCAAATATTAGAGGTATTTTTCAATCGAATATAAAAGGTTTAAAAATATTTGAAGAGGGCAGTTATGAAACAGAAAACAGAGCTGATGTTTGGGGTATTGACGATTATGAATTATTTAAAGAATCTGACAAAGAATTGCAAAAACTACATCAACAAAACAAACCTTTTGTAGCTTATATTCAGACTGCATCGAATCATATGCCCTTTACAGTGCCCGATAAAAAAGAGCAGTTTACACCAATTTCTGAAACTGCTATTTCTGAATCTTTAATAAAAGAATCTGGCTTTAAATCGGTTGCTCAATTAAATGCTTTACGCTATTTAGATTTTAATATTGGTCGTTTTTTAGAAAGAGCAAAAAGTGCTGGATATTATAAGAATACTGTTTTTGTGTTTTTTGGTGATCATAATACGGCTATGAATAGAAACGATCAATATACCAATGAATATGATTTAAATATTCAACTACAGCATGTGCCTGTTATTATCCATGCTCCAGAAATAGTTGAACCCAAAGAAATAACCACTAACGGAAAATTGATTGATTTATTCCCAACCGTGATGAGTTTGTTAAAAATGAATCATACAAATTATACTTTAGGTAGAAATCTTTTAGATAGCATCAAAAATAAGAATCCTTCTTCTTTTGTATATCTTAAAATTAACGGAGAGCCTGCAGTTGGTTTGATACAAGACAGTTTATATTATTCTAAAACAAATATGACAAAAACAAAAGCCTTGTACAATTTAAAAAGTAAAAATCTAATAGATTTAAAAGAGATCTATCCGAAGAAAGCTTTAGAAATGGATAGCCTTTTAAGTGCTTATTACCATGCTACTAAATATTTATACTTTAATAATAAAAAATCAAACGAATAGTTTTCGATCTAATTTCTTAAAAAGAAAATAATAAATAGTGCCAAATAGCACTCCTGTTAACATTCCTACAAATACATCAATCGGAAAATGAACACCTAAATACAACCTACTGTAGGCAAAAAATAAAGGGAAAAATAAAATTAAATAAATATATTTGTATTTTTCTCTTAATAAAAGAATGATAAATACAGCAGAAAAAGTAGATGTGGTTGCGTGCCCCGACATAAAACTATAGCTCTGCGGGTTTATTAAAGTTCGCAGTAGATGCATAATTTCAGGATCGTTGTTAGGTCTTAATCTATGCGAATTATCCTTAACGAATACTGTAAATTTATCTGAAAAAGTCACTAAAACAATTAAAGCTAGAATCATAAAACCACCTCTTTTCCAACCAAAAGCTTTGATGATTAAAAATAAAGCAAAAATAAACAATGGAGCCCAATAAAATTGATTGGTGATAGCCAACCAAAATGAGTCCCATTGTTCACTTCCTAAATTGTTTAAGAAAACTAAAAGTTCCTTATCTTTTTGTATAATTGAGTCGAACAAATTATTTGCCTATTTCTAAAATTTCTATTTCGAAAACTAAATCAGACTTTGCAGGAAAAGGGCCGTATTTATCTTCGCCAAAACCAATAT
Source organism: Polaribacter sp. IC066 (assembly GCF_007997085.1). Classification (GTDB taxonomy): domain Bacteria; phylum Bacteroidota; class Bacteroidia; order Flavobacteriales; family Flavobacteriaceae; genus Polaribacter. Next base: position 7,521 of record NZ_VORR01000028.1, read on the forward strand.
AATAAGGCACAAACAATCTCGCCTTTTCGCCTGCTCTCATTTTGGCAGCACCTTCTTTAAAACCTGTAATCATAGGTCTTTCAGTATCATCTAACTGAAAAACAAACGGTTGACTACCATCTCTAGTAGACTGAATTTTTGTACCATCTGCGGTGTATAAATCAAAATGAGATTTAATCGGCTTGTTATCAACCACTGGTTTACCTGACGGATTTTTTTTAAGCATTAAAAATCGCAGGCCAGAGTTTGTTTTTTCGGCTTTTGACTCATCCATTTTTGCTAAAAACAGCTTTTTATCCTCTAAATATTTAGAATATCTAGCGGTTTCTGCATCTGCTTTTTGCTGTAGTGCTTTTTTGCTGTTTTCTGCAAACTTTATCAATTCTGCATCAAATACTTTAGCTTCATCAAAAGCTTTGGCTTTTGGGCCTATTCTTATAATTTTAACAGTGTTAATAGTATCAAGTTGTGTGATATTATTTACAACAACCATTCGTAAAGAATCGATAGAACTTTTTAGCTGTAAAGAATCTTTAAAGCTACTTTTAAGCGCTGCTAATTGAGCAGAGTTTATAATTGTTTTACCAAAAACGGCATGTTTACCATCTAAATGGGGTATCGGTTTATGCGTGATAAAAAATTGGCTTCCGTTAGAGTCAGGACCACTATTGGCCATCGATAAAACACCAGCAGCATCATGCTTATATAACAATACACCGTCTTCATCTTTCGTCAACTCATCACCAAATGCATAACCAGCGTTCCCTCTACCCGTTTCTGTTGGATCTCCTCCTTGAATAATAAAACTATTTACCACTCTATGAAAACGAATGCCGTCATAAAAATTATCACCTTTAATAGAATCAGAAACTTTTGTGTTCGTTCCTTCTGCTAAAGAAACAAAATTAGCAACAGTCATCGGTACATCATTAGGATATAACTCTAACAAAACATCGCCTTTATTTGTTTTAATTTCTGCGTACAAACCTTCTTTTAAGTCTTTGTATTTAGCAGATTGGCAAGCGTTTATCAACAAAAAAGCACTAAAAAGATAGGCTAATTTTCTCATCTATTGTTTTAATATTTCTAATAATTCTACTTCAAAGACAATCGTTGCAAAAGGCTTTATTTGACCGGGTCTTGGTGTTGCGCCGTATGCTAAATTTTGCGGTATAAAGAATTTATATTTTGCACCTTCTTTCATTAATAATAAACCTTCTGTAAAACCAGGTATAAATTGATTTGCATTAGACTCATAAGGTGTTTTCTTTTCAATTGTACTGTCAAAAACAGTTCCGTCTATTAAAGTACCATGGTAATTAATTTTTATTTTTGAAGTTGCTACTGGCATTGCCCCTGTTCCTTCTTCTAAAACTTTATATTGTAAACCACTAGCGGTAGTCATAACACCTTCTTCAGTTTTGTTCACCATTAAAAACTCTTCGCTTTCTTTTTTAACATCTGCATATTTAAGCAATGCATCTGCCGCTGCTTTTTCTTGAGATACTTTCATTTTGTCTGCTTGTTGCTTCTGGAAAAAGACTCTTAAAAAATCATTTAAATCTTTTTGTTCAATTAACAAATTGGTAGAATCCATTCCGTTTCTATATCCTTGAACAAACAAATCTGTACTTGAATCGTCAAAATTGGCTTTTACTTTGATTGCCATATCCATTCCTAAAGCATAACTAGCTGAATCTATTTCAGTTTCTAAAGAACTAACATCTGCTTTCTGATTTCCGCAAGAAAACATTGTTGTTACTACTGTTACCATTGCTAAACTTTTTAATACTTTCATTTTTTTATTTATTTTATATTGATTAATGTTACTGTACTCTTTATTGATTGATTAATTCCAATTTTATGTGCATCACCCGCAATGCCAAAAGCACTGTAAGACGGAATGACAAAGGTAATTGTTTCTCCTATTTTCATCAACTTTATTCCCTTTTGCAAACCAGAAATAAAATCTTCTTTATCAACAACATAATTTTTAAGACCTAAATCTTTCTTACTGTAAATTATGGTATCGTTTAAATCGGTAATATTATACTCAAAAACTACTTCATCACCTTCTTTAGGAGTTGCTAAATCTTCTGCTATTTTTTGGATATACGTATACCAAAAACCATTTGAAGATTGCAAATAGACCTTTGTAGAATCTTTTTCTATAATTTGAAGAATTTTATCATTTTCTAATTGATTTAAAATCTTATTTTGCTTTAATGCATCTACAAATAAGGTTGTTGATGGTTTTGGATTGATAGGTTTTCTTGGTACTATTTTAGAACAAGAAAAACAAAAAACAAGTAAAAAAAACAAAAATCTATTCTTCATAAGAAGCCTCTAATTCTGATTTATATTCTGATACTAATGCTGTGAATTTTGCCACAGTTTCTGCCATTGTTAAGTCAGATTTTCCGCCAGCAGCATTATCATGACCACCACCTTCAAAATGATTTCTAGAAAATTTATTTACAGAAAATTTTCCTTTAGATCTAAACGATATTTTAATAATTGCCTGCTCGCTATCTTCAATAAAAATGGCCGCAAAACTAATTCCTTTTAAAGAAAGCGCATAATTTACAACGCCTTCTGTATCTCCTTTTTGAAAATCGAATTGTTTTTTTTCTGCATCCGTTAAAGTAATATAAGCAGTTTTGTATGTAGGTAAAATTTGTAAATTACTTAAAGCTTTACCTAATAATAAAAGTCTGTCATATGAATTAGAATCGTATACATTGCTGTGAATCCTATCGTTTTCGGCACCTTTATCGATTAAGTCTGCTATTATTCTGTGTGTTTTGCTTGTTGTAGATCTAAATCTAAAAGAGCCTGTATCCGTCATGATTCCTGTATATAAACAGGTTGCAACATTGGCATCAATCAATTCTAAATCATGATTCATTTCAATAAATTGATACACCATCTGACAGGTAGAACAAATTTCTGTATCTGAATACATATATTTAACAGCATCTGGTTGTTGATGATGATCTATCATCGCAAAATCATTCGGATATGCATCTAACGTATTTTTCATATCAAAACCAACGCGATGCAAAGCGTTAAAATCTAACAAGAAAATAAGATCAGAATTGTTAATTGCTTTTTGAGATTGACTATTTTGCCAATCAAACCTAAACGTAGTTTTAGAGCCTGGTAGCCAATGTAAAAAATCTGGATATTCATTAGGCATCACAACCGTTGCTAAATGCCCCTTTTTATCCAAATAATGTTTTAATGCCAAAGTAGAACCAATAGCGTCACCATCAGGATTTCTATGCCCAATAATTACGATGTTTCTCGGTGTAGCAAGAAAGCTTTTAAGTTCTTCAAATCCTTTTAAAATCATAAGTTGCGAATATACAATTTAATAATAGTGTTCAAAATAAATTTTGTAATACCTTTGTTAAAAATTCCTTATAATAATACATGAAAAATACAACAATTCTATTAAGTGTTCTTTTACTAATTAATTTTTATTCTTGTAAAGTACCAGCAACTATAACCACCAAAAACACAAAAAATACAGCTGATTTTACAATTGCCTTTGGTTCTTGCAACAAACAATATAAACCCAATATCTTATGGAAAGAAATTAAAAAAAACAATCCTGATGTATGGATTTGGGGCGGAGATAATATCTATAGCGATACCGATGATATGGCTAAAATGAAGCGAGATTATAACGCTTTAACACAGCAAAAAGGATATGCAGAACTTACTAAAAACATCCCTGTTTTAGCTACTTGGGACGATCATGATTATGGTTTTAACGATAGCGGAGTTGAATTTCATAAGAAAGACAGCGCTCAAACATTATTTTTAGATTTTTTTAAGGTGGATAAAAACAGTCCGCGCAGAAAACAAGAAGGAATTTATACAAGCAAGGAGTTCACAACTACAAAAGGTCTAATTAAAGTAATTGTTTTAGATACGCGCTATTTTAGAACTGCTTTATTAAGGGCAACTAAAGAATCCAAAAAAAGGTATCTACCTAATACCGATGTAAATAGCTCTGTTTTAGGAGCAGCCCAGTGGTCTTGGTTTCAGAAGGAACTAAATACTTCTAAAGCAGATTTTAATATTATTGTGAGTAGCATTCAAATTTTATCAACAGAGCATGGTTTTGAAACTTGGGGTAATTTTCCGAATGATGTGGTAAAACTTAAAAATAGCATTATTAATAGTGAAGCAAAAGGTGTTTTTATGTTGTCTGGAGATAGACATTTATCTGAATTTTCTAAAACCACGGTTGAGAATTTAAACTATCCTTTAATCGATTTTACATCAAGTGGTTTAACGCATGCTTATCGTTCTTTTGTTTCAGAGCCTAATCAATTTAGAGTTCAAAATGTAGTATCAGAAATAAGTTTTGGGCTGCTACAATTTAATTTCGATAAAAAATCTGTTTCCATGCAAATGAGAGGCGAAAACAATAAAATTTTACAAGAAATAAATCAAATTTACCCATAATTTGCAGTTTATAATAAAAACCTTATTTTTGCAAAAAATTTAAAAATAGAATGGCAACAAATAGAACATTTACAATGCTTAAACCAGATGCTGTAGAAAACGGACATACTGGCGCAATATTAGAAAAAATAAACGCTGCAGGATTTAGAATTGTAGCAGTAAAGAAAACTCAAATGACCAAAGCTGATGCTGAATTTTTTTATGCGGTGCATAATGAGCGTCCGTTTTTTGGAGAATTAGTTGAATTTATGACTCGTGGTCCTATTGTAGCTGCAATTTTAGAAAAAGAAAATGCTGTAGAAGATTTTAGAACCTTAATTGGTGCTACAAATCCTGCGGACGCTGCAGACGGAACAATCAGAAAATTATACGCAACTTCTATGGGAGAAAATGCTGTACATGGTTCTGACTCTAATGAAAATGCACACATTGAAGGAAACTTTCACTTTTCTGGAAGAGAGCAATTTTAAGTAAAATTAAAATTTCTTACTTTAAAATATAAGTAAAAAAACTCATAACGAAAGTTGTGAGTTTTTTTAGTTTTAAGTGAATTGTAGCCTCTATTAGTTGTTATAAAACTTGAAAAAACACATCTCTGTAAAATGTTTATAAATTAGCGCTTATCCTTATTTCAATTCTGCTTTAAAACAATACTTTCACCAACATAACATTAAATCTAAAGCAATCTATAATCAATGTGACAGCTTTAGTAAGCTCATAAATTTTATATTTGACTTATGATAAAAAAGTATGATAATGAATTTAAGGTAGTGATTGTAGAACTTTGAAATTCAGTAATTAAAGCAAAACAAATTAATGAAGATTTTGGCTTAAGTTTAAGTATAATTAGACGCTGATAACAAGAATAGAAGTTAAAATATGTAGATTTTAAAAAAAACAGTACTTGAAACTCAAGAGCTCAAAGCTCTAAAAAAAGAAATGAACCACCTCGACCCAAGAGCACGAGGTATCAAGCGGAAAAGAACCTAGGTTTTTAAACTTTCCTATTGACCACATAAGCCGAGCGTCGGGAGAATTCTATCGATTAAAATAACTCAAATTATGAGCAGAAATGGCAATTTTTGGGATAATGCAGTAGCTGAAAGTTTTTTTTAAATATTCAAATATGAATGGCTAGTTCGTTTTAAATTTAAACTATATAATCAATTATTAAAATCTCTTGATCTAGATTGAAATATTACATTCTAGTTTAGGGTCTCTCTCCGCTGGAAATAAAATTGAGAATAATTATTAAAAAAGTAGTAGTAGTAGTAGTAGAATCGGCGCCTAATTACTAGAAGTCCTATTTTGTTAAAAACCTTATAAAACCAAAAAAAAACCTCACGTTTAGCGAGGTTTTTCGATATCTTTTAAAAGATTATTCTTCCGTTTGAGGATCTTTAATTCCTAATTTCTCAATCACCAATGCAGTAATATCAAAAGCTTCATCGATGTAAGCAAACTGATTGCCTTCTCTTGTAAACACTTGAGAATACCCTTTTTGTTTTGCCACCTCGTTAATAGCGGTGTTTAATTTCTTGTACAAAGGGCGCATTAATTCGTTTTGCTTAAGCTCCATTAACTTCGAGCCGTTTTCTTGATATTGTTTTACATCTTGCTCTAAAGCCGTTAATTCTTCAATGAGCACTTTTTTCATGAGTTCGCCCATTTCTTTTTCTTTGGCTCTAAAATCTTGCACTCGGTCTTGATAATCTTTCATTTTAATCGAAAAAGAAGAATCTAATTTGGCGCCGTATGCTTGAGACATTTCTACAACAATTTTAGATTCTGGCATTATATTAATAATATAATCGCTTTTTATAGTACCAACTTTTAATTGTGCGGAAGCAAAACTGCTTATAAAGACTATAAATAAAAATGTAATTTTAAATTTCATGGTTTAATTTTAGTTTAGCAAAGATAAAAAAGGACGCGAGTTAGTCAAATATCAAAAGTAAAAAAAAAGTTAATTTTAAATTTTAATTGCAAAAGCACTTAATTCCTCTACTTTTTTAAAGTCTTCTGCGTTTGCAATTTCTCTTTTTGCATCGATTAATAAAAGTCTTATTTCTTCTTTTATTGTTTTTTTGTAAGATTCTGTGGTTGCTTTTCTGATTAAATTTTTTAAAACCGCTAATAGTTTTTTTACAATAAGCACGTCGTGCGCGCAATAAGTTCTTAACGCGGCCATTAGATCATAAATCAATTCGTTAAAATTCAGGGTATTTAGTGTAATTATAACTTCATTTTTTTCGAGAATTAAATTGATGTCTTTTTTCTGAACTCTTAAAATTAATAATTGGGAAAGGTAATCAATCGCATTCATAGCAGTTCCTGGATCATTAATTCCGGGAGACATCGATTTTACAGCTACTTCTGTAATTTGCTTAAAAGACAGTAAATAACTATCATCAATCAATTCACTTTTAGAAAAATTAAAATTATTATAAATCTGATCACTAACCTGCTCCTCTATTTTTTTATCAACCTTAAAAAGAACAGAATCTTGATGGCAATAAGAACCTCTATTAGAAACAATTTCTATTTTAATAGTATTTTCTTTTGCAATTGTTACTAAAGATTCTACAGATATCGTACTAAAATAACCATCTCGTTTTGCTTTATACGTGTTCCAGTTTTCAGTATTTAAAGGTGAACTATCAAACTCTTTTTCTTTTTCAATTAACTTTTCTAATTTATTTTCTGCGGATGAAAAAATCTTTAATAGAATATTATCAATTTGAATTTGTTGAGAAATAGAATGTATAAAATAGATAAAACATCCTAAAGAACTAATCATAAAAACGATAGAAAAAAGCACAGAAAAACCAGGTAATTGATACTTCTCTCCGGTTGGTTCTATAAAAACTAAAATAAAGATGCAGTAAATTATGGTTGACAAATACACTCCTAATATAATTTGATGTCTTCTATTAGAAATTAAGCCAGGCAATAAACGAGGCGAAAAATTATTTGAAGCCTGATTTAATAGAATCATTACCATTGAAAAACTAAAAACCATTATAGAAATTAAGCCTCCAATAAAAGTAGTTAAAATAGCTCTTGCAGATTCTGTATTATTAATGACTAATTCTGGTAAAAAATCAAGAAGATATTTAGAAATTCCGTGGTTTTCTAAAGACATCATTATGTAGGCAAAAAGCGTCCCTCCTATCGCCATAATTGTTGGAAAGAAAGCAATCTTATTTTTTAAATTATAAATAACATGAAATATGTTTAACAACTTACTTCTCATTCATCTTTTATTTTTTCTATAATTTTATGGATACTTGTTTTAAAATCAAACCATAAAGTTTTTTCATCTCTTTTAAACCAAGTTACTTGTCTTTTTGCAAAACGTCTGGTGTTTTTTTTGATTTCTGAAACGGCAAATTGCTGTGTAAAATCTCCATCGAAAAAAGAAAATAACTCTCTATATCCCACTGTTTGCAATGCATTTAAGTTTTTATGGGGATATAAATTTTTAGCTTCTTCTAGTAAACCAGCATCCATCATCCTATCTACTCTTTGATTAATTCTATCGTAGATATTTTCTCTATCTGCGGTTAATCCTATTTTTATGATTTTAAAATTTCGGGGTGTTTTAGGTTTATTTTTAAATGTTGAATACGGAATTCCTGATCCAATACAAATTTCTAACGCTCTCATTAAACGATGAGGATTATCAATTGCAATTGTATTAAATGTTTCTACATCTAATTCTTTTAATTGTTGTTGCAAAACTTCAATTCCCTCTGTTTCTAGTACTTTGGTTACATCTTCACGAATTTGTTTATCAACTTCAGGAAAGTAATCTAATCCTTTTAAAACAGCGTCTATATACAAGCCACTGCCTCCAACCATAATCTGTATCTTATTTTTTTGAAACAAAACATCTAGTTTTGCCAATGCATCTCTTTCAAATTGCCCTACATTATAATCTTCAAAAACACTTCTATTTTGAATAAAGTGATGTGTAGCCGCAGCTAATTCATCTGCATCAGGAACTGCTGTACCAATCGTCATTTCTTTATAAAACTGTCTAGAATCGCTAGAAACAATATCGGCGTTAAAATAATTTGCCAATTGTATGCTTAAAGCTGTTTTGCCAATTGCTGTAGGACCAACAATTGTAATTAAGGTGTTGTTACTTTCTTTTATCATGGATTTAAAATACCGCCGCAGCTATAACAAAAAGTAGCTTTATCTTTATGTTTATCCTTTAAACAAGTAGGGCAAGATTGCGTATTTGTATCAAAATTAGCATTTGTATTCACTATTTCAGAACTTACAATTCCGGTTGGTATTGCAATAATAGAATAACCTAAAATCATAATAACACTCGCAATTAACTGCCCTACAGGTGTTTGTGGCGCAATATCACCAAAACCTACTGTTGTTAAGGTTACAATTGCCCAATAAATACTAACAGGAATGTTTGTAAAACCATTTTCTTCGCCTTCTATCATATACATTATGGTTCCTAGAATAACGCAAATAATTACCACAAAAAACAAGAAAACGGCAATTTTAGCTCTACTCGCTTTTAAAGCCAATAATAATTTGTTAGACGCTCCTATATAGCGTGCTAATTTTAAAATTCTAAAAACACGCAATAAACGCAGAGCTCTTAAAGCTACTAAACTATGAGACCCCACTACTATAAAGGACAAATACATGGGTATTGTTGCTAGTAAATCTATAATACCGTAAAAACTAAAAATATACTTAAAAGGTTTTTTGATTGATATAATCCTTAAAATATATTCTATTGAGAAGAAAATTGTAATTATCCATTCGCCAATGTATAGAAGTTCATGGTATTCTGCATCAACAGTTTTAACGCTCTCAAGCATTACCAAAATTATACTGGCAATAATGGATATTAGTAATATAACGTCAAAAAGTTTGCCCGCCTCTGTGTCTGCTTCATAGATAATCTCATGAATTCTTTCTTTCCAAGAAGGTTTATTTGTTAAGTTTTCCAATTTTAGATCTAATTTCTATTACAATACTACAATTATTTACTGAATTTATAAATATTTTTCTCCTGTTTTTCTCTTTACTAATAAGGGTTTGTAAAATAAAATTAAAATTTTTCGCTTTTTTTAAAACCGCATCTACTTTCTTCTCGTAAGTATAGATGAGATTCAATTAAAAATAACTTAAAACTCACACAATGAAAAAAAGTAAAATTTTAGTAGCAACCGTATTCGCAGCGATTATCGGTTTAATTACAATCGCAGCCGATCATATTGATGCGCCTGCAACAAGTGGAACCAATGCAGACATTACAGACTTCTATGCCTTTCAAGGAGAAAACACAAGCAACCTTGTATTTGTTGCAAATGTTCAAGGTTTATTAAGTCCTTCTGCATCGGCAACAGCATCTTTTGATGAAAATGTAATGGTAGAAATTAACATTGATACCAATGATGACAAAATTGAAGATTTAGTGATACAAGCAATTCCTAGAGACGGAACAATGTATTTCTTCGGACCTTTTGCGCCATCATCTACAGGATTAAATAGTTCTGTTAACGAGCTAGCAACAAAATCTGAAGTAGCAATTACTGCTTACGGTACCAATGCGACCGTGGCAAACACCAACGGAATGAAGTTTTTTGCAGGACCAAGAGATGATCCTTTCTTTATGGACTTTGCTCAATATGGAGCAATTATTAACGGAAATGCATCTAGTTTTAACAGTCCAGGAGCAGATACGTTTGCAGGGACTAATGTATTATCTATTGTTGTAGAAGTTCCTAAAAGTCAAATTGGTGGTTCAGGTACTATTAATACTTGGGTAACAACAAATGCAAAACAATAATTATAACCAACTTTAAAAAACAATATCATGAAAATTTTCAAAATTAAATATATCGCAATCGCAGCCCTTTCACTTTTTATTATGAGCTGTAGTAACAATGACGACTCCGATGTAACAATGGCTCCAATAGCCACCGATTTCTCTGGATCGTTTGCACAAAAAGATCAATTGGGAAGACCAGCGGTAAACACAGTTTTTGTTTCGGCGGCAAGTAAAGATGAATTTAATGTAACAATTCCTTCTCAGCAAGGTGCAAAGTTTCAATCGATGTTTGAAGCAAACTTAACAGGCTTAAGTCCTGCTTACGCTAATGCTGGCGATGCAAATGCATTAGGATTAGATGCAGCAACTTTTACAGGTTTGTTAGCTACAGATGTTTTAAATGTTTCTTTAGATGGTACAACTACGTTCTATGATGGTACCAACGTTTTAACAGGAAGAGCTTTAGCTGATGATGTAATTACAGTTGAATTATTATTAATTTTTGGAGGAGAAGATTTTTCTGAAAATCCAACATTATCTGATGATAATGTGAGTTCAAATGATAAAGATTTTTCAACTTCTTTTCCTTATTTAGCTTCTCCTTGGTAAGATTCTTGTAAATAAATATCCTTAAATTAATTTCCCCCAACTCAAAAAACTGACATATATCGAGAAATGTGTGTCAGTTTTTATTTTCTATTCACTATCAAACTTAAAACTACAGATCATGAAATACATCCAACTTATTTTAGTATTTGTAACTTTTTCTATCACAATTAGTTGCAATAACGACCAAACCAAACAAATAACAAATACAAAAGATTACAGAGCATATTTAAATACCAGTAAAAATAAATCTTTAGAAAATGCAGAAAAAGAAGTAAATTTTTGGGAAACCAAACTACAAAAAACACCAAACCAATATCCTTATCACTCTAAAATAGCTTCAGCAAATTCAAAAATATTTAAGCTTTCTGGCGAGATTAACAACCTAAAAGAAGCAGAGAAAAACTTACTTGCTGCCAATCAAAAAACCAATTATAATAGCGCTGGATATTTAAGAAGTTTGGCATCTAATTATATTTCTCAACACCGTTTTAAAGAAGCTTTAGAACTTTTAACAAAAGCAGAATATAACGGAGAAAAATTAAAACAGACACACCTTATGTTAATCGATGTTCATTTAGAACTCGGAAACATGAGTAAGGTTGGGAAATATTTATCAAAAGTAAAAAACTTTAAAGATTTTGATTATCTAATTAGAGTTTCTAAATACAACGATCATATTGGTAACTTAAACAATGCTATTAAATATCTAGAAGCTGCTTTAGCAATTGCAAAATCATCTAACAATCAAGATTTAATGCAATGGAATTACACCAATTTAGCGGATTATTATGGTCATGCAGGTAGAATTAATGATTCTTACAACGGGTATTTAAATGCGCTAGCTATCAACCCAAATAATAGTTATGCAAAAAAAGGAATTGCTTGGATTGTGTATTCTTATGAACGCAACCCAAAAGAAGCCTTAAGAATTTTAGAAACGGTTACGAGAGAAAATGCGGCGCCAGACTATCATTTATTAAAAGCAAAAATTGCTGGTTTTATGGGTGATGCTCTAGAAAAAGAGAATCAAACAAAATTATACATAGCAAAAGTTGATGATAAAAATTACGGCGCTATGTATGCAAAATACAATATTTTATTATATGCTGATGATACTGCTAATCAATTAAAAGCTTTAGAAATAGCAATAGAAGAAGTAGCAGCAAGACCAACGGCGCAATCTTATGATTTATTAGCTTGGTCTTACTACAAAAATGGAAGCATTGAAAAAGCACTTGAAATTTCTAAAAAACACGTAATCGGAAAAACCTTTGAACCAGAAGCTTTATTGCACACTGCTCATATTTTAAAAGCAAACGGAAATCAAAAAGAAGCACAAAAACTTAAAGCAGAATTATTAGGAGCTATCTATGAATTAGGACCAGCTTCAGAGCAAGAAATAAAAAATATATAAACGATTTAAGTACCATATTATGAAAAAGTATACAATACTATTTGTTCTTATTGCTTTCAGCTTACAATCGTTTGGTCAAGAATTAAAAGGGCGTGTTTTAAACTCTTTTAAGGAACCTTTAGAGAATGTATATGTCGTAAATACAAGTGTTAACACTCATACACACACTAATGAAAACGGGAGTTTTATCCTAGAAAATACCGCCGTAAAGAATTCAATAGAAGTAAGTATTTTGGGCTATGGTAAAATAACCGTACAAATAACAAAAGGGCATTTAAAAAACGGAATTACCATCACATTAGAAACCAAAGTATTTCAATTAGAAGAATTGGTTTTAAGAAAAGAAATAAATGCTTTACAAACGATTGCAAGAGTAGATTTACAATTAAATCCTGTAAACAATTCACAAGAAATTTTAAGAAAAGTACCAGGTTTATTTATTGGGCAGCATGCAGGTGGAGGGAAAGCAGAACAGTTGTTTTTAAGAGGTTTTGACATCGATCACGGAACTGATATTACTCTTTCTGTAGACGGAATGCCGATAAACATGGTGTCTCATGCGCATGGTCAAGGATATTCTGATTTGCATTTCGTAATTCCAGAAACCATTAATAAAATAGATTTTGGCAAAGGACCGTATTATGTAAATCAAGGCGATTTTAACACCGCAGGATATGTAGATTTCTCTACCAAAACGAGGCTTCAAAAAAACATGATTTCTGTGAGTTATGGAGATTTTAATTCGATAAGAACCGTTGGAATGTTTAATCTACTAGAAAATTCTAAAAATGATGACGCCTATGTTGCGGTTGAATATATAGAAACGGACGGACCTTTTGAATCGCCACAAAACTTTAATAGATTAAATTTATTTGCAAAATACAATACGTTTTTAAACGGAAAAGATAAATTGACTCTTACAGCATCGCATTTTACAAGCAGCTGGGATGCTTCTGGTCAAATACCTGAAAGAGCAGTAGAAAACGGAAATATTACACGATTTGGAGCAATTGATGCTACCGAAGGTGGGTACACGTCAAGATCAAATATTAACGTACAATTAAATAAAACCTTATCTGACAATGCTACTTTTAAAGCAAATGCCTTTTACTCAAAATATGATTTTGAATTGTTTTCAAACTTTACATTTTTTTTAGAAGATGCTATAAACGGAGACCAAATAAGACAAATTGAAGACAGAGATATTTTCGGAATGAACGCCAAAATTATCAATACTAAAAAATATGAAAATGTAGAAGCAAAGTTTACCAAAGGAATAGGTTTACGGTATGATTTAATTGCTGACAATCAATTATCAAGAACGAAAAACAGAAAAGAATTGTTAGCTAGAATCCAATTTGGCGATGTAAAACAAACGAATTTATATGCTTTTTTTAATTCGGAATTTGAAATAGGAAAATTTAAAATTTCGCCAGCAGTTCGTCTCGATTATTTTAAGTTTTTATACAATGATAACTTAAGTACAACGTATGAAACGTTAAGTAAATCAAAAGCAATTATAAATCCGAAATTAAACTTTTTATACGCACAAAATGATAATTTACAATGGTTTCTAAAATCAGGGATTGGTTTTCATTCTAATGACGCAAGAGTAGTTTTACAAGAAAATGCTGATAAAATTTTACCAAGAGCCTATGGTTTAGATTTCGGAAATATCTGGAAACCAACCAAAAATCTAGTTTTAAACACTGCCATTTGGTATTTATTATCCGAAGAAGAATTTGTGTATGTCGGTGATGCTGGTATTGTTGAACCCTCTGGAGAATCAGAACGTTATGGACTAGATTTCGGATTAAGGTATCAATTATCTGATCAACTCTTCTTTGACACCGATGCAACTTTAACAAAAGCAAGAAGTTTAGAAAATATTGAAGGGAAAAATTACATTCCGTTAGCACCAAGTTTTACAATGTCTGGAGGGATCTCTTTTAGTGATGTAGGGAATTTTTCAGGAGGATTTAGGTATCGATATTTGGCAGACAGGCCGGCAAACGAAGACAATAGTATTGTTGCCGATGGATATTTAGTTAGCGATTTGAATATCAATTATAAAATGAAAGACATCAACTTTGGTGTTTCTGTAGAAAATATTTTTAACCTTTCTTGGAACGAAACACAATTTGCGACAGAAAGTAGATTGCAAAATGAAGTAAGCTCAATAGAAGAAATACATTTTACGCCGGGTACTCCATTATTTGCCAAAGCAACAATAACGTATCAGTTTTAATTTCCTGAATGGAATGAAAGGAAATTAAAACTGAACTTGATTCAGTATCAATTGAAGTAATAATAAAGTAAAAAAAAAATCATACTGAACAAGATTCAGTAGTATGTAAAAACATAGTTTGGTTAGTTTTTAGTTGGATAAGAAGCCTGTTGCAGTGATGTAACAGGTTTCTTTATGCATACAAATTAGTGGTATTATTCTCCTTGCAAAAAACTATTTCTTACACAAAATACTTCTTTACTTATTATTATTTAGTTTCATAACCTTAAAAAGAACGCTTCCTGTCCGAAAATATTTAGGTGTACGCTTCTTTTACTTTAAAATTTTACACACAAACCGTAACAAGGTTAATTTAACGGTATAAATACCTTCTTCTTAATGATCACTTAAAATTTCTTCATACCTAATGATCCTTTTATAATTGCAGTTAAATAGTGTTAAGAAAATATTAAAATCTAATTTCATTGAAACGTTTTTAAATGTCGGGCGTCTTTTTCATATATAACAAACAATATAAAACATTTATTATGAGAAAATTAGCGTCCGTAATTACCATTATTGCAATTAGTTTAGCCACAACTTTTTCTACAGCTGCTGCCGAAAAAGAGTCCTTAAAAATCACTAAAAAATTAAGAACAGAAATTATTTCTATGTTGGGAGATAAAATTCCGATTGTACTAACAAAAACAAGTTCTGCAGAAGTTTCTTTTGTAATTAATGCTAAAAACGAAATTGTAATTCTTTCCGTAAATTCTAACGTAAATGAGTTAGGAGCTTATATAAAAAATAAATTAAACTACAAAAAAATAAAAGTAAGAGGAACTTTTAAAGGAGAAATTTACAAAATGCCTTTAAAAATAAATATGGAATAAAAACAGAAATTAAACCTATTTATGTCTAAGATAATGTAAATTTTTCGACTGTAGTTTAGGTTTGTATTGCTGTCTATTTTTTATCTAACAGCTCATAGCTTTGCAATCAATTCCAAAATAATATACATTGTAAAGCATTGGAATCAAAAATTTTTAAGCATCGCCACTATTTTCAACTAGCGGCAAATTTTATTTTAAAACTCAAGTTTTTGCTGAAAATCAGATTTACTTTAACTATCAATTTTAAATACATGAATTCGTCGTTTTTAAAAATTGAGTTTTACTGAAACGGGTTGGTTGGTTGCTGCCCAAGATTAGTTTTAAAACTAACTTGGGCATTTTTTATACTAATCTTCGTATTGTTTCATCTCTTCGTCGTAAAACTCACCGGCCTTGTCCATTAAATCTGCTAATTCTGTTGCAATATCCTCTTCACTTTCACCTGTTAAATCTTCAAACCATTCTATCTGATCATCTTTTAGATTGATCATAAAACGCGGAAATTCTGTATGCAAAACAAAAATATCTTCTGGATATTTGCTATTATCTGCCAATAAAAATTTGGGTAAAGTCATCATATAAAATTAGTTTTTGGCAAATTTACAAATATCTTTCCTTAACAATGTTTAAATGATGTAATTGATGGCCACAAAATAAATATCCAAAAGCTCTCACAGATATTTTGTTTCCAGAAGCTTCTCCTATTCGTAACAAAGCTTCATCAGAAAAACTCGTAAAAAGTGCAATTGTACCATCTCTTACAATCTCCATTTCATCTAGCATATCATAATAATCTCTTGAGTTTGCTGCAGAATTATCTGCAAAAAGATCATGATCAAACCCTGGTAAAGAAGTTGAATCGTTTCTTGCAAACGATAATGCTCTAAAGCAAAAAATACGCTCTGTATCTATAATATGCTGTATCAATTCTTTTAAAGTCCATTTTCCTTCTTCGTAAGCAAAATCTCCTTTCTCTTTTGGTATAAACCTTAAAAAACCTTCAAACTCTTTTTGAGAACTTCTTAATGCGTCGTAAATAGTATCATTATTATTTGTAGCAAGCTGAATGTATTGTTCAAAATACGGAGCATATTCGTTTTTTGGAATCATATCAATAGATTTATGTATGTTTGTTCTTGCGAAAATAAAGATTTTTTTAGAAGAAATTATACGAACCGTTTAAATAGTAAAATATAAATTATTTTTTTTTAATTTATATTTTAAAACAAAATCTATGTTTATAGTTTTCGCTTTTACAAAATAACAATTTTAATTAAAACCTCTTTATAGGGTCTCCCTACATCTTTTTAATTTATTTTTTTATGACAAAATTATTCATCAACATTAAAGAACTTCTTCAAGTTAGAGATGCAGCTACTTTAAAAGTTTGTGGTAAAGAAATGAGTATTTTACCAACGATTAAAAATGCTTTTTTATGCATAGAAAATGATCTTATTAAAGATTTTGGGTTGATGAAAAATAGGCCTACATTTTCTGTTGATGAAACGATAGATTGCAGCGGTCAAATAATTTTACCAACTTGGTGCGACTCTCATACACATCTTGTTTTTGCAGGCAATAGAGAACAAGAATTTGTGGATAGAATAAACGGTCTATCCTACGAAGAAGTTGCAAATAATGGAGGCGGAATTTTAAATTCTGCTAAAAAATTGCAAGAAACATCAGAGAATGAATTATACCAGCAATCTGCAAAAAGATTAGAAGAGGTAATTGCACTAGGAACCGGCGCTATCGAAATAAAATCGGGTTATGGTTTAACGGTTAACGCTGAATTAAAAATGTTACGAGTTATTAAAAAGCTCAAAAAAAATTATAACATTCCTATAAAAGCTACTTTTTTAGGCGCACATGCAATTCCTAAAGAATTTAAAAACAACAAAGAAGGCTATATTGCTTTGATTACTGATGAAATGCTGCCAAAAATAGCCGAAGAAAATTTAGCCGATTTTATAGATGTTTTTTGTGAAAAAGGATATTTTTCGGTAGCTGAAACAGATCGGATTTTATCCGCAGGAAAAAAGTACAACTTAATTCCTAAAGTACATGTAAATCAGTTTAACTCCATTGGCGGCATTCAAATTTCAACAAAAAACAATGCTTTGTCTGTAGATCATTTAGAAGTTTTAAGTGATGTAGATTTAGACAGTTTAAAAGATTCAGAAACCATGCCGGTTGCGCTTCCCTCCTGTTCTTTTTTCTTGGGGATCCCGTATACGCCAGCCAGAAAAATAATTGACGCCGATTTACCATTGGCTTTGGCCACAGATTACAACCCAGGTTCAACACCTTCTGGAAACATGAATTTTGTTGTAGCTGCAGCCTGTATAAAAATGAAAATGACGCCAGAAGAAGCAATCAATGCCGCAACAATTAATGGCGCTTTTGCCATGAATTTATCTCAAAAAGTTGGGAGTATTACAAAAGGTAAATTAGCCAATTTTATCATCACTAAAAAAATACCTTCTTATGGATTTTTACCCTATAGTTTTGGCTCTAATTTAATTGATGAAGTGTATATTCGTGGAAATAAATTTTAATGCTTTTTAGAATCTTTTCATATTTTAAATTCTTACTAAACGCTTCAAATCAACATGGAGTTCATTCTCCGTTTGTGTATAATTTTGTGACAAAAGGTTTGTACAAAAAAGGGAATATAAACATCAAATTAAAAGACTTTAATTTTGATGAAGCTCTTTCTAAAAAAGAAGAGAAAATTTTAAAAAAAATTATAAAATACATTAAACCTACGGCCATACTTACAAATTTAAAAAACGAGAGCGCCCGCTTAAACAAAGAGATCAATTTACTGTACTTTAACTATTTAGAAGAAAATATAATAATTAACGTAAGCAAACAATATCCCAATAGTTTTGTTGTTATCAGAGCTATTCATCAAAATACTTCGTCAGAAAAAAGTTGGATACAAATTACACAATTACAAGAAGCAACAGTAACGATAGATTTATTTTATTTTGGTTTAATTTTCTTCAGAAAAAAGCAAGCAAAAGAACATTTTAAAATAAGAACTTAAAATGATATTCTTTTAAAACTGTTAAATTATGCGAACCTGTAACGATACAAAACTCAATCTTCGTAACTTTGATTTTTAAAAATTTAAAACTTGAACTTTTTAGCATGAAAATATATACAAAAACAGGCGATAACGGCACAACAGCTTTATTTGGTGGCACAAGAGTAAAAAAATACAATTCGCGCATAGAAAGTTACGGAACTGTAGATGAATTAAACTCTTATATTGGTTTGATAAAAGACCAAGAAATAAGCAAAGAAGCAAAAATATCTTTACTAAAAATTCAGAATGAATTATTCACTTTAGGCGCTATGTTGGCAACTCCGCCAGAAAAAGAAACCTTAAAAAACGGAAAAGAGCGGTTAAATATTCCTAAAATAGATGATGATTCTATTCTTTTTTTAGAAAATGAAATTGATAAAATGGATGAAGTTCTTCCGCAAATGACTCATTTCATATTACCAGGAGGCCATCAAGCAGTGTCATTTTGTCACGTTGCAAGATGTGTTTGCAGACGTGCAGAACGTTTATCTGTAGAGTTAAATGACGAAGAACCTTTAAACGAGAATGTTTTAAAATACTTAAACCGCCTTTCTGACTATCTCTTTGTGTTGGCACGAAAATTGACTTTAGACTTGTCAGTAGAGGAAATCAAGTGGATTCCTAAAAAAAATAGTTAAGTTCTTTATTTATCGATTTTGAAGAAATTACAAAATTTTTATCAACCTAAATTACTCATTTAATGAAGGTTATAAAAAAAAGTAAGATCTTCGATGTAAATTTCTAAAAAAAGACTTGCATAATTGCGTAAAAAAATTATTTTTGCACAAAATTAAACATTAAGAAATGTATTGGACATTAGAATTAGCATCTTATTTAGCAGACGCACCTTGGCCAGCAACCAAAGACGAATTAATAGATTACGCTATTAGAACTGGAGCTCCTTTAGAAGTAGTAGAAAATCTACAGGATATAGAAGATGAAGGTGATGCGTACGATTCAATTGTTGAAATTTGGCCAGATTATCCTACAGAAGATGATTATCTTTGGAATGAGGATGAATATTAAACAAATTAATCAAATATAAAAGTCTCTAAAGAGGCTTTTTTTTTGTTTTTGTTTGCCAAAAAAAATGCTTTTACACAATTGATAATAAATTGATTTACAACCAAATAATACAGCTAATTTTAGTTGATAAAACTTATATAGAATGAATATTTTAAATTCAGTAATTAAACTTTTTGTAGGTGATAAACAGCAAAAAGATTTAAAAACTTTACAACCTGTTGTAGAAGACGTTAGAAAATTTGAAGCTGCCGTTGCAAAGCTTTCTCATGACGAGTTAAGAGCAAAAACACAAGAGTTTAAAGCGATTATTAATACGGCTTTAAAAACGTTTAATGATAAAATAGAAGCTCTAGAAATTGAAGCAAAAGGTGCTGATATTGATAGGCAAGAAGATATTTACACTGAAATTGATGCTTTAAAAGATGAATCTTATAAAATATCTGAAGAAACTTTATTAAAGATTATGCCAGAGGCTTATGCCGTGGTAAAAGAAACCGCAAAACGTTTTGTAGAAAACAAAGAAATTGAAGTGACCGCATCTGCTTTTGATAGAGAACTTTCTGCAGAAAGAGATAATGTTTCGTTAGAAAACGACAAAGCATATTGGGCAAATTCTTGGGATGCAGCAGGGAAACCTGTTACTTGGGACATGGTTCATTACGATGTTCAGCTAATTGGTGGTTCTGTTTTACACCAAGGTAAAATTGCTGAAATGATGACGGGTGAAGGAAAAACGTTGGTGTCTACCTTGCCTGTTTACTTGAATGCTTTAACCGGCAATGGTGTGCATTTAGTTACAGTAAATGATTATTTGGCAAAACGTGATAAGGCTTGGATGGGACCAATTTTTGAGTTTCATGGTTTATCAACAGATTGTATTGATTACCATCAACCAAATTCTGACGCCCGAAGAAAAGCCTACAATGCAGATATTACCTACGGAACAAATAACGAATTTGGTTTCGATTATTTGCGTGATAATATGGCAAGTTCTAAAGATGATTTGGTGCAAAGACCCCCAAATTATGCGATTATTGATGAGGTAGATTCAGTTTTAATTGATGATGCAAGAACACCGCTAATTATTTCTGGCCCTGTACCGCAAGGAGACAGACATGAGTTTACCGAATTAAAACCTTTAGTTGCTGATATTGTTTCACTTCAAAAACAGCATTTAATAAGTGTTTTGGCAGAAGCTAAAAAGTTATTGGCAGATGGAAACACGAAAGATGGTGGTTTCTTATTATTGAGAGTTTACAGAGGTTTGCCCAAAAACAAAGCGTTAATTAAGTTTTTATCGCTAGAAGGTATCAAGCAAATTTTACAAAAAACCGAAAACACCTATATGGCAGACAACAACAAGTTGATGCCAGAAATCGATGAGGATCTTTGGTTTGTTGTTGAAGAAAAAAATAATCAGATTGATTTAACAGATAAAGGAATTGCTCATTTATCAGACAAAACAAATAATGATAGCTTTTTTGTATTACCAGATATTGGTGTAAAAATTGGCGAAATTGATGCTGTAGAAGGTACAAAAGAAGAAAAAGCTTCTCAAAAAGAAGAATTATACAACGATTTTAGCATCAAAAGTGAACGTATTCATACCATGAATCAACTTTTAAAAGCATACACTGTGTTTGAAAAAGATGTTGAGTATGTGGTAATGGATAATAAAGTAATGATTGTTGATGAACAAACGGGTCGTATCATGGATGGTCGTCGTTATTCTGATGGTTTGCATCAAGCAATTGAAGCAAAAGAAAATTGTAAAATTGAAGATGCAACGCAAACTTTTGCCACGGTAACGTTACAGAATTACTTTAGAATGTATCGCAAACTTTCTGGAATGACAGGAACTGCAGTTACAGAAGCGGGTGAATTATGGGAAATCTACAAATTAGATGTTGTAGAAATTCCGACTAATAAACCAATTCAAAGAGACGATAAAGAAGATTTAGTGTATAAAACTGCCCGCGAAAAATACAATGCAGTTATAGATGATATTGTAAAATTAGTCGCAGAAGAGCGCCCTGTTTTAGTAGGAACAACTTCTGTAGAAATTTCAGAATTATTAGGTAGAATGTTACAAATGCGTAAAATTCCTCATAATATTTTGAATGCAAAATTACATAAACGTGAAGCAGATGTAGTGGCGCAGGCAGGTAAATCTGGTATCGTTACGATTGCAACAAACATGGCAGGTCGTGGTACGGATATTAAATTATCTTCCGAAGTAAAAAAAGCGGGTGGTTTGGCAATTATTGGTACAGAAAGACACGATTCTAGAAGGGTTGATAGACAATTAAGAGGGCGTGCTGGTAGACAAGGTGATGTTGGTTCTACACAGTTTTACGTAGCTTTAGATGATAATTTAATGCGTTTGTTCGGTTCTGATAGAATTGCCAAAATGATGGATAGAATGGGCTTAAAAGAAGGTGAAGTAATTCAGCATTCTATGATCTCGAAGTCTATTGAAAGAGCGCAAAAAAAGGTTGAAGAAAATAACTTCGGAATTAGAAAGCGTCTGTTAGAATATGATGATATTATGAACGCTCAGCGTGAGTTTGTTTATAAGAGAAGGCGTAATGCGCTAGACGGTAAGCGTTTACAAGTTGATATTGCCAATATGATTTTTGATACTTGTGAATCGATCATTAATGCAAATAAAGCTGCCAAAGATTTTCAGACTTTTGAATTCGAATTGATTAAATTCTCTTCAATGAGCTCTCCTTTTTCGAAAGACGAATTTGAGAAAATGCCTGAAAAAGATATTACAGATAAATTATATGATCTTGTTACCGAACATTATAAAAACAAAATTGAAAGAAATGCAGTTTTAGCGTTTCCGGTGATTAAAGATGTTTTCGAAAATGAAGGTGATCGTTACGAAAGAATTGTTGTTCCGTTTACAGATGGTAGTAAATCTTTACAAGTTGTTACCAACTTAAAAGAGGCGTACGAAAGTGAAGGTAAAAGTTTGGTGACAGATTTTGAGAAAAACATCACTTTAGCAATTATTGATGAAAACTGGAAAGAGCATTTGCGTAAAATGGACGAGTTAAAACAGTCTGTTCAAAATGCTTCTTATGAGCAAAAAGATCCTTTATTAATTTATAAGTTTGAAGCTTTTGAATTGTTTAAGAAAACAGTTGATGAAATTAATAAAGAAGTTTTATCATTCTTATTTAAAGGAGAATTACCTGCACAAGATAGAAATCAGATTTCTGAAGCTAGAAATACTAAAAGAGAGCGTTTAAATGCGAGCAAAGCTGATGTTCAAAACTCTACGGAACAAGCAATTAAAAACTCTCGTAAACAAGATTCTGAACCTGTTGAAACCATTGTAAGAGAACAACCAAAAATTGGCAGAAACGAGCGTGTTACCATTAAGAACGTTATGAGTGGCGAAGAAAAAGAAGTGAAATTTAAACAAGCCATTCCTTTAATAGAAAAAGGTGAATTTGTTTTAGTAAACAAATAAAGCAAGCGTCATCAAAAAAGTTCTCGATACAATTTTTCGAAAAAGAAAAATCACCCGAACTGACAAGTTGAAATCATTAAAAATCCGATTAGAAATTAATTTCTAATCGGATTTTTATTTATGTGCTCAACATATCTTTAAAGCACTTAAACGCTACAAACTGAATGAAATTGTACGCAAATAATTCTATAAGTTTTCGCACTCAAAAGAATCCATGAACACTTATCACTACTAATTGAGACGCTTACAGCGTGACAAACTTGTTGGGTTTATTGGTTAAAATTTTGATAAAAGTGATTCTACAATATTTACCATTCTGCAAGAATCTTTATAATTTGACTATAAATAATTGAGACGCTTGCATCGTAACAAACTTGATGGGTTTATTTGTTAAAATTTTGTATTACAGTAATTCCACATAATTTGTTATTCTGCAATATTTTTTTTCTATTTACCTATAATACAGTTGTTTAAAACATGATAAACTAAATAACATATATTCACTCAAAATTTGAATAAAAGTATTTCCATACAGTTTATCATTCTACAAGAATCTTTAGAAGCTATTTATAAATAATTCAGACGCTTGCATCGTAACAAACTTAATGGGGTTTATTTGTTAAAAGTGTTTCCACAAAATTTACCATTCTGCAAGAATCTTTATAATCTGACTATAAATAATTGAGACGTTTGCATCGTAACAAACTGAATGCAATTTTCAGCCTACAATTTTTAATTTTATTCTTTGATAAATTTAGTGGTGTAACTCGCTTCATCCGAAGAAATTTTAATCAAATACAAACCAATTGATAACTCTTCGATACTTACTATTTCTAAATTTCTATTGAACTCAAGAACCTTTTTTCCGATAACTGAATAAATTTCGACTTTCGTAATTGTTTTTATGGGTGATCTTAAATTTAAGATACTTTGTGTTGGGTTTGGATATAAACGAACAGATTGCTTTAAAATAGCATTTTCAATACTCAAGGCACAAGTATTTCCTACTGTGTACGAAAAATATTTTGTCACCGCTAAACCACCAGCAAAAGCAAATTTACAAGCATAACTAATCGTTTGTCCGTTTTTCACCCCACTAATTGTTTGGGAAAACTTTTTTCCGGATACAGCGCTCATCGATGTTTCTGCAAATGGTGATTGTCTCCATAAATACGCATCAACATCAGATTTATCAGTATCTAACAACTCAAACGTAATGGTAACATTAGACCCGTTGGTTACAAAATTATACGTATAACCTGCTAAAAAGTCTCCTTGCGTAGCATCACTTTCTGTACCTGAACATTCAGAATTAGAATTCGACAAAGTTTTAGCTTCTAGTATAATAGGATTATTTAAAGCAACATTTCCAGATAAATCTTTGGCTATAACCGAGAAAGAATAAGATGTTTCTGAAGTTAAACCGTTCACAATATATGACTTTTGAACCCCTGAATCTCCATTTACAGTTTCTGTGGTATTTCCATAAGAAATAACATAGCTTACCTTGCCAGAATCATCTGTAGCATTTAGTAAAATTTCGACGCTCGATGCCGTAGTATTTCCAGTAGAAGCCGCAAAATTTTCTGGTGCTGTTGTATCAGAACTACTACCTGTACAACTACTTCCTACTTCATAACTAAAATATTTAGTTGCTGCTAAACCCCCTGAATACGCAAATTTACAGGCGTAATTAATCGTTTCTCCTATTGTAAAACCACTAATCGTTTTAGCAAAAGTGAAAGCATCAATTTGGTCCATTGATGTTTCAGAGAAAGGAGATTGTTTCCATAAGTAAGCAACAACGCCTGCCTTGTTTGTATCTAATAATTTAAATGTTATAGTTACATTGGTTCCTATCGTTTCGAAATTCACCTCATATCCGTTAGAAAAACTCCCTTGTTGTGCTTCTGTAGAGATTTCAGCACAAGACTTTTCTTCAGAAATTATAACATTCACCGTTTCAGAAGTTGTTTTTGCACCCACATTATCTGCTGCTATTGCAGTAATTTCATGGTTTCCTAAAATTGCATCACTCCAATTAAAGCTAAAAGGGGCGCTTGTATCTTCCCCTATTTTTGTAGCACCATCAAAAAATTCTACAAGCACTATGGTACCATCTAAATCGTTTGCTATTGTTGTGATGCTAATGACTTCACCTTCTTTAAAGGCAGCACCATTATTCGGGGAGGTTATCGAAATAGAAGGACTTAAATTTCCTTCTGCAGAAACTAAAATTAAAACTTCATCAAAAGAAGAATAAGTACCATCACTCACTGTTAATTTACATTTATAAACGCCATCTTCAAGATTAGAAATGTTGGGTGAAGCTGCGGTTGTGTCATCAAAAATTATAATTGTAGGCCCGTAAACCTGTTCCCAAGTATACGTAATTGGCTCTCCTTCTTCATCATTACTTAAAGAACCATTTAAAGGCGCTGTTGTATTGGGTAAAATTACGGTCACATTTTCTCCTGCATTTGCAACAGGCGGCACAAAACTTAAAGCGCTTTTATAAGAAAACGTCATGTTTCCTAAATTAAATTCTCCGCTTTCAATAAACAATCGTAAAACGTGTTTGCCTTTTGTTAATTCAATATCCGAAGCACTATTTGTGATCCAATTTTCCCAATCACCAGAACTTGGAACTGAAATACTTGGACTCACTTTTTTTCCTTCTATTTCGAAATAAAAAGGACCGCCTCCACTAGCATTACCAGATGCAGCTCTAAAACTTACATCATAAACACCAGCGGTTTGGACATCAATTGTATATTCCAACCATTCCCCAGCTCCAGTCCAACCCACCGTTGCACCTTCTCCATTTAAAGAAATCGCATCTACATTTTCTTGCGTTCTAAAATCGCCATTATTTCCAATAGAATTATCAACATACGTTATATTCTGTCCTTTTCCTCCTTCAAATTGATCATAAAAACCTGGCTCAATGATTCCCGGGATAGAAATTGCAGTTCCTGAATATGGCACTTGTTCACCAACTTGAACATTCACAATATTTGTGACATTAAACTGGTCATTCACAAATACTTTTGCATAAAAACCATGAACTCCTAAAGTAAGATTCGTTGCTTTTAGTTGATAAGGAGCTGCTGTAGCTTCACCAATCGAAGTAGCACCATCAAAAAATTCTACTTTTGTAATTCCGTTTCCTGTTATCGACGCCATTAAATTTACACTTCCGTTAGGAAAAGCCTGCTTAAAATCTGCAGATAAAACACCAGAAACCGCTATATCTCTGCTCGTTTTCATTTGATTGGCAGGCACTGTTAATTGAAATCCGTCAGAAAAGGCAACCACAATTTCTGAATCTGAATAATTATGTGCCACGTAAGTGCTTTCTCCATTTTGCTTAAAAACGACAGCAATAGGATAATTGGCTGTGATTGATGCATCTACAATACCCATTGCATTGACGCCATGCAACCAATGATAAGTTTGCGCATCAGAAATACCAAACTTTAAATTTCTTTCTGGATAGGCATTGTATAAATTAACAGCTTCCTGCGGATTGGTAAATGATAAATATTTCCAATACGTATCGTGCCATAAGTTATCGTTATCCTCTCTACTTAAAACGCCAGTATTCCTTGTAATTTCTGACCAAAGTTTTTTAGAATATTCTTGATGGTGGCCTAAATAAAAAGAACCACCATGAATAGGATACATTTCAATACCATAAGAAGCCGCAATATCTGCCGTCCAAAAGGTACCATTGTCATAAGAATTCCCCCAAACTCTTGAGACTAAACTATATTGCTGATTTGGCTTAAAATTTCGTTCATACACATCAAACCAATACTCTTCTACCGCTGTTTGTTCTGTGGTATAAATATATATTCCTAAATCTCTAATAGTTTTATTTTCTGTAATTGTACCCCAATGAATTAATGAAGATGCAAACTGCATGCTTTCTGATGTTGATTCTTGATCATTTCCTTGCGGAAAAGTTGCAAAACCATTTGCCCAACTGTGACCTGCATACGGACTAAAGTTTCTTAAAAACGGAAATTGTGCATCGTTTCTATCATAAGAAGCAGCATCCCTAATTAAAATATTAATCATGTCTCCCCATTTTGATGCCCAACCGGGTTCAAATTGCTCCATAAAAGCCGCAGCATGAATAAAATACCCCCAATGAAAATGGTGATCATTTAGGTTATTATCTTGTCCGTGACCCGCAGGATAGCCCAACAACGCTGACCAAGCATCATTATAATAAAATAAGAAAGCTACTTCACCAGACTCATGCGTTAACCAATCTTCCAAGCGTTCTTTTACCGTAGCGATCATTTTATCTCTTGCTTCAAAATCTCCTGTTTGATTGGCAATTCTTGCTGTTTGGATCAAACGATTCATTACTTGGCCTTCGTTGTAAGAATCTGTCCAGGTTGCTAAACCATCATTTTCTATTTGAGAAATTTTAGTATCTAGATCAGCCGGACTAAAACCTGCACTGTAATTTGCTAAATACGGGATTGTTGGTAAAATGCCTTTATACGTATTCTCTACCGTAAAATTATTTCCGTCTAACATTTTTAAATCTCCTCTTACAGAAGTATATGCATGGGTATTTGGTGTTGGTGAGTTCGATGTTAAATGATACCATTGATGTGGTAATAAACCCAATAACATATTAGAATTTGTGCCTTCTTTTACGTCTGTGTCTACTGTAAAAGTTGTAGTAACTTTTGAAGTTGTTTCATTATAACTCCATGCAGTTGATGTGTTTTTAGGAAAAACATACGCATATTTCTTTAAATCCTGAACCGTAGCAGCAACATTACTCGTATTTTGTGGTAGCATTGCCATAGACCAATAGTCTTTACCATTTAAGGTTGATGTAAAAACAGTTCCTGCTCGTACCCAAGTACTTCCCGAAGGTGCATAAAAAGCAAAATCTGCGCCACCTGCAGCATTTTCTACCGTTAAAATTTCATTTAAAATACTAGCAGAACCAGAATTCACTTTAATTTGAACAATATCATCGGCTTCTTTCTCGAAATATAAAAAAGGCATTCCGATACCAGAAGTCGCTTTTAACTCATGATTGCTATCTTTCCAATTCATGGTCATCGTCCAATCTGTATAATCGGAAACAGTAGTTTTAGTTGTATTTAAACCTGTTAAACCAACTTCAATTGGTGCAGAATCTCCGATTACTCCCCAAGGGATATAGGTAACAATTAAACCTGTATTTGTGGTTTTCATCGTCATCGGATAATTAAATAAATTATCTGCATGATTTTCTTTAATCAATTTAGACCACCAATCATTTGTGGGTACAGGTTTACCAACGGCGTTTCCGCTTAATTGTGGAGCACCTGAAGGAAAGCCATTTCTACCAGCGGCATCAAACCCAGGATGTGAATTGGTATAACTACCGCTGCCAACTTGTGTTGTTTGTGCAGAAGTTGATAAGGTTATTAATAGGGAGAAAAGAAATAATATATTTTTTGAACGATAAATTATATTTTTTTGCATGAATTTGGTTTAAAGCCTAAAATTACTAAATAATAGATTTGAATTGTAATTAACGAACCATACAAAAACAATACAAACTCTATTTTTGTGCAAAATGAGAACAACATGAACCATAAATATTTATAAATATATTTTTATTTAAGATGACCTTTTAGTGCATTCTTATTATTTCTTGAGACGCTTACATCTATACTGTATATGAATAAATATCTCTTGCTTTTTTTTAATGCTTTCAGCAAAACAAGCTGCATGGGAGTTAAAAAGCATAAAATGGAAATACATCAAATGAAACAAAAGAAAATGAAACTCAACGCAAAAAATACACCAAAGAAATCCGTTAAACTTGTCATGCGGTGAGCATTCCACACAATAATTTACGAACAAAAAAACCGTTTAGAAAAATTCTAAACGGTTTTTTAATATTTTAATAATCTAAAATTAGTTCAGATCTAATCAAAAGTAGTATCTAATTTTAGATAATCTAAAAATTCTCTTTTTGTATCTTTTTCTTTAAATTTACCACCAAACTCTGCGGTAACAGTAGAACTTTCTATATCTTTTATTCCCCTAGAATTTACGCATAAATGTTTTGCATCAATAACACAAGCAACATCTTGCACGCCTAAAGCTTCTTGCATAGCTTGTACAACTTGCATGGTTAACCTTTCTTGAACTTGTGGTCTTTTTGCAAAGTATTCTACAATTCTATTCATTTTAGACAAACCGATTACTTTACCATCAGAAATATAAGCAACGTGTGCTCTGCCAATAATTGGTAATAAATGATGCTCGCAGGTAGAATACACAACAATGTTTTTTTCTACCAACATTTCACCATAATTATAATTATTGTCAAACGTAGAAGCCTTTGGCATATTTTTAGGATTCAATCCCATAAATATTTCATTCACAAATGCTTTGGCAACTCTTTTTGGAGTTCCTTGTAGACTGTCATCTGTTAAATCCATTCCTAAAGTGATTAAAATATCTTTAACACTTTCTTGTATTCTCTCTATTTTTTCTTCGTCAGAAATATCAAAAGCGTCTGCTCTTAATGGAGTTTTTGCAGAAGTTCCTACATGATTCTCTCCTATTTCTTCTAATCTTTCGTCATTCATTTTGCCGGTCAATTCAAACATTTCAATAAAAATTAAGTTGCAAATTTAAGGGTTTGCAACGTATTATTTTAACTTTTATATCGATTATAACGATCTTATAATAATTTTAACAACAATACCTGCCCTTGAGGCTAATTTCGTGTAATATTCTAATGACTAATTAACGCATCGCAATCTCTTTATTTGGTTTATTACAACTCCCTTTTTTAACGTATTCCTTTAAATTTTGATGAATGTAAAGTACTCTTTAGCACTATAAACAGCTCAAAAACTATGTCAATTTTGCTACCAATTCTACTAAAGAACAGGTTGTTTGCTCGCCAGAAATCATGTTTTTTAGCGTAAATTCTTGTTTTTCCATTTCTTGAGAACCAACGAGTACTACAAATTCAATTTCGCGCTTGTTGGCGTAATTCATTTGTTTCTTCATCTTTGCATCATCAGGAAATAATTCTGATTTTATATTTTGTGCTCTTAATGCAGAAATTGCTTTCATGCAATACATGGCTTCTGTTTCACCAAAATTAACAAACAGTACTTTTGGTTTTGGTAAATCGACTGTTTTAAACAAGCCCAATTCTTCTAAAACTAAATAAATTCTATCCAATCCGAAGGAAACGCCAACACCAGAAACATCTGGCATTCCAAAAATACCAGTTAAATCGTCATATCTTCCGCCGCCGCCAATAGAGCCCATTTTTACACCTTTTGGTGCAGCAACCTCAAAAATTGCGCCTGTATAATAATTTAAACCTCTTGCCAAAGTTACATCTACTTCTACATCCGCAGATTTTAAACCTAATTCTTTAACCGCATTGATCACAAAACGTAATTCTTCAACGCCTTTTTTTCCTTCTTCAGATGTTTGTAACATCGTTTCTAAAGAGGCTAACTTTTCTAAATTAGAGCCTGTAAAAGAAAATAAGGGTTGTACTTTTTCAATCGCTTCTGTTGTGATTCCTTTCAAAATCATTTCAGCTTCTACTTTTTCTTGACCAATTTTATCTAACTTATCTAATGCCACAGTAAAATCGATTAACTTTTCTTGTGCGCCAATAACTTCTGCAATTCCAGATAATATTTTTCTATTGTTTATTTTAATGCTGGCTCCGGCTAAACCTAAATTGGTAAAAACGGTATCATATAATTGAATAAACTCTACTTCTTGCCATAAAGACTTGCTACCCACAACATCTGCATCACATTGAAAAAACTCTCTAAAACGACCTTTTTGCGGCCTATCTGCCCGCCAAACTGGCTGAATTTGATAGCGTTTAAAAGGAAAGGTGATTTCATTTTGATGTTGTACAACATATCGTGCAAAAGGAACGGTAAGGTCATACCGCAATGCTTTTTCTGATATTTGAGACGTAACTTTTATACTGTCTTTTTCTAACAATAATTGTTCATCAGCCTTGGCTAAATAATCTCCAGAATTTAAAATTTTAAAAATTAATCGATCTCCTTCTTCACCATATTTACCCATTAAGGTTGCTGAATTTTCGAAACTTGGTGTTTCAATTGGCTGAAATCCGAAGGTTTCAAAAGAAGTTTTAATCGTGTTGATAATATACATTCGATTTGCTACTTCTATTGGCGAAAAATCTCTTGTTCCTTTTGGAATACTTGGTTTCATTAAACTAGGTTTTAATTTTTGGTTTTTGACGATATTTTAAAAAATCACCCCATAAACACACCGTAAATAGGCTTTGTGCTCTATGTGTATGTGATGAAACTTATACTTTTTTTTAATTCATTCAAAACAAATGAGATTACGCTCATTCAATTTATGAACTACTTTGAACCAAAATATAGGTTGATTTTAATAGTATTCGGAATGATTAATTAAATGAAATATTTAATAGTTTACAACAGTAAAACATTAAATTCAACTTCGTTGGCAAATATCGTTAAAAGTTATAATTTTTATGCGGTTGTGTCACTTTTATTTTGTTTTCTTAAAGAGTAAATAGAAGCATTCAATTCAAAACCTAAAAGAAGAATAATTGCGTTTAACCAAATAAATAACATCAAAATTAAAAGTGTACCAATAGATCCGTACAACTCGTTATATTTAGCAAATTCTGTGATATAATAACCAAATAAGTAAAACGTTAAAATTGATAAAACTGTTGTAAAGATAGCTCCTGCTGAAAAGAATTTAGAATGTTTTCCTTCTTTTGTTCCGTAATGATACAACATAGAAACTGTTGTAAAAATCATCATTAGAAAAATAAAACTACGACTTAACTGCACCCAAATTAAGTTATCTGCTAACCAGCCAAAACTAACAAAGTCTTGAAAAATAAGTTCGAAAAAAATAATTAAAACAATGGTAACTAATAAAAACAAGACGAGCACAATAGAAACCAACATGGCTATAAAATAAGATCTAATTGCACTTCTTACCTCTTTGATATGATAAGAATATTCAAAGCCGCCAAAAATAGCATTTACACCATTTGTCATTAAAAAAATAGACCCTATAAAACCAAAAGATAGTAAACCACCATATTGATTTTTAATAATATCTAACAGAACTGAATCTACGGCATCAAAAGTATCTGGTGGCAATACATCTGCTATTAATGAAAGTAACCCTTCTTGAGCACCATTAAAGGGTACAAACGGAATTAATGTAAGTATAAATAATAAAAACGGAAAAATTGCCATGAAAAAACTGTAGGCAATTCCGCCCGCTCTCGTGGTTAAAGCACCTTTTATTATGCCATTAATATACATTTCTAAAACGTCATATAAAGACATCCCCCCTAAGCCAGGAACTTTTATCTTTTTCCCGAATCTTACCAAAATATTTACAATTGGTATCTTTTTTAGTTTGTCTTCTATTTCTTTACTCATAAACCGTTTTTGTTCTCAAAAGGCAAATCTATTCAATATTTAAATTGATATACAACTCCTTAAAAATAAATTCTTTTGCGTTTGGCGCAATAGAATCTTCTAAAAAAACACAATCTGAACCAATACCTAACGTTGCTAAAAGACCCAAATCTGGGCTGAATACTAATGTTTTAATACTGTCTTTATTTTTTTTGATTTGATACATTTCATACACAAAAGTCTTTAGTTGATAGCTATTCTTAATTTTTGTAAAAGTATCGCTATCAATAATTACAAGATCTTCTTGAACTTGGTATTTTAAATTGATGCTTTTTAGGATATCTTTTTTGTGTGTATATTCAAAATTAACTTCTTGATCTGTTAGTTTGATGTTTAATTTTAATTGTTGAATTGTTCTATCACCTAATTCATAACCATAAATTGCAATATCATTTTGATTTCCTGAACATGAAATCATTAATAAAGCGAGTGCTAAAAAGCAAAAATGTAATTTTTTCATTCAATGATAATTTTATAGTTTGATAAAAGTCCGTCTATTGTATTTCTACTAAACTTTGCGTTTTTTAACCGATTATGCTGCGGATTGATATTAAAATTAAAAGCTGTTCTGAAATCTGATTTTTCTAAATTGGTAGCATCAAAAATTGTTCCTATTAAATTAGAATTGTCAAAACTACAATTCATAGCAACCGTTTCGGTAAAATCTACTTCTTCTAAATTACATTTGATAAATTTTGTATTTGCAATTTTTAATTGATAAAATGAGGAAAAACTCAATTGACACTCCTTAAAACTCATCTGTAATAAAAACGGATTTACTTCATTAAATTTCACTCCTATCATTTTACAATTAATAAAACGCACGTCCTTAAAAGCGACATCCTTTACAACGGTATTGCTAAAATTACAATCGATAAAATCACATTCTACAAATTGAATATTAGAGGCATGAATATTTTCAAAATTACAGTTTGAAAACGTACAATTATCATATTCGCCTTTTTTTATTTTAGTTGTTGTGAAATCAATTTTTGAGTATTCTTCGCTATCAAAATAAGTATTCATATTATATTGTGGTAAACCACGCTTGGCCCGAAATTAAATTAATCAATCGCTTTTAAACTCAAATCTAAATTATGCACCGAATGCGTTAATGCACCAGATGAAATATAGTCTACCCCGCATTCTGCATATTTTCTGATGGTTTCTTCGTTAATACCGCCAGATGATTCTGTCAAACAAATAGCACCAATTAAAGCAACTGCTTTTCTAGTATCTTCATAATTAAAGTTATCGATTAAAACTCTATAAACGCCCTCATTAGCAAGAATTTCTTTAATTTCTTCTAAGCTTCTAGCTTCTACAATAATTTTAATATCTAATTTTTTATCTGCCAAATACTTTTTTGTTTTTGTAATTGCCTGGGTAATTCCGCCAGCAAAATCGATGTGATTGTCTTTAATCATTACCATATCATACAACGCAAATCGATGATTTTCTCCGCCTCCTATTTTTACAGCCCATTTTTCTAGTGCTCTAATTCCGGGTGTTGTTTTTCTAGTATCTAACACTTTTGTTTTGGTTCCTTTTAATAAATCAGCAAAAAAAGCGGTTTTTGTGGCAATGGCGCTCATTCTTTGCATCGCATTTAAAACCAAACGCTCTGCCATTAAAATAGATTGCGATTTGCCTGAAACATGAAAAACAATATCACCATATTTTACTTTTTCGCCATCATTTATAAAAGTTTCAACTTCTAAATCTTTATCAACATAAGAAAAAACTTGTTTTGCAAATGCTACTCCGGCAATAATTCCGTCGTCTTTTACTAGTAATTTTGCTTTTCCTTTTGCATCCGCAGGAATACAAGAAAGGGATGTATGATCGCCATCACCAATATCTTCTCTAATAGCGTTTTTGATAATTAACACTAATTCTTTGTCAAATTGTTCTTTCGATATCATATTTCTTTAAATTCTGCTGTAAAAATAACAATGATTTTGAACTTTTTGTTGGTTCTATTGAATTTATGTTTAAAACTGATCAATTTGTTTGGGATTCATACACTAATTTCAAGAATTGTACAAAAAACTTCTTAATACAATTTCGCGAAAAGCGAAATCACTCGAAGTGACACTATTTTTTACGCTAACTTCAGACCACTTCAGAAATGTCTCATCAAGTGAAATTATTTTTTCAAGAATTTTGTATCGCGCTATTTTTTGAATACATAATTTGTAATTTTGAAAAATGAAAATTAAATTACTTGCCATCGGAAAAACCGACAATAAAAACTTAATTCTGTTAATTGAGGAATATCAAAATCGTCTAAAACATTATATAAAGTTTGAGTTAGAGATTATTTCAGATATCAAAAATGTAAAGAATTTAAGTGAAGTTCAGCAAAAAGAAAAAGAAGGCGAATTAATTTTAGCCAAACTGCAAAACACAGATCAATTAATTTTGCTAGATGATAAGGGAAAACATTTTACCTCTTTAGAGTTTTCTAAATACTTGCAAAAAAAGATGAATGCTGGTATTAAGCAATTGGTTTTGGTAATTGGCGGACCTTACGGATTTTCTGATGCAGTTTACAAAAAAGCCACCGGAAAAATATCGTTGTCAAAAATGACCTTTTCGCATCAAATGATTCGATTGTTTGTTGTTGAGCAATTGTATAGAGGTTTTACTATTTTAAAGAATGAACCGTATCATCATGAATAAAAAGCCGCAGCCTATCCGTGCCATTTCAACTCCGCTCAAAATAAACTCGAAAAAGGAAATCTTTATGGAAAACTCATCCTCCTTAAAACTTAAAACGCCTTTTTTAAAGATTACTACTATTAATAATGGCGTTTTCGGCGGTTTTAAAAGTATTATGTAAGAAAACTACTTCTAAAATTAATATTGGAATCACAAAAAATAAGGCAATAGGCGAAAAAATTACGGTTAATAATAAGGAGCCGTTTACAATTTTTATAATGCCAATTCCTTGCGCAAAAGAATCTAAATTTTCTTTTATCTTTAAAATACCCAATCCCATCATACACGCTCCTACTCCGAAAATTATCATAGAAAATACGCTCAACACTATTTCTAAAGCATTCGAAAAACTAGAACCTTTTATAAAAAAAGTAATAATTGTCATACAAATGGCAACTCTTATATACATGTATATTGCATAAGTTAAGAAGCCATTTTTAAAGTTTTTAGCCATTAACTTATAACCGTTTACAAGAGGAAATACTGTTAGAAAAAAGAGAATAGCATAGGGTATTCTAAAAGCGAACAGCCAAATAGTAGGTGTGTTATTCGTTGCAAAATAGGGCTCCATTAAAATACCAATCAGCGTAATTACAGTATATAAAACACCAATCATCCAGCTCTTATTTAAAGTTTTTAGCTCGTTTGTTGTCCAATTAATTTCGGCAACTTCTAAACTCGAATAGGTTTGCATATTTTTGAAATCTTCTACTAAAACTTCCAAAATAATTTTAACGGTGTAACTTCTAGGGTTTACTTCTCTGGCTTCAATTCGTTGTATAGTTCGCACATTAATATTGCGTTGTGCAACTAATTCTTCTTGTGTAAAACCTTTTAATTTTCTTAACGCTCAATTTTTTTTCCTAATTTTGACTGTTTCATAATATGTTGTTTTTGATTTTCGATACAATGTTAGTTCTCAAAATTAAGTTTACAAATTATTTTAGCCTTTTTTAACCCGACATTTAAACGACAAAGCACTGATCATAGTCTTTTTGGCGTTTTATAGTTTTTGCAATTTATACACTTTATTTTATTTTTTCTTCGGATTTGTACAGAAATATTCATTTATAAATTGAGTATATTTGCGCAAATTCAATTCTTTTTAAATGAAACTCGTCTTCGCAACCAACAACCTACACAAATTGAAAGAAGTACAAAAAATGTTATCAGACGCTATAGAAATATTGAGTTTAAAAGACATTCATTGTTTTGAAGAAGTAGCAGAAACCGAGCCCACTTTAGAAGGAAATGCAAAGTTAAAAGCGGATTATATTACCCAAAAATTTGGCTACAATTGTTTTGCAGATGATACCGGTTTAGAAATAGAAAGTTTAAACGGAAAACCAGGAGTATATTCTGCCCGTTATGCTGGCGAACCTGCCAATTCTGAAAACAACATTCAAAAAATACTAACCGAATTAGCGCATAAAGACAATAGAAAAGCACAAATTAGAACAGCTGTTTGTCTTAATATAGATAAAAATCAATATTTATTTGAGGGGGTTTGCAAAGGCGAAATCTTAACCAAAAAACAAGGCAACCAAGGTTTTGGATACGATCCTATTTTTAAACCGCATGGATTTCATCAATCTTTTGCAGAAATGACTGCTGATGAAAAAAATAAAATATCTCATCGCGGAATTGCGATTCAGAAGTTAGTTGAATTTTTATCAAATTATAAATAAGTAATTCAGACCTCATTGGTAAGATACCGAATCAAGTTCAGCAAAATAACCTGTGAGACCTTCTATTAGAATGAAAAAAACGAACTACACAAAACACTTTATAATTTTATCAGTTGTACTGGTGCTCTTGTTTTTTACGAATATTAGTTTAGGTTCTGTTTCTATTCCGCTTTATGAAATTATATCTTTTTTTACGGGCAACTCAACATCCAAAGAAAGTTGGACTATTATTTTGTTTAATTTTAGAATCCCGAAAGCAATCACAGCCATTTTGGCAGGTTCTGGCTTATCAATTTCCGGATTGTTAATGCAAACATTGTTTAGAAATCCGTTAGCAGGCCCTTTTGTTTTGGGTATTTCTTCGGGCGCTAGTTTAGGCGTGGCACTCTTAATTTTAGGTTCATCTCTTTTTGGTGGCTTTTTTTTAACAAGTTCGCTTTCTAATTGGTCGTTACCAATAGCATCTAGTTTGGGCGCTTTTTTAGTTTTATCTGCTGTTATTATGGCGGCCAATAAAGTTAAAAACACCATGTCTATTTTAATTATTGGGTTGATGTTTGGTAGTTTAACCGCTGCAATTATTAGCGTTTTGGCCTACTTTTCTGAAGCCGCAAAAATTCAGCAATATTTATTTTGGAGTTTTGGCAGTTTGGGTAATTTATCTTGGCATGAAATTACTGTTTTTATAACTATTTATAGCATTGGTTTGTTAGGAACCTTAACCATTATAAAACCACTAAACAGTTATTTATTAGGTGAGAATTATGCCAAAAGTTTGGGCATCAACATTAAAAAAAGTAGAATAATTATTTTACTCATTACAAGTTTATTAACAGGTGTAATCACAGCATTTTCGGGCCCTATTGCCTTTGTAGGTTTAGCGGTACCGCATATTGCCAGAATGTTTTTTACAACGTCTAATCATAAAATATTAATTCCGGCAACGGCTATTATTGGTGCAATTATATTGTTAATTTGCGATGCTATTGCACAATTACCAACCAGCGAGTTTACATTACCAATTAATGCAATTACCTCTTTATTTGGTGCACCAGTTGTTATTTGGTTGCTGATGAGAAAAAAGAAAATATTTGTTTAAAAGAAGCCTGTCCCAATCTTCTTGAAGAGCAAGAACTAGCTTGTTTGTGAACAAAAATAATAGTGATCAAATATATGTATAAATTAAACGAATTAATAAATACACCATTACACAGCATACAAAAAATATCGTCCTTAAAACCGAAAACCTTTCTATAGGGTATCAAACAAAAAAAGCGCAAACTATTGTGGCTAATAATATTGATATTACTATTGAAAAGGGAAAATTAGTGACTGTTTTAGGTAAAAACGGAATCGGTAAATCTACCTTATTAAGAACCATTTCTAAAGTGCAAGAACCTTTACGTGGCAAAATTTACATCAACCATAAAAATTTAAAAAAATATTCGAACAAAGAACTTTCTACCTCTTTAAGTTTGGTGTTAACAGAAAGACTCCCAGAAAGTCAGATTACTGTTTTTGAATTGGTTGCTTTGGGCAGACAACCCTATACAAATTGGATTGATACAATTTCTGAAGCAGATTTAGAGAAAATAAATTGGGCCATAACCCAAACTGAAATTGAACATTTAAAGGATAAATTTTTTTATGAATTGAGTGATGGTCAATTGCAACGTGTATTAATTGCGCGCGCTTTGGCACAAGATACCGACCTTATTATTTTAGATGAACCTACAGCGCATTTAGATTTGCATCACACTATTAAAATATTTTCGCTGTTAAAAAAACTAGTAGATGAAACCTCAAAAACAATTATCATGTCTTCTCATGAAGTAAATTTATGCATTCAGTTTGCTGATGAAGTCATTTTATTTACAGATGATAAGGTTTATACGGGAACTCCTGATTATTTAATCGAAAAAAATACTTTTGATGATTTATTTCCTAAAGATATTGTTAATTTTAACAGAAATTTACAACAGTTTATCATTCGTAAAAACTAGATTCGCAGATGCAATTTTCTAAACAATTGCAATAAACCCTACTAACTTAATACTTTTTTAATTGATGAAAAAAATACTTTTTATTGCTAGTACGCTAGCTTTTATGTCTTGTGGTTCTAGCAAGCAAGCCGCAAAATATGCCGCAACAATTACTGCACAAGAATTAAGCACGCACCTTTATATCTATGCTTCAGATGAATTTGAAGGAAGAAATACTGGGGAACCTGGTCAAAAAATGGCGGTTGACTATTTAAAAAAATTCTATGTAACAGAAGGAATTGCTTCGCCTTTAGGTGGTGGTGATTATTTTCAAGAAGTTCCCGCAGAATTTTTAAACACGCGCAAAAGAAAAACTCCTTTAAAAGCTTCAGAAAATGTTGTTGCTTTTATCAAAGGAACAAAAAATCCTGACGAAATTGTAGTTATTTCTGCACATTTAGATCATGAAGGTATTAAGGATGGTGAAATTTACAATGGTGCAGATGATGACGGTTCTGGTACTGTTGCTATTTTAGAAATTGCGCAAGCTTTTCAAATGGCAGCTAAAGCCGGTAAAGGTCCGAAAAGATCTGTATTATTTTTACATGTTACTGGCGAAGAAAAAGGTTTATTAGGTTCTAAATATTATACCGATGTTGATCCTTTATTTCCTTTAATAAACACCGTTTGTAATTTAAATATAGATATGGTTGGCAGAATTGATGAGAAGCACAAAGACAACCCTAATTATGTGTATTTAATTGGTTCTGATAAATTGAGCACAGCGCTGCACGAGGTATCTGAAGAAATGAATACAAAGCACACGAATATTAATTTAGATTACACATATAATGATGAAAATGATCCTAATAGATTCTATTACAGATCAGATCATTACAACTTTGCAAAAAATAATGTACCCGTTATTTTTTATTTTAATGGTACGCATGAAGATTATCACAAACCAACTGATACTCCTGATAAAATTAACTATGAACAGCTAGAAAATAGAACTCGTCTAATTTTTCATACAGCTTGGGAAATTGCCAATAGAAAAACTAGAATTTTTGCGGATAAAGCAGAGCCTAAAGAAGAAGAAGAAGTGAAAGCGGAAGCAGTAAAAAAATAAACAACTTTTTTTTAATGATCTTTAAACCAAGCAATAAAAATTGCTTGGTTTTTGTTTTTAACTACTTTTTGATTGATGGAGATGTTGTCATAAAAATGTAAATTCGTTTAATAAAAGAAACCGTTTAACTTACTTTTTAATTATTTTTATGAAAAACATACTCCCCTTTTTACTCGTATTTTTAGTTTTTACTTCTTATTCACAAGATATTTTTGAGAATCTTAAAGTCCAAAATTATAAAAATTTAGAGACCATACTTCAAAATAAAGGAGCAACAGCCCAATTTAATGAAAAAGGCCTTACTCCTCTTTGGCTCGCTGTTTATAAAAATGATACAATTGCATTAAAATTGCTCTTAAAATACGGAGCAGATATTAATTTGCTTGAGAAAAAAGGGATGCATCCTATTATGGTTGGTTGTATCGCAAATTCTTACGAAAGTGTTCAAATTTTATTAGAGAATGGTGTCGATGTCAACTGGAAATCAAAAGATTCTAATAATCAGCAACCCATTCGGTTTGCTTCTCAAGGAGGTTCTTTAAAGTTAGTGAAGTTATTACTACAATATGGTGCAGATATGGAATCTAAACCGAATGATAAAGCGACACCGTTACTTGCCGCATTGCACGCTAAAAAGTATGATATTGCCAAGTTCTACTTTTTAAATGGTGCAAAAGTAGATATTGTTGGTAGAGATAGAGAATGTATACTGCATGAAGCTATCAAAACTAAAAATATTGACATGGTAAAATTAGCATTGCACTATAATGCACCATTAAATTTAAAAGACTCTAGAGGAATGACAACTTGGGAAATTGCTAAAAAAAGTAAAAACTCTGAAATTAAATATTTAATTAAAAAAGCCCTGAAAAATTAATAATTTCACTTTTATGATACCCATAAAAATAATGCACAAACAGCAATATTACTGTTACATGAGTCTTGTTTATAGCCTTTATTAATTTTAATAAAGTAGTTCTATTATGAATACACTTATGAGAATATGTCTTTAGTTATACGCTGCTCTTTATTTTAAGATAGCGGGCATACGCTTGCAGTATTTAACCTGTACATTAGTAGCAATATTAAAATAATTACAGGTTTATGAATACAACATATTTGAATACAAAGTCAAAAGGAATAACCAAAACAGTCGCTGAATTTTCTAAAAAGGATGATCAGAGTAACAAACAATTCAGTGAGTTTATCAAAGAACAAATGGTGGCGCATAAAAAAGAAGGAATGGACGTATTCAAGTCTCCAAGACCCGGAGATGACCGAAATAAATTTTAAGCTTTTAACCAGAATAGGGAAAAAGAGTGCATTACAAAAAAATTAAAGGCTATTTAGATTCTCTAAATAGCCTTTTATTCGTTTGTGGAAAAAAACAGTACCACCCGATCAATGGCAAACCTAAAATGCAGTGCTTGTCACTTTTTAATAATTAAGGGAACTGGCTTTTAAACTGATGTACCCTCCAATAGAAACCGCCTTTGTATATGTTTGAGTAGGGTTTCTTCACTCAAAATCTTAAGGATATCCCCTCGCTTTATAAAACTTTGCATGTTTACCAAATTTAGCCACTATTTTACCCATACCTATTTCTGAATTTAATGGGGCAATTGCATCGTATCTAATTTTATTTTCAGCAGCATTTAAATAAAAAGCAATAGCCCGATATTAAAAACAACATACATAACCTTAACTCCGCAGGTCTCAATTCAAAAGAAACGGAAAGTCCTGTAAAAATAGTAGTTACAAGACTTTTCCATCTCAATAATTTTCACCAACTTGGGTGAAAACCCTGACAGGTGAAAATTACAACAACTACAGAAAATATTAGTGCTTACGGCGGATTAAATTTTATATCCGAAATATTTAATAATCTTGAATTCTCTTCATTGATTGAAAAGCATCTCGGACAGAGACCTTTACAGTCAAAATTCAGTTATTCAGATGTGATAAAAAACCTTTGGATGCTTTTTTTAGCAGGAGGAGATTGCGCCGAAGATATCCAAGAACATTTAAAGTCAGACTTTCTTCAGATTCCAAATTTAAAAGTTTGCTCACCTGATACTATTGGTCATGTTTTAAAAAATTTAGCACAGTCAAAAGAAGTTCATATCAGTAATTCGGGTATCGAACATCAGTTTAGTACTCACAAAAAACTGAATGCTTTAAACCTAGATATGCTACTTAAAACAAGGGTTTTAGAGGTTAATAAATACTATGATTTTGATTTTGATCATCAGTTTATTCCCTGTGAAAAATATGACTCAAAAAAAAGTTATAAAATGAAGCGGGGCTATTTCCCTGGAGTTTCTACCATTGGAAAACACATTATTCATATCGAAAACAGAAATGGGAATACGAACGTGAAATATAAGCAAGCCGACACTTTAAAAAATGTCTATTCTTTGCTAGAAACCAAGAAGGTAAAAATAAATAGAAGCAGAATGGACTGCGGCTCTTTCAGTAAAGAAATTATTGATGTGGCTGAGCAATACAGTGAAATTATTTACATAAGAGCGCAACGCTGCGCAGAACTCTCTAGTCAAATTAGAGCGGTAAAAAACTGGAAAATTGTACGTATAGGTCTCTTTGATGTTGAAGTTTGCAGTGTAAACTATACACCTTTTAAAGGCGATAAAAACT
The DNA here is from genome assembly GCF_007997085.1 of Polaribacter sp. IC066. Classification (GTDB taxonomy): domain Bacteria; phylum Bacteroidota; class Bacteroidia; order Flavobacteriales; family Flavobacteriaceae; genus Polaribacter. The sequence continues at coordinate 50,258 of NZ_VORR01000028.1, forward strand.
ATCGTTATGTAGTAAGTCGTGAGCGCAATAAAACAGGACAGACTGATTTAGAATTTCAAGATAATTTCATCTATAGAGCTATTTTAACCACAGATACCGACTCTTCAGACCAGCAGGTTATCGAATATTACAACTTAAGAGGTGCTGCTGAAAAGATTTTTGATGAAATGAATAATGATTTTGGTTGGAAAAAGCTACCCTTTTCATTTTTAGAACAAAATACCGTATTTATGCTAGTTATGGCAATGTGCAGAAATTTCTTCTTGCATTTGTTGACTGTTTTTTCAGAAAAAGTGTCTTTTGTAAAAACAACCTACAGACTAAAAAAGTTCATTTTCAGATTTGTAGTTGTTCCATTTAAATGGATATATCATTCAAGACAAAACATCCTGAAATTGTATACGAAAAAAGAGTATCCTCTGATAGTTTAAGCGCTAAATTTCTTGATAAAGTAAATCATTTAGGATAATTACGTCTACTATAAAAATATAACTTACTTAAAATGTGATTATTAAGTGTTTTGTCCTTTTGACTTCTTCTCAAAAATGAAATTTCAATGATTGAAATCTGCAATAGAAAATAAAAGTAAAAAATAAGTAAAAATGAACGTTTAAATAGCAATAAAGTGAAAAGTTGCATCATTCTAAATACAATTAAAATGAAATCAAATATCCTAATATCTTACTTGCGGATTTAAGGCACAATAGTATACCATGCGATAATACCTTGATTACTCCCTTTAAAAAAAAACGTATTCAACCAATTTTGGTTGCTATTTTAAAAAAGAAATTAATAAGGAATAGAAGCTACTTAATAGGTTTACCCCATCACAGCAAGAAAATATTTAAAAAAAATGCAAGGAATACAACAAGCTTCATTAGGAGCGCAAAAAGAACGGGGAGGAATGCATAAAAAGCGCGAAAAAACAGAAAACATTCGTTAAGAACACAGCAACCAACTTCAAAAAAGGAAAATCATCCTTAAAGAGACTACAATTCTTTTTTATGGAGTAAGAACAGACAGCATGCCAACAAAAAGAAGATTCTATTAAAAAGAACTTGTAAAACAAGGAACACTTCGTTAAAAAATACCAAAAAAAAGGAAAAAACCACGTAATCTGTAGCGCATGGCTCCATAATACGTGGTTCGTAAAAGCTACTAAAAGAGAATCCTTAATGCACATCACTTTTCAGCAATTCAGGAAACTTGCTTTTAAACTTATTTAATCTCGGAATAGAAACCGATTGTATATAGGATTGATTCGGATTTTTTCGTTCAAAATCTTGATGATATTCTTCTGCTTTATAAAACTTTGTATGTTTGGTAACTTCGGTCACTATTTTACCAGCATACACCTCTTTATTTAAGGCAGCAATTGCATTTTCTATCATTTTCTTTTCAGTCTCATTCGAATAAAAAGCAATAGAACGATATTGAGAACCATAATCTGGATGCTGTCCGTTTATCGTTGTAGGATCATGAGAACCGAAAAACACATCCACCAAAGTTTTAAAACTTACTTCTTTAGGATTGTAATACACAGCCACTGTTTCGGAATGACCTGTTTGTCCCGTTCCAATAGATTTATATGTTGGGTTTGTAGTTTGTCCGCCTGCATAACCAGAAACAGCCTCTTCTACTCCTGTAACACTTTCAAAAATAGCTTCTACACACCAAAAACAACCGCTTGCAAAATAAGCAATCTCTGTATTTTCTGTAGGCACATAATCGGCTTTCTCTTTTATATTTTCTTTCTTTTTAGAAAAACCCAAACAAGAAATTAGCATTAATGAAAAAGCAACAGTAAAAAATGATTTTATAAACTTCATATTATTATTTTGTTTTTTAAAATTAAAACTTGTAGCAAAATTAAACGATTAAAATTTAATTACAAATTTCCGAACTTTTAATCCGATTACAAAACTCGAATCCTTTTTTTTGTCGCAATAACATGCCATTTCATACAATTTGTTTACAACTTTAGCATTTTATTAAGAATCCATCTTGTAAAACAATTGGTAGATACTTATTTTTGTGCATCAATTTATCCGTTAAAGTTTGCCATTGAATGCTTTTAAAAGATTAATCTTTTCATGTATTCTTGACGCTGCTTGAAAACACTTAAAAAAATCAATCTAAATAAATGGAGCATTTTATAGTTTCTGCACGTAAATACCGTCCTCAAAATTTTGAAGATGTAGTTGGGCAACAAGCCATTACGAATACGTTAGATAATGCTATAAAAAACAACCATTTAGCCCAAGCTTTGCTATTTACAGGTCCACGAGGCGTTGGCAAAACTTCTTGTGCTAGAATTTTAGCAAAAAAGATAAATCAACAAGATGCAGCACTTGCAGAAGATGAAGATTTTGCATTTAATATTTTTGAGTTAGATGCAGCCTCTAATAATTCTGTAGATGATATTCGAAGCTTAACCGATCAAGTTCGCATTCCGCCACAAACCGGGCAGTATAAAGTCTATATTATTGATGAAGTTCACATGCTTTCTCAAGCGGCCTTTAATGCCTTTTTAAAAACTTTAGAAGAGCCACCAGCACACGCTATTTTTATTTTAGCAACCACAGAAAAACACAAAATAATTCCGACAATTTTATCGCGTTGTCAAATTTTTGATTTCAAAAGAATTGGTGTTTTAGATGCTAAAAATTATCTGAAAATAATTTGTGAAAAGGAAGGAATTACGGCAGAAGATGATGCATTGCATATTATTGCTCAAAAAGCAGATGGCGCCATGCGTGATGCACTTTCTATTTTTGACAGAGTCGTTAGTTTTTCTGGCAAAAGCTTAACGAGAGATGCCGTAACAGAAAACTTGAACGTATTAGATTATGATACGTATTTTAATATGACCGATTTGTTGATAGAAAACAAAATTCCGGAGGTATTAAATGCATTCAATATCGTTTTAGGTAAAGGTTTTGAGGGGCATCATTTTATAAACGGATTAGCAAGCCATTTTAGAGATTTACTGGTTGCTAAAGACAAAATAACGTTAGAGTTGCTAGAAGTTGGTGATACTGCTAAAAAGAAATATTTAACACAATCTGTAAAAGCAAGTATTCCTTTTTTAATGCAAGCCATTAACAAAGCAAATGATTGCGATTTAAATTATAGAGTTAGCAAAAATCAGCGACTGCTGGTCGAGTTAACGTTAATGCAGATTGCCTCTATCACTTTTGATGGAGAAAAAAAAAAACCAGCTAACTACATAATTCCTGCTACATTTTTTCAAGCACTTTCTCCTGCTCCTAAACAAGTTATACAACCTGTTCAACAAAAAGTAGAAACTCTGCCAACTAAAAAAGTCGAAGCAATAAAACCCAAACCAGAAAAACCTGTTTTAGTGTCTGCTCAAAGACTTACATCATCACTTTCTTTAAAAAGTATTCATCAAAAGAAGGTTGTAAAAAAACTTGCTGTTGAAGAGAACTTCGACAATCATCCTAAAGACGTTTTTACAGAAAAACAATTGCAAGATCTTTGGAAAGCATACGTGGCATTGCTTCAAAAAAATGGAGAAAGAAGTATGGCTTCTATCGTAGCAACAGATGTGCCTAGATTAGCCGCAGATTTTAATGTTTCTTTTACCGTACCTAATAAATTAATGGAAGAACAGTTTAAAAGAGGAAGACCCAAATTGTTAAATTTTTTACGAGATCAATTAAATAATTACGGAATTAGCATTTTGGTAAAATTAAATGAAACTGTAGAAAAAAAGTTTGCGTACACTCCGTTAGAAAAATTTAATAAGATGAAAGAAATGAATCCTTTATTAGAAAAATTACGGCAAACTTTTGAGTTAGATATGTAATACACTACTTTACAAATTCATCATCTATTCTATACGCTATCTTTATGAACTATTTTTTAGGTGTTGCTTTTATTTTAACAGTTTTATTTTTGATCCGTAATTTTAATAATAAAAGACGCTTAAAAAAATTTAAAGCACGTCTTTTTGATCAATGGGGAAAAGAAAAAAAGGACTCTTATTATAACTTTTTTAGTATTCGTAAATATTTTGACAATAATTTACACCAAGAAAAAGCCTACCATATAATCGCTGAAAAAAGTAAGGTCGATTTAGATATCGATGAACTCTTTAAATTCATAGACAGAACTTCTTCAAAAATAGGTCAGCAATATTTATACTTTAAATTACGAACGATTGGTTCTCTAAAAGAGCTATTAAAGTTTGATGAATTGGTAATGTTGTTTCAAAAAGAGAAAGAGTTAAGTATTTCTTGTCAGCTTTTAGTATCAAAATTAAATGCAACTAGCAATTATTATTTAGAAGAACTCATTAACGGGAAACAAATTGAAAAACCCAAAAACCTATGGTTTATTCAATTATTAACTGCGTTTTCTATTTTATCAATTCTTTTATCATTCTTCTTTCCTCTTTTTATATTATTTATTTTGCCTATTTTTTGTGTGAATTCGGTTTTCCATTACAAGAATAAAGGGAATGTAAATTATTATTTACAAGGTGTTAGTGAATTATCAAAAAGTTTAAAAGTTGCTAAAAAGTTATCTAAAATTGAGGCTATAAAAACCTACCACAAAGATGTTGCATTTATTAAAAAAATAAATGCTATTATGCTCAAAGTTGAATTTATTGGTTTCGAAAAAAACCTAAATAACGAGTGGGCATTCAGGGCAGAATCATACTTTTTTTGTGTTTAAATTATTTATTTAATTGATTTACAGTTGTTTAAGTTGTTAATTATTCGTATATTATGCTGATAATCAATAATTTAACTAAATGGAATCATCGAGTAATTTAAAGCACATTTTTGGTCAAATAGAAGATCATAGAAGCCATATAAACCGACTTCACAATTTAGTCGACATTCTTCTTATCGGAATAACTTCGGTCATTTGTGGGGCAGAAACTTGGGAGCAAATGGTTGTGTTTG
>NZ_VORR01000029.1 GCF_007997085.1 Polaribacter sp. IC066
AAAAGAATTTTTGAGCCAGATCCTAACTTAAAACTAACCGAATAGTAGCTTGAAAAGTCAGTTTTGGAACAAAAGCAATAAACTTGTAATGATCAAGTGTTTAACTTACTTAAAGTCACTCAAAAAAAAATCTAAATCTCAATGTTCTTACGTTCTTTGGAGGTGCGAAACTTGAGTTCATTAAATCAACAAAATGTTAAAAGATTTCAAACTGCAACGGCTGTTGCTATTTCATTTATAAAAATTTTAGATCTTAGAACTACTATTCCATTAATAGAAATGAGTTGTTCTGGAAACATTAAGATAAACGAAGCTAGAAATATACAAACTAGAATAAGTGAATTTCAGCCCAAAGCAATTCACAAAGATTCTTACGGATTAGGCGAAAAAACCATGGAAAAACTGTTGAGAAAGATAAAATAAGAGGCAATTAATCTTTTTTATTTTTTTTACAAATAGTATTTGCCAAAAATAAAAACAATTGTATACTTGCACACGCTTTTAATAAGAAAATCTTTAAAAGCAAAACATAATTATTAAGACGATATTTAAAAATACATATAATGCCGAAAAGAACGTACCAACCATCAAAGAGAAAGTGAAGAAAATAATATTACTTTAGATTTGCTGTTCGAAATACCAGAGATAAAAATTACTATACCCATAGGAGGTAGTGGCAATAATTTTTTTGGTGATCCAAGTATATCAATTCCTAAACTTACCTTAAATACTTACAAAACAGGTTCTATTGATTTCTATGGTGGTGTACTTTATAAGAATGTTTGGTATGGTGTAAGAATGGTTTCAAACGATTTTAAAAAGAAATAATGAAAAAAAATATAATAATAATAATAATAATAATTTTATTTTATTCTTTTTCTTTAATAGCACAGGTAGAGAAATCAATTAATAGTGTTCAAATAGGTACAGTTGGTGTTTGGTTTCAAAATGAAACAAAATTATCCAACAGTATTGCTCTAAGAACAGAAGTTGGTTTATACACTGAAATTTGGGCAGGTTCTGGGTTTTTTATGGCACCAGAAATCTCATTTGAACCTAGGTGGTACTATAACTTAAAAAAAAGAAAATTTAAAAATAAAGATATTTCAAATAATTCGGGAAATTTTTTAACAATAGAAACTAGTTATCGTTCAAGCATTTTTGAATTTGGTACTTTAGATAGTAAATTAGCTGAAAACGGTTTTTCTATTATACCAAAATGGGGTATTCGAAGAAATTTAGGTAAAAGATTTAATTACGAGTTGGGTGTTGGTATTGGTTATCTTGAATTTATCAATCAAAAACATTTTACTTTATCAGATTCTGATGGCATTATCGTTGATGCGCATATTAGAATCGGTTATAATTTTTAAGAATGAAATATGTTCTAGTATTAATTTGTTGTTTTTTATTCCATTCTTGTTCTATTTTATTTCCACACGGTGTCGCAATAAATCCCGGGAAATATACTTATAATTACTTGTCATTCAATAAAAAGTTAGATTACCAAGAAAAAAAATATCTTTTAAATCCCACAGGCTTTTCTAACTCTAATGTTGGAGGTGACAAGAATTTACCATTTGTGGTATCTTTTTTTGAAAATAATCTAGGTAGTAATGTTATAAAAACAAGAAGTTATAAAGATAGCTTGGGTAAACTTAAAATCCCTTTTTATTTAGATTATGATATTTCTGACGAACAAGTTCTTTTTTTAAAAGAAAATACTGATTTAAATTATTTAATTTTATCTAAAATTAGTTTCTTGGAGGATTTTCAAAATGGAGGTTTAACTAGGGCAAATAGGAAATTACTTATTGGTTCAGAGGCAGGTGCAATATCTTTCATTAAAATTTTAGATATTCAGAAAAACGAAGTTTTTTTAGAGATAAATTGTGTTGGAACTATTAGATTAATAGAAGAGAGAGATTTTTACACAAATGAAACTAAATTACAACCTACGACTTTTCATAAAGATTCTTACGAGTTAGGCGAAAAAGCCATGAAAAAACTGTTGAGAAAGATAAAATAAGAGGCAATTAATCTTTTTTATTTTTTTTACAAATAGTATTTGCCAAAAATAAAAACAATTGTATATTTGCACACGCTTTTAATGAGAAAATCTTTAAAAGCAAAACATAATTATTAAGACGATATTTAAAAATACATATAATGCCGAAAAGAACGTACCAACCATCAAAGAGAAAGAGAAGAAACAAACATGGTTTCATGGAAAGAATGGCATCTGCTAATGGTAGAAAAGTTCTAGCTCGTAGAAGAGCAAAAGGAAGAAAGAAAATTTCTGTTTCAACTGAAACTAGACATAAAAAATAAAATGATTAACAATTGTTAATTTATTAGGTGTTACTTTTTTAAGTAACACCTTTTTTTATACCCAATCATCAACTATTTTTGTAAAACTAAAAAACACAACCACTTACAATGCCAAAAAGAAAAGACCTCAAATCAATTTTAATTATTGGATCTGGACCTATTGTTATTGGTCAGGCTTGCGAATTTGACTATGCTGGTTCACAATCTTTACGCTCTTTAAGAGAAGACGGAATTGAAACTGTTTTAATCAATTCTAACCCAGCAACAATTATGACAGATCCTTCAATGGCAGATCATATTTATTTGTTGCCTCTAACTACAAAATCTATCATTAAAATTTTAAAAGAGCATCCGCAAATTGATGCAGTTTTGCCAACAATGGGTGGGCAAACAGCTTTAAATTTATGTATCGAAGCAGATGATAAAGGAATTTGGAAAGATTTTAATGTAAAATTAATAGGTGTAGATATAGATGCCATTAATGTTACCGAAGACAGAGAGCAGTTTAGAGAACTCATGTTAAAAATTGGAGTGCCAATGGCGCCCCAAGCAACAGCAACATCTTTCTTAAAAGGAAAAGAAATTGCACAAGAATTTGGTTTTCCTTTAGTCATTCGATCTTCTTATACATTAGGTGGCGCAGGAGCTTCTATTGTGTATAAACCAGAAGATTTTGATCAGTTATTAAGTTTCGGTTTAGAAGCATCACCCATTCATGAAGTGATGATTGATAAAGCAATGATGGGTTGGAAAGAATTCGAACTAGAATTATTACGCGATAGAAATGACAACGTAGTCATTATTTGTTCTATTGAAAATATGGATCCGATGGGAATTCATACAGGAGATTCTATCACGGTGGCACCAGCAATGACACTTTCTGATAAAACCTACCAGAGAATGCGTGATATGGCAATTCATATGATGCGATCTATTGGCGATTTTGAAGGTGGATGTAATGTTCAATTTGCCGTTTCACCCGATGAAAAAGAAGATATTATTGCTATTGAAATTAATCCAAGAGTTTCTCGTTCATCCGCTTTAGCGAGCAAAGCAACAGGATACCCTATTGCAAAAGTGGCAACAAAATTAGCCATTGGGTATACGTTAGATGAGTTAGAAAACGGAATTACAAAATCTACTTCTGCTTTATTTGAACCAACGTTAGATTATGTAATTGTCAAAATACCCCGTTGGAATTTCGATAAATTCGAAGGTTCAGACAGAACTTTAGGATTGCAAATGAAATCTGTGGGTGAGGTAATGGGAATTGGACGATCGTTTCAAGAAGCATTACACAAAGCAACACAATCTTTAGAAATTAAAAGAAATGGGTTAGGTGCAGACGGAAAAGGATATACCGATTATAACCAAATTATAGAGAAATTAACCAACGCAAGTTGGGACCGCGTTTTTGCAATTTATGATGCAATTGCCATCGGAATTCCTTTGAGCAAGATTTATGATATCACAAAAATTGATATGTGGTATTTGAAGCAATATGAAGAGTTATTTCAATTACAAAAAGAAATTTCTACCTATAAAATTGACACTTTAGGAAGAGATTTATTGCTAGAGGCGAAACAAAAAGGATACGGAGACAGACAAATAGCGCACATGTTGGGGTGTTTAGAAAGCGAAGTTTATAACAAAAGAGAAGAACTAAAAGTACAACGTGTTTTTAAATTAGTAGATACTTGTGCTGCTGAATTTAAAGCAAAAACACCGTATTATTATTCAACTTTCGAAAATGAAATCGAAACTGCAGACGGAGAAATTATTATTGCAAACGAAAGTATTGTAACCGATAAAAAGAAAATTGTAGTTTTAGGTTCTGGACCAAACAGAATTGGTCAAGGAATTGAGTTTGATTATTGTTGTGTGCACGGCGTTTTAGCTGCGGCAGAATGTGGTTATGAAACAATCATGATCAACTGCAATCCAGAAACGGTTTCTACAGATTTTGATACCGCTGATAAATTATATTTTGAACCTGTTTTTTGGGAACATATATATGACATCATCCGTCATGAAAAACCAGAAGGCGTTATTGTTCAGTTGGGCGGACAAACGGCTCTAAAACTAGCAGAAAAGCTAACGAAATACGGAATTAAAATAATCGGAACTTCTTTTGAAGCATTAGATTTAGCAGAAGATAGAGGTAGCTTTTCTACCTTATTAAAGGAGAATAATATTCCATACCCAGAATTCGGAATTGCAGAAACTGCGGATGAAGCTCTGGTTTTAGCAGATCATTTAGATTTTCCTATTTTAGTAAGACCTTCTTATGTTTTAGGAGGGCAGGGAATGAAAATTGTGATTAACAAAGAAGAATTAGTAGAGCATGTGGTCGATTTATTAGGCAGAATGCCAGGCAATAAATTACTGTTAGATCATTATTTAGATGGTGCCATCGAAGCAGAAGCAGATGCCATTTGTGATGCCGATGGTAATGTGTACATTATTGGTATTATGGAACATATAGAGCCTTGTGGCATTCATTCAGGAGATTCTAATGCCATGTTACCCGTATTTAATTTAGGCGATTTGGTGATGCAACAAATTAAAGATCATACACATACCATTGCAAGAGAATTAAAAACTGTTGGTTTAATCAATGTTCAGTTTGCTGTAAAAGACGAACTTGTATATATTATCGAAGCCAACCCAAGAGCATCTAGAACGGTTCCTTTTATTGCAAAAGCATACAAAGAACCGTATGTAAACTATGCAACTAAAGTAATGTTAGGACATAATAAAGTAACCGATTTTAATTTTAATCCACAATTAGAAGGATATGCTATTAAGCAACCGGTGTTCTCATTTAACAAGTTCCCGAATGTAAATAAGGCGTTAGGACCAGAAATGAAATCTACAGGAGAAAGTATTTTATTTATAGACAGTTTAAAAGATGATGATTTCTACGATTTATACGCGCGTAGAAAAATGTATTTAAGTAAGTAGAAGCTTTATTTTTAATATTTTTATAGCATCCAATTCTTAATTTAGAGTTGGATGCTTTTTTTAGTGCTAATTTTATAAATATTTTTTGTTTAATAATTTTAACTAAACTTTAAACAAAATATAGATTATTAATATCTAAACATGCTGTACCTTTGGTACAGTTAGTTTAACAATTAAATAAAATAATGCAATGAATACAAAAAATGAATCAGTAAAAACAGAGACTCCTAATATTATTGGAGTAGCAGTAGGAAATGAAAATTTCTCAACATTAGTAGCAGCAGTTAAAGCAGCTGAGTTAGTAGAAACATTAAGTGGTACAGGACCATTTACAGTCTTCGCACCAACAAATGATGCTTTTGCTAAATTACCAGAAGGTACTATAGCAACCTTATTAAAGCCAGAGAATAAAGCTACTTTAACTAGTATTTTAACGTACCACGTTGTTTCTGGTAAGTTTGATGCAACTGCGATTGTAGCAGCAATTAAAGATAACGATGGAGCATTTACAGTTACTACAGTGCAAGGAGATAAATTAGTTGCTTCTTTAGACGGAGCTAACGTGATGTTAAAAGATGAAAAAGGAAATATGTCTCAAGTAGTTATTGCAGATGTTGCCGCTTCTAACGGAATTATTCACGCTATTGATAGTGTTGTAATGCCAAAGTAGTACATGCTAAAAATGTAATATAATAAAGTACCCAATTCTTTAATTAGAGCTGGGTATTTTTTTGAAATTATTTGCGTTGTCTAATTTAAAGGGTGTTTAATAATTTTAACTAAACTTTAAACAAAAAATAAATTGATTTAGCACTATATCTTTTACTTTTGCCGTGAACAAATCAATAATTTAATTTATAAACAAAAAAAAATGAATACAAAAAACTTATTTATCGCTTTTGCAATTATCGGAATTTTTGCACTTACTTCAGCTACAGTTTCAAAAACTACGGTCTCTGATTCAATAGAAACAGTACAAACTCCAAATATTGTTGGTGTTGCAGCTGCAAACAAAGACTTTACAACTTTAGTAGCAGCAGTAAAAGCAGCTGGTTTGGTAGAAACTTTAAGTAGTGCAGGACCTTTTACTGTTTTTGCACCCACAAACGCAGCTTTTGCAAAGTTACCAGCGGGCACTGTGCCTTCTTTATTAAAGCCAGAAAGTAAAGCTACTTTAACAAGTATTTTAACATACCACGTGGTTGCAGGAAAATTTGATGCAGCAGCCGTAGTAGAGGCAATTGAAGCAAATGATGGTGCTTTTGAAATTACTACAGTTCAAGGTGGTACTTTAGTAGCTTCTTTAGTGGATGGAAATGTAATGTTAGAGGATGAAAATGGAAACATGTCTAAAGTAGTAATTGCAGATGTTGCAGCTTCAAACGGAGTAATTCACGCTATCGATAGTGTTGTAATGCCTAATTAAGAAGTATAAAAACTATATTTTTAAAAAAGCCTTCAAGAAATTGAAGGCTTTTTTTGTTTTCGAAAATCTTGCTTTATAAGCTTCGAGAATTGGCTTAAGGACTAATTTTTGTAAATAAACCACAGCTATAAAGTTTGAGGTAAGCTTTATAGGTCGCTTATAATAAATAGGATTATTATTATAAAAATTGTTTTTATTTTGAATAAGCACCAGAAGAATAGGTCAATTCATAGCTATGGGTGTAGATTTCAAAAACGATTCCGAATGGATCTTCTACGTAACACATTTTAAAAGGTTTGTCTTTCGGGTAGTATTCTCTGATTGGCATTCTTTGTTTACCTCCATAAGAGACAATTTTATCAACGAGCTCCTCTATATTTGGGTCCTGTACACAAAAATGAAAAAGCCCCGTATCAAAAGGATTAAACTCGGGTGCCTCTTTTACTCCGTTCGGAAAAGAAAATAATTCAATTCCAATTCCGTCTGAAGTTGCTAAATGTGCAATTTCAAATTCCGTCCAATCGTTTCCAAAAACATCAATACACATTTGACCAATAGCAGTCTCCTTTTCTTTTTTAACTTTTGATGGTTCCATAATAATATACCAACCCATTACTTCTGAATAGAATTTAACAGCTTCATTTATATTCGGAACAGTTAGACCAATATGCGAAAATGATTTAGGATAATTTTTAATAGTTGTCATGAGTTTTTATTTAAGCTACAAAATTAAACTATCTTTGACTATTAAGCAATAACTTACCATAAAGTGCTATACGTTCCTAAAAGAGTTAAATGTTGATTATCAATTATATAAAACCTTAATTTTGAATAAAGATAATATTTGTCCTTTAAATTATACCATGAATTTAATAGGAACAAAATGGAAGCCTTTAATTTTGTTTCATTTATTAGAAGGCAACTTGCGTTCGGGAATATTACAAAAGAAAATTTCAGGCATTTCAAATAAGATGTTCACTCAAACAGTAAGGCAGTTAGAAAAAGACGGACTTATTACCAGAAAAGTTTTTCCTGTAGTTCCTCCTAAGGTAGAGTATAAATTAACGAATAGAGGGAAATCTCTCGAACCTATTTTAAGAAGTTTAGATAGCTGGGGTTTAGAAAATTGCAAGAACTAATGAATAGACTTGATTTTAATTTTTTTGCTAATAATAAAGGCATTTATTGAGCCTTATATTATTCTTGAAAGCAGCTATTTGACTAAATTTAATAGAAACAAGGTTGTCCTATTTTATTTAAAAATAAAAAAACTGATACTTTAACTTGTTTCGTAAGTAATACCAAATTAGCCTTATAATGCCGTAATAAATCGTTTCTTTTTCGCTTACTTTTCATCAAAAATAAGTACCGTAACGATGCTATGCTAATTATTTTTCATTTCAATTAATCAAAAAATAATTCAATTTATTTGCACGACACTATAAAACTAAATTGGTATAAAGCATCAATTTTAGTTTTGAAATTCTTATCATCGATCTGTCTTTAGTCATATTGGAAATAGACTAAAGCGAATACATTAAAATAGATATATTATTTTTCATGAATATCAGTGTCTTATGTATCGCTATAAATTAATATAACTCTTGTTTTTTATGACAATCTTATTCTTTGCTAAAACTTTTGGATTGCAATATTGTTGATGTTTTATTCTTTAATGCAGTCCGACTTTTCCTTTTACAGAGTCAAATATTTTTTTAGAATCAAACCCAATCCCGTTTTTGAAAACAATTTCCATATTTCTAATGTTCGAAACATCTTTTGATAAATCGCCAAGAAGTAATACCAAATCAGCTTCTTTTCCTACTTCTATTGTTCCCGTTTTAGAGGCTATTCCTAAATAGGTTGCGCCGTTTAAAGTAGATAATTTGATGGCTTCTTCAATACCAAAACCAGTTTCGATAAGCAATTCAATTAACCTTTGATTTGAATAACCTGCAATTGTTTTTCCAGTTCCTGTAGGATCTGTTCCTACTGTAATTTTACCGCCCATTGCATGAAATTTCTTCACTCGCTTCATTTCTTTTTTAAAACTTATCAAACCTAAAGAATCTCTTTTAGAATTTATTTGTTGCTGATAAAAGGTTTGCATCTGTTCTAGTAAATAAGGTGCGAGTGCAACACTGCCTCCTCCAGGAATAACTTCTCTATTGGTAAAAGGTTCAAAAACGTTTGGCGTATAAGTTAAGGTTACATTTTTATCGATTAATAGTTGCATCAGTGCTATTAATTTTGGGTCGTTGTCATTGAGTCCTGCTAAAGAAGGTTCGCCAAAAACACATTCATTTTCTTTTTTATTACCGACAAAATCTGTAGAAGCCATAAAGCTGTGTTCTAAATTATCAATACCCAATTCGGCCGCTTCCCGATAGGTAATAGAACATAAATGACCAGTGACTTTAATATTTTTAGCATGAGAGAATTTAATAATCTCACGTAAATCATCTTTTGAAATATTGTTATAGACTTTTACAGAAGTGATGCCTTTATCAAACCAATAGTTCAGCCAATTTTCAATACTTTCATCACCATAAAGCGATTGCAATTGCGGAACAAAACCTAAACGTTCTACGTGAGGTGTTGAAACATCCATAGAAGGCCCAACCATTTTTCCTTGATCAATTAAATTTTTTATATTTAAATCTGTATTTGCCTCGATACTTCCTGCAGTTCTCATTGTGGTTACGCCACCTGCTAAATATAATTGCGGAAAAGTATTGGTCATGTGAGTTGCTTTAAAATTGCCCTCAAATGGTTTTGCGTGAAATAAATGTTCGTGCAACATGATCAAACCCGGAATTACAGTTTTCCCTGTTCCGTCGATAATTTTTGTGCTATTTGGGTAGTTTTTAGTTCCCGTTTTTACAATAGAAGCGATCTTATTATTGCGCAATAAAATATCTTGATTGTATTTTACATCGCCACCAGTGCCATCAATAATAGTAACATTTTTAATGGCTACAATAGTCTCTTTTACACTTACAAAAGTGGTTACTTGTTCCGCTAGTTCTTGTCCAAAATTTACATAAGGGCAAATTGAAAAGAGTATGCTAAATAAAAGTAGTTTTGATTGTTTCATTTTAGTCGGTTTTTAAATTTTAGATGATACCTTTTATAAAGGCTTATTTTTATTATTTATTGTTTGATGATCGTTTTATTTCAGGTTCTTTAGACTCAAAACATAAAAATTCGGGTCAATGATTAATTCCCTTTTAGAATCTGAATCGTTTAGATAATAAGATGTCCATTTTGTTTTTGGTGTAATCCAATATTCTTTATTATCGACGTATACTTTTAAAGGCATTTGAAATCCTACGATGGTATTTATCCACCTGTAAACGAATTGATTATCCTTAAAATAATATTCTAATATTGGTCTTTTTGTAGTCCTTAAATATTGATCAAAAAATGGTTTTAAATTTAATCCTGAATGTTTTATAATATAATTTTCAATATCAGCAGAGGTTACTGTTTTATGGTAGAACTCTGTATTTAAACCAGTAAGAATAGTACGCCACTTTATATCATCATTAAGTGCATTTCTTAATGTGTGTAAAATTACTGCACTTTTTTTGTACACATCTCTTGTATAATTGAGATCATTGATGTCATAATTTCCAATTATAGGTTTATCGTTCAGAATCAGTTTAGAGAGTCCTTTTATATATTCTTCTCCCGCTGTTTTTCCAAAATGATATTCTAAATATAAGGCTTCAGCATAGTTTGTAAAGCCTTCGTGTACCCACATATCTGCCATGTCTTTGTACGTAATATTATTTGCAAACCATTCATGACCAGATTCGTGGATAATTAAAAAATCGAATTTAAGACCCCAACCTGTACCTGAAGAATCTTTGCCATCGGCGGGCATTCCGTTTTGGTAACCCCAATATCCAACAGCACTTTGATGTTCCATACCAACACCTTCTACTAACTTATAACCATCTTCATAAAAAGGATATGCACCAAACCAATGCTCAAAAGCTTCTAACATTAAATGCACTTGTTTAAACTGAACTTTGGCTTTTTCTAAATTTTCTGACAGTACATAATAATTACATTCAAGTGTGCCTTTTAAACCTTTGTAAGGATCTGAATAATGAACATAAGCTGCTACATTAAGACTAACTCCATAATTGTTGATCGGGTTTACAACGGTCCATTCATAGGTAGTTGTTCCATTTTTCTTTTTTTCTGTTGCTGTTAATTTTCCGTTTGAAACAGCCGTCAAATCTTTAGGAACATTTACACGTATTATTATTCCATTATCTGGTTCATCATACATATGGTCTTTGTTTGGCCACCACAAACTTGCACCTTCGCCTTGACAAGATGTAAAAACTAAAGGTTTACCATTGGCATCTTTTCTCCACGTAAAACCTCCGTCCCAAGGTGGTCTTGGTGCTTCTTTTGGATTCCCTTCATAAAAAACCTCAATTTCTTTTGATGTTCCTATTATTTGATTTTCGTTTAATTGAATAAAATAAGCATTCCCATCTTGTTTAAAAGTTAACGATTTGCCAGATTGATTCACTTTAGTAATTTTCATAGGAGATTGCAAATCAATTTGCATCACATTTTTTGATGCTAATACTGTATATGTTATCGTATTTGATCCTTTGATAAATCTATTTTCGATGTCTAATTCAAAATCTAGTTTGTAGTGTGTTAAATTCCACCAAATTCTTTCTGGGGTTATTGTACCTCTTAAAGTGTCTTGTCTTGTATATTTTTTTTTGGCTTTAGATATATCCTTTATATCTATTTCAGTAAAATTTCTACCAAAACTTACAGCTTGTAATTGCTTAGAATTGATAAAAATAAAACCATCGTAAGTTTCTGTTTCAACATCCCTTTTCAATTTAAAATTAAGGGCATAACCACCATTCGTTATTTCAAATAAAAGTGAATCTTTTTTAAAGAGCACCTCATCAATTGGTACATTTACGTTATTAATCCAATTGTCCCACTCCCAATTAAAAGTTCCAGAGTAGATGTCGTTATTCTCTTCAATAGTAATTTTAAAATTACTATTTTCGAGTTTTGTTTCATACCATTTGCCAGTTTTGTTTTGACTGAATAGTGTGCAAATTGATATTTGAAAAATTAGTGCAAATATTATTTTTCTTTTCATAGTGTTTTTTAAAATTTGATTAGACTGATGTCGTATTGGTTTTTATTATTTTGATAACTATCAGCATTTATTTATTTATCCATATTTTTTAAACTCAAAACATAAAAATTCGGGTCAATGATTAACTCCTTTTTAGTATCTGTTTCTTTAAGATGATAAAAAGTCCATTTTGTTTTTGGTTTAATCCATAGTTCTTGTTTATTGAGTTTTACTTTTAATGGCATTTCAAATCCTACAATCGTATTTATCCATTTATAAACAAATTGATGATCCTTAAAATAATATTCTAATATTGGTCTTTTTGTAGTTCTTAAATATTGATCAAAAAATGGTTTTAAGTTTAAGCCAGAATGTTTTATGATATAATTTTCAATATCCGCAGAAGTAACAGTTTTGTGGTAGAATTCTGTATTTAAACCTTTAAGAATAGAAAGCCACTTTATATCATCATTAAGTGCATTTCTTAAAGTATGCAAGATTACTGCACTTTTTATGTACACATCTCTAGACCAATTAAAATCATTTACATCATAATTTCCTATAATAGGTTGTTCATTTTTAATAAGTTTAGACAGCCCTTTTATATATTCTTCTCCTGCCTTTTTTCCAAAATGATATTCGAGATATAAGGCTTCAGCATAATTTGTAAATCCTTCTTGAATCCAAACATCAGCTACATCTTTAAACGTAATGCTATTTGCAAACCATTCATGACCAGATTCATGGATAATTAAATAATCGAATTTTAAACCCCAACCAGAACCAGAAGGATCTTGACCAGTTCTTGGCCTTCCATTTTGATAGCCTGAATACCCAACAGAGCTTTGATGTTCCATGCCTTGACCTTCGACTAATTTATAACCATCTTCATAAAATGGATAAGGTCCAAACCAATGTTCAAAAGCTTCTAACATTAAATGCACCTGTTTAAATTGCACTTTAGCTTTCTCTAAATTTTCTGGCAACACATAATAATCACATTCAAGTGTTCCTTTTAAACCTTTATAAGGATCAGAAAAATGAACATAATCTGCAACATTAAGACTAACGCCGTAGTTGTTGATAGGATTTACTACTGTCCATTCATAAGCAGTTTTTCCATTACTTTGCTTTTCTGTTGCTGTCAGTTTTCCATTGGCAACCGCTATTAAATCATCAGGAACTGTTACTCGAATCGTCATTCCATTGTCTGGTTCATCATACATATGGTCTTTGTTTGGCCACCATAAACTAGCGCCTCCACCCATACAAGCAGTATAAATAAATGGTTTGCCATTTCCATCTTTATTATAGGTAAACCCATCTCCCCAAGGCGGATTCGGATCTACTCTAGGATTCCCTTCGTAAAAAACTTCAATTTCTTTTGAGGTTCCTATCGCTTGATTTTCATTTAATTGGATAAAATAAGCATTACCGTCTTGTTTGAAAGTCAATGATGTACCAGATTGATTCACTTTGGTAATTTTCATAGGAGGTTGCAAATCAATTTGCATGACATTTTTTGATTCTAATACACTATATGTTATTGTATTAGAACCTTTAATAAATCTATTTTCTACGTCTAATTCAAAGTCTAATGTATAGTGCGTTAAATTCCACCAAGCTCTTTCTGGCGTTATTTTTCCTCTTAAAGTATCTTGCCTTGTGTATTTTTTTTCGGGCTCTTTTGTATTTGTTAAATCTCTTTGAATAGGAGTTCTACGAAATGTTACAGCGTTTAATTTTTCAAATTTTTGATAATAAAACCCTGTATACGTATTTGTTTTAGCATTCCATTGCAATTTGTAGTTTTCAATGTCGCCATTATGCCTTAACTCGAATAAAAGTGAATCATTTTTAACAACTAGGTCATAAAGTGGTGCATTAACGGCATTCATATAGTTTTTCCATTCCCAGTTAAAAGTCCCAGAATACAAATTATTATTCTTTTTTATAGTTACTTCTAAACTAGGCGTATCTTTAATTTCATACCATTTACCCGTTATGTTTTGACTAAATAAGGTGAAAATGGTTAATTGAAAACTCAATAAAAATAGTATTTTTCTCTTCATTTTGGGCTTATAGTAAATGGAAGGTTTTTGAGCTCTGTAAATGTTTTGTGAACTATAAAAATAATATTCGAAGTTAATCTATTTAAAATAAGAAAATTAACAGGAAAAACATCTTTTTTATTATTGAAACGCAATTTTGAAAAATAGCGCAACTATAAAGCCAAAACTCATAGTTGAATTAATCTCATTACAAGTGTTGAGCTTGTTTAATATTTGGTAGGGTTCTGGGTTTACTATTTCTAAACAAAACGAAAAAATAGTATCGTAGCCAAAATAAAAATTACTTCGGTTTCTCTAAAGATAGTAATAGTTTGAGATACAAAAGTATTTCAATAACTTTTTAGGTAAAGAAAATTTAAAGGTGAATTCTCTTATTATAAAATTTAGGGTAGAGATTTTTACGGGTACACAAACTTCATTCAGTTATAAGTTCATTGTTAAAGATGAGCGCTGAAATTATTTTTTGTTGAAACAAAAAGAGACTAAAAGAACATCAACCTAAAAAAAAACTATTCTTCAATACATCTAATTCCAGCACAGTCATTAAAACTTGTGGTTTTTAAGTTTTCTAACATCCAAGTTTGGTTGCCAATTTTAATCGTTTTGTAAACGTTGCTATCTGCATCTGTAACCAATTGAATAATTTCTGTTATCGTTTCATCACTCTTATCACACGTATAAAAGAAGATTATAAAGCATAAAAAAGCTAAAAGTTACCACCTTATTTCATTATTACTTCAATTTTTATTTCTAGTTGGCAATACATAAGTCGCATTAAATCCGAAATGAAAATTACCGTCTTTTGCATTAAAGTTATTGGTTGTTTGCGTGATAAATGTGTCTTCGGCAAAATTTCTGGCATTTGTAATTTGAAATTGTAACATTAAATCACTTACTTCCCAATTAACACCAACCATAAATACATTATAGGTATCAATAGATTTTATAGGATTTGCTACATAATAATATTCTGAAACAATAGCAGCATGACCGCCAATTTTATGTCTACCGCCAAAACCAATAGCAAAATGATTGTTCGGGTCGTTATTTAAATCATTTGCTTCTCTATGAATAAAGGTAGGCGTAATTTGTAAAGAAAAATCAGGATTCAACTTTCTTGCTACTAAAACCTGACTTGTAAAGGCGTATTTATGTGAAGAGGTAGTTGCAGGTTGATAAATGTTACCAACCATACTTTCTGATTTTCTATGAGAAAATCCTTGTACCAAAGTAATGCTCACAAGTCCTTTTTTAGAATGCTGCCTTTGTTTTAAAAGCTTGTATTTTAAAAATCCGTCTGTAATTTTATCATAATTTGTATAGGCTAAACCAACAGTAAATTTGTCTGATATTGCATAGTCTAAACCATAACGAGTACTCACAACATCTGCCAAAAAGCGTTGTCCTTCAAAATCAGGAATGTTCCAATACCGGTTATATAAAGAAATTTCTAAAGTTTCTTTTTTTCTAGTTTCTATAGAGTGTCCTAAACCGATTCTTGTCGTTTTAAAAGTGGCAATTTCAAAAACAGGTTTCTCTAGGAATTCAGAATTTAATTGCTCTAATAAATTTTGTGATTGCATTGAAGAACCAACACTCCCAAAAAATAGAACTAATAATCTAAAAATATGTTTATTCGTCATAAGGTTGGTATTGAAATTTAAACTGAATAGAAATTGTTTTGGCAATATTACTCGATAAAATTGGCGGAATCTTAATCTGAAAATCGGTTACAGATGCATCAAATTTACCCAATATAGTATAATTACCATTTGTATTTTCGATGGTAGATTTAATTTCAATTTTTTTTGATATTCCGTGAATGGTTAAGTTTCCTCGAATTATCTTTGTTTGTACTCCCTTTTTAGAAGCATCAAAATCGATAATTTTTCCTTCAAAGTTTGCCTTCGGATAGAGGTCTGATTCTATATAACTTTCATTAAAATGCTCATACATTAAATCTTTTTTAAAGACAAAAGCACGCATTAACATACTGATGGCAATTTCTTGTTTATCAATATCTAAAATACTTAAAACTTGGTTATTCTTGGCTTCTATATTTTCTACAGAAGTATAAGAAAAAAAGGTGACTTGCCCTTGTCTGGCAATATACTGATCTTTTTTGCTACCAAGATTAGCAAATGAGATACAGAGTACTAAAAGGGATAATATTTTATTCATTAGGCAGTAAATCTATGGAACAGTTTAGTAAAATAACATCTTTTAAGAAACCTTTGCAAATTCCTTTTACACGTATTTTTTGATGTTGTTGTAATTGTTTTAATTTGTCTTTTTGATTTGGATGGATATCGCAAATAATTCCGAAAGCCGAATTTTGGCTTGTTAAAATAACCGTATTTCTATCGTTTAAAAAAGTAATTTCTTTTATAAAACCTGTGACTTCAATAATTTTACCTTCATATTTTTTAATTGATTCATCTTCAGCTGTCGCAAAAGCTTTGATCAACTCATTTGCATTTAAAGCAAGTGCAGGCGCTTCATTTTCAATGTTTTTTTCAGTTGAGGTATAGAGAGGGTTTCTTAAATAGTAATACCCAAGTATCCCAAACAAAAAAGAAAGAAGCGTAATTAATAAAAATTTGTTTTTAATTTTCATGGTGTTTCAAAGAAAAATAAAAGTATGCTATTTAGAAAATAAATTGGTGTTAAAAGGAAAAAATAAACTTAAAGCGAGCCAAATTCTTGATAAAAAGAAAAGATTAGTAGTATATTTCGTCTTTTAAAAGCACCATGAAGAAAGACAAACTTTATTTTTTAACCTTTTTATCTATTGCCGTTATATTTTTAATGGTAGCATTAATTGCATCACAATATTTTATTAAGGTGAGCGCAAATCAACTTATAGAGGTGCAGGTAGAATCTAGTAAAAGAGAGGCGAATGAAATTGCAAAACTCATCGATTTTCAATTGTTATCTGGTATCAAAAAAGAAGAAATTGTTACGAATATTCAACGTATTATTGAAAACTCCAATACGGATAGTTGGTTTATTAGTATTTTTAATTGGGGTGGAAAGGAGGTTGCTCATCCTGACAAAACGAAGGTTGGGCAACTAGTAAATTCTAATCAAACCTTATTGTCTTCTCTAAAAGAAAAAAACAATTCTGATGATTTATATGATTTATTAATGGGTAAAACCAATAATTCTTCTTCTGAAATTATTCATATTTCACCCATTAAAAAATCTGATTTAATTGTTGCAGCCAATGTGAATATGAATAGTATTAAGCAACAAATGAGTGCTCTAAAAGTTAATTTCTATTTAATTTTCTTAATCATGGGTACTCTCGTTATTGGGTTGTCTTTTGTGGCGGTTAGAGTTATTGGTAGCGCTTATGAAAAACAATTAGAGTTAAAAAACTCTACACTAACATCAGAAGTAGTAAACCTTTCTAAATTAAATACAGATTTAGTCTCTTACAAAGAAAAAGTTGCTGAAAAACCTATAGAAAGCACGGTTGATGAACCTATAGAAAAAGAGAAAAAAAGATTGCTAACCTATATAAGAAATGAGTTGGTATCGATACCGATAGAAGAAATTGCTTTTATTTATACAGAAAATACCATTACGTATGTTGTCTGTTTTGACGGTAAAAAATCGACCACAAATATGAGTTTAGATGATATGTCTGCAAACTTAAATTCCTCTTTATTTTTTAGAGCAAACAGACAATTTATTATTGGTATTACGGCCATTGATAAGATTATTAAATACGGTAATAGTCAGCTAAAAATTCTCTTACAATCTAAAACATCCGAAGAAATTATTATCAGTAAAAATAAAGCTGCAGAATTTAAACAATGGTTAAACATGTAGTTAAAACTCTTAAAGAGTCTAATGCTGCAATCATTTTGAAACCTTTTTTTTCCTTTTTAACCCATTTAATTCCTCCTGGCATAACTTGATGGTTTATAAAACTGATAATTTTTGTTAATTTACAGTAGAA
Organism: Polaribacter sp. IC066; assembly: GCF_007997085.1. Classification (GTDB taxonomy): domain Bacteria; phylum Bacteroidota; class Bacteroidia; order Flavobacteriales; family Flavobacteriaceae; genus Polaribacter. The sequence continues at coordinate 17,892 of NZ_VORR01000029.1, forward strand.
CTCTAAAATCAAGAAGCATGCATGTATTACGCAACCTTAAAAGAATATTTTTTATCGGTATAATAGGCATTTTTTTAGCATCCTGTTTAACAAATGTAGAAGAATCAATTGTAGAAGAAGACCCAACTGCTGCAGATCCTTGCGAATCCATTACTTTTTCTACACAAGTAAAATCAATTATAGAGACTAATTGCGTGCAATGCCATGGAGCAAGAGGTCAATTTCCTAACCTAACGACCCATAATGATATTAGTGCAAATGCAGCGCTTGTAAAATCTGTTACTGTTAGCAGAAGAATGCCACAAGGAAGCGCTACATTAACGAATGATGAAATTGCAGCGATTAGCTGTTGGGTGGATGCCGGTGCTTTAAATAACTAAAACTGAAAATAATGAAGATTAAAAAAATTATTATCGGAATTCTGATTTTAGGAATTGTTGGAGTATTTGTAGCTTATAAAATGTACAACAAACCACATGTAAAAGTAGATGAAGTGGCGACCGATATTGCAAGTACTGCCAATAAAATTCTAGAAGACTTTACTGCGGATGAAACGATAGCAAATTCAAAATATTTAGAAAAAATAATTGAAGTAAAAGGAGAAATTTCTGAAATAAAAATAGTGAAAGAAAAAGGAATTATTACTTTAAAAACAAATGACGATTTTGGCAGCGTATTGTGTCATTTATCAGCAGAAGCCACCAAAGAAATAAGCACATTACAAACAGGACAAACCATCACTTTAAAAGGAATTTGCACAGGTTATTTAATGGATGTTATTCTTGTGAAATCAGAAATTATAAACTAAAAATTTTCAATCATGAAATCAATAATCACGATATTATGTTGCTTTTTATGTGCAACAATGAGTACCGGTCAAGAAAGATATTTAACAAAAAACGGAACCATTAACTTTTTCTCTAAAGCGCCAATAGAAAATATTACCGCAGATAACAATCAGGTTTTAAGTATTATTGATGCTACCAACAACCAGATGGCAATTTCTATTTTAATGAAGTCGTTTTTGTTTAAAAAAGCATTGATGCAAGAGCATTTTAATGAAAATTATGTAGAGTCAGACAAATATCCGAAGGCAACTTTTAAAGGAGATCTTTTAAATTTTGATGCTGTTAACGAAACGGTAAGGGTTGTTAAAGTAAAAGGTATTTTAACAATTCACGGAATATCTAAAGAAATTACAATCGATGCCAATATGGCAAAAATAAAAGAGGCTATATTAGTTGATGGTGAGTTTATAATAAATTTAGCCGATTTTGAGATAGAAATACCCGCAGTTGTAGCTAATAATATTGCAAAAAACATAAGAGTAAGTTTCAACTTTAATCATGAACCTTACAATAAATAAAAATATGAAAAAAGTACTACTCGCCATTTTTTTAGTTTCTATAAGTTCTTCATTATGTTCACAAAACGATTTATTAGATATCTTAAATGAAGAAACACCTGAAAATAAAATCGACAATGTTGTAACAGCTACCTTTAAAGGAACAAGAATTGTAAATGGTCATTCTATAGAAAATAAAAAAGATAAAGAACTTGAGTTTATTATAGCACATAGATTCGGAAGAATTAATACGGGTTTCTATGATCTTTTTGGGTTAGACAATGCCAATATTCGGTTTGCTTTTGAATATGGTTTAACAGATAATTTAACGGTTGGCGTTGGTAGAAGTAGTTTTGAAAAAACCTATGATTCGTTTTTAAAATATAGCTTGATAAAACAAAAAAGAGGAGAAAATTCTTTTCCGGTTGCTATTTCACTTTTTGGAAGTACCGCTGTAAAAACCTTAAGAGATTACGACCCTGCGGATAAAAGATCATTTGCAGAAAGTTTGTTTTATGTTGGGCAAGTATTAATTGCACGTAAATTTAGTACGTCTGTTTCATTGCAGATCACACCAACCTATGTTCATAGAAATACGGTAAGAACAGCTGCAGATCCTCATGATATATTTGCCCTTGGTTTTGGTGGTCGTATAAAATTAAGTAAAAGAGTCGCTTTAAATACCGAATATTATTATGCCTTTGACGAATCTAAATTAATCAATACAAGAAATTCTTTAGCATTTGGGGTTGATATAGAAACTGGCGGCCATGTATTTCAGTTGATTATATCGAACGCAATTACCATGATAGAGAAAAGTTTTATTACAGAAACCACCGGAAATTTCTTTAGTGGCGATATTCATTTAGGATTTAATTTATCGAGAACATTTTAATCTAAAAATCATTCAAATTTCTTAATCCGGATTTTATTTCAATTAGTAGCCCTTTGAAAAAGAGTATCTAAAGACTAAAAGGAGCTTATTTTTTTTACTGATTTTTTATCAAAAATAAAAAGACAATACGTTACTTTTAAAAGAATCACCATTAGGCGATTTAGAGTTAATTCTCCAAATATAATAAAAAAAAATTAAGCGATGTTTCAAAGAAATTATACTGTAAAATGCATTGATGTAAGTGATTATATGGTAATGCAGAATGCCGCGTACTTAAGTTACTAGTCAAAATTATTATAAACATTTTTATTTGTAAAAGTAGGTTTTCAAAATAGAAATGATCAGTTTTTGCAGCACAAGGCATTGATGTTTACAGAGGTTTTCTCTGTAGGTTTAGAATTTAAAAGCATTACTTTTTCAAATCAAAAAATGAATGTTTCTATTCATTTTTATAATCAGCAAAAAGAATTATGTATCACAATTACAAGAGAGCTTTTTTGGTTTGATTATTTTTCTTGGGAAACTATTGCACCTCCAGAAAAAAATGTTGATTGTTTTGTTTTTAAAAATGAGTTTGGGAAAGTTGGGTAGCGGTTTTATATTACTTCCAAAGCGGTTGTGCATGGTTTGCAACGTTTTTAAGTAGTAAGGTTAGTAAATAAAACACGAACAAAGAAAGTCCGTGAGGACTTTCGTAAATAAGCTAAATCCAAGCAATTAATTTTATTAGATGTTCTACGCAGTTTTTATTCCTTATCTTTTTTCTGTTTCTCAATTTGTTTTAAAGCAATTTTTCTCATTTCTTCATCAACATCTAAAGATTTCCATTTTCCTTTTTTCTTATCATAAGTTAGTAAAGATGGGTGCTTAAATTTAGAATTAGTTTTTTGAGACTTAATTAATTCAAGAGTTTTGTCTAAAGATTCTAAAACTATTTTCTCACTTAAGTCTCCGCTTAAATTAAAGTTAAAATTAGTGTTTTTATTCAAAGAAACTTTAATTCCAAATGATATAGTTTTTTTTGTGAAATCAGAAGAATTCCCTTTACCAATTTCTTTATTCTTAACTTTATTCCAAATATTAAGGACAACATATTTAATTGAGTCCCAAGTTGCACTGTTAATAGTGTTAGAGATAATTCCTTGAATAGTCATTTGTGAGAGAATAAAACAAACATCAAGAGTAAAACTATCTAATGAAGCATAAAAGTCTCCATTTTTATCATAACTACTGAATTCAGATCCAATATCCTTTATTGATTTTTCATATTCTAATAAATCACTTTGAGTAATCATTCCGCCGAAGTAGAATAAATGAAATACATTTTCTCCTGATTTAATAGATTTCATTTTTTGTTCTCTTTCCAATTTGTACTTTTTGTATTCTTTTGTTTTTCTTATTTCAGGAAAGTACATTTTTGAGCTTGTTGCCAACGTTTTGGTATAAGGTTAGTTGCGTGTTTTAAGCAGTGAGTTTAGTAAATAAAGCACATATTTATTGTCTATGCAAGGAGTTTTGTAGGTAAGCTAAAACTAGCAATAAATTATATACGGTTTTGTGTTTTCGTACATTATTCCGCAAAATTTCTAGCGTTGGCGTTTAAGCTCTTTTGTTTTTTAGTTTTTTGTGTATAGCAAAAAAAACAAATGTGCTTGAACTTGCGTTGGCTTATTTCGTAAATCTGATTTGTAAGTTCAATTTAAAATACAATTCTACGTTTTCTTTGTAAACTGTTCCAAAATCGTGTCTGCTCGAACTTGCTGTATCTAATTTTGTATTGTTAAATAAGTAATCTTCAAATTCATTTCGGTTGTAAATATGGTAACATAAAATATCTCCATTTTCCTTAACAATCAAATATCCTCCAGTTGCATCATATTGTCCAGTCCAAACTTTCGAAGGCATCATTCCTAAAGCTACGTCTGTTAAAAATCGTTTAATTTTGTATTCGTAAAACTTATGTTCATTCGAAATATCAAAATTTAATGGATTTTTAGAATTTGTATTTTCTACTAAATCAGAAACGCTTGAATTTTTGCTAGAATAAAATTCGTAAACTACTTGTGATAAAATTTCAGGTAATTTACTGTCGATAAGAATTAAATTGTTTGAGAATATTTGTTTTTCAGTTTTTACAAAATGAAATTTTCCTTTTGATTCTAAAACAGAATTAATTCTATCCATTATTTTACTTCTAGAATCTATAGAATTTATCTTGTTAATTTCTGTTTCGCTTAACTTTAAATTTGAAATTTTAAAAATAAAATTGGTCGTTTTTCCTGCGTTGAGTAAAGTAGAAGGACTTCCTAGTTGTGATTTTATACTAAAACCTAAAGTTGGTTGTTGATTTGTTCTTTGGTCGTGAACAACGATTGTAATATCAGTTTTCGCGGTCGAACTTGCTTTTAAGGAAAGGCAATTGATAGATTGCATAAATTCCTCAATCTCGGGAACTGAAAAAGTTCTTTCTTTATTAGACTTAATTTTTTCAAGTAAGAGTTTCGCTTTTTCTTTAAACTCTGTAATTTCAATTTTTAAAACTTCTTCTCCGCCAGAAATAAGTATGATTTCGTCTTTTATTGAATATTCAAAATCGCCATTATTTTCGGTTCTTAAAACACGTAAAATCGGATAGACAATTCCTTCTAATTTTTCAATTTCTTTATTTCCAAGAAATAATTGTTTGTCGCCAAGTAGTTTGAAAAGTGTGTAAATTTCACTCCATTCGCCTTTATTTCCTGTAATCATAAAGTTTTAAGTTTTTCTATAATTTTTTTTGCAGTAGCTTGAATTGCAGGAACTGCAACCGAATTACCAAATTGTTTATATGCTTGAGCGTCCGAAACTACAATTTTAAAATTGTCGGGAAAACCTTGTAACCTTGCCCATTCTCTCGGTGTCATTTTTCGAATTCCTTCTTTATTCACTTCTCCTCTGATATGAGTAATTGGGGTAAAATCCTTTAGTCTAAAATCATAAACTAAATTTCTTTCTCGTCCCATTCCACCACAAACAACTGCGTTTGCAGTTCCGTTATTTGGAATAATTTCGTAACCAAAACCATTGCCTTTACTTGCGTGTCTAGCTTTGTGGTTTCTCAAAGTATTTACATAAGTTTCAGATAAATAATACTTTACAGAAACCGTTTCGGATTCTAAAATATCGTCAAGAGTATATTTTTTCTCAATAGGTTTTGGGTATTCAAATTCTGTAACTTTCAAATCTTTTCTAAATCCAACAATAAAAATTCGCTCTCTATTTTGTGGAACACCAAATTCTTTTGCATTCATTACTTGTGGTTCTGCAACAAAATAACCTAAATCTTCACGCAAAACATTTAATATTGTTGCTAAAGTTTTTCCTTTATCGTGACTTCTTAAACCTTTTACATTTTCTAAAAATATTGCTTTTGGTTTTTTCTTTTTTATTATTTCGGCTACATCAAAAAACAATGTTCCCCTCGTATCTTCAAATCCACCTCGCTTTCCTGCGATTGAAAACGCTTGACAAGGAAATCCAGCACACAAAACATCAAATCCGTCTGGAATATAATCTTTGGTCGCTTTTTTTGTAATATCTCCAAATGGAACTTCTCCAAAATTTGCTTGATATGTTTGCTTTGAATATTTATCCCATTCGCTTGTAAAAACACATTTTCCTTTCAGATTTTGAAAAGCTAATCTAAATCCGCCAATGCCAGCAAACAAGTCAATAAACTTAAATTCAGGCTTTTTTGGTGCGGGAAAAGGAATACTTTCTTGTTGAAAAATCAAGTATTGTAAAGCTTCTTCAGCTGCTACTTTTGAAATTTTTTCTTCTGGAAATTTGTATTCAAATAAATTTTTAACGTGTTCTATTGCATCTGGTTTGTAGAATTGAGAAACTCCATTTTTGTGATTATGTAAATAATGTGTAAACGCAGCTGCTGTATCTCTTTCAGATTCTATAAGTCTTATTTTGAATTTTTTTTCTTCAAAATGTTCAATCGATATTTTTTCCTTTAGAAGCACCTTTGTTCGTTTATATTTATTGTTGCAAGTTATGAAAAAATTATCATTTAGCGATGGGAGAAAAGCAATGTGTGCGATAGCACTCTTTGCTTTAGTGCGGCTGGTTTCTGGAATGAAACACAACGTTTTGGTATAAGGTTAGTTGCGTGTTTCAAGCAACTAATTTAGTAAATAAAACACGAACAAAGAAAGTCCGTGAGGACTTTCGTAAGTATGCGAGAAGCCAGCAATAAATTATATACGGTGTTGTGCTCTCGTTATTTCTTTAATTGGCATTCTTTCACTTCTAATGAGTTTAAATAGCTTATTCAAATAGCAGATAATCTTCTTTGTTTTGTTTAAAGACTTTTTTACATTCATAATCTACTGTTAATTCAATAAATTGATTGCTATACATAATTTGACCATTTGGCAGAAAATTATTGGGTGCAACAGTTAAAGGATACTCCCGATTTCCTGATTCATCAACATAATTGAATGTAATGGAATCTTTTGTATTGTTATACACAATAAAGTTACGTCTAAAAAAAATCTCATTTTTTTTATAAGGCTTATCCATACAAGCATATTCTGTTAATGGTTTTAGGTCAAGTTCGTTTAAGAATTGTTTTATTGTCTGCGTTTTATTCAATCCTCTAATTGATTTTATTTGCCATAATAGTTCCACCGATGACGTTCTCATTAGTGTCGCATCAAATACATTTTCATTAAGTTGTAAATGTGTATAATAGCTGACGTTATTTCTGTAAATAGTATCTGTAAGCGCGTGACGAATAGCTTTTTCAAACGAAAGGGAATCATTACTGTAATACCATGAAAATTTATTGACGTATTCTTCTGATTTTTTTTCTGCTAATGATAAGGCTTTACTTTCCCAAAATCTATGTGAGTCAATATGACTTTTTAATAATTTTAAACCTGAAATCAACTTCTTATATCGTTTGGGTATTTGTTTTTCTAAAGAGATAAGTTCATTGAGGCGATCATCCATAAATCGCACTTTATGTGTGCCAAAGTTCAAATTAATTAACTCTGGAGAAGCTCTAATCATCTCTGGAGTTACCTTATTTTGATTAAACATAGTTTGAACAGAATCTCTACGATAACCGTAGTTTAAAAAATAATTACTTCGTTCAATGTTAGTTTCAAGTTCTTGTTCTAGTAATGAAAAAACACTTTCTATTTCGTCATTAACTTTACGTTTTTCATTCCAATTATTAATCTGTAATGCAATTAAAATTCCAATGACAACTAGAACAATTTCTCCTATGGCGTATTTAAAGTATTTTCCTTTTTTTTCTTCTATGAGCAAATTTTGTCTAATTTTTCTAAAGAATTTTATCATTGGTTAGCGGTTTCTGATAATGAAGTACAACGTATTTGTATAAGGTTAGTTGCGTGTTTTAAGCAATAAAGTTAGTAAATAAAACACGAACCAATAAAATCCGCGAGGATTTTCGTTAGTATGCTTTTACCAGCAATTTTTTTTACACGTTATTGTGCCCAGTTATTAGTTTATAAATCGTTTTATTTAGTTCTCCAACTTTCTCGAATATTTTCAATTCTGTTCCTTTTTTCAAATCTCTACTCGCAGTTGCTGAAGAAATATCTTTGAAAATATCCATATAATCTTTTCTCGTAAATTGAATCTTATTTAAAGAAACAAAATATTCTAATCTGTCTTTTTCATTTAATGTTCGATTATTAAAATTTAATAATTCACTTATTGAAATATCAATGACTCCTAACATATATTCAATAAACTTTGTTGATTTTCCAGCTTTATCACTTTCCGCTAAAGCTTTATAATATTTTTCCTGATCGTTACTAATTAAAGTCTCGAAAGGTAAAAACTCAAAGATTGGATATTTTTCCATTAAAATCAGAGTTTGCCATAATCTTCCCATTCTTCCATTCCCATCTAAAAATGGATGTATAAACTCCATTTCATAATGGAAAACGCAACTTTTAATTAACTGAATTTCGTCTGATTTTTTTAAATATTCAAAAAGGTCTTTCATTAAGTAAGGAAGATTTCCAAAAGGTGAAGCTACATGTTCTATTTTTGAACCTTTTACAATTCCAACTCTTTGTTTCCTATATTTCCCAGGATCTTCAATGAGGTTTTCCATTAAGTTTTGATGAGCTTTTAGAAATGACTTTTCATTAGATGGTTTGTAAATATCTAAATTTTCATAGATTTTTATTGCATTTAAAACTTCAACGACATCTTTCTTTGGACCAATAACTCTTTTGTTTTCAAGAAGCGCTGTTATTTGTTCTTCCGTAAGTGTGTTTCCTTCAATTCTTAAAGAAGAATGAATAGTTTTAATTCTATTCTGTTTTCTTAATTTAGGAGAAGGTTTGTTTAATAAGTTAGCATTTACTTCACCTATTTTTTCTGAAATGGAAGTTATTAACTTTAAAATAGAAGATGTTATTTCGTATGGTGGTTTCATTATTGATACTATCATTTGATATTATCAAAGATACAATCATTTAACTATAATTGTGGAGTGAAACGGAATTTTTTAATTGGGCATAACGTTGTTGTGTAAGATTAGTTGCGTGTTTTAAGTAGTAAATTTAGTAAATAAAACACGAACCAAGAAAGTTCCAAAAGACTTTCGTAAATCAGCTGAAACCAGCAATTAATTTTACACGGTGTTGGCAACTGGGCGTTATTCATACTGTTTTTCAAACCCTAATTCAGCCCAAAATTCACTATAAAAGTTCTTTGATTTCATAAGTTTTTTGTGATTTCCAAAATTAGAAATCTCTCCGTTTTCTAATACATAAATTGTATCTGCAATTTGAGGTAAAGAATGTAATCTATGTGATATGAAAATAATAGTTAATTCAGATTTTAGTTTCTTTAATAAGCTTAAAACAAACTTTTCTGTTTTTCTGTCCATTGCAGAAGTAAATTCATCTAAAAGCAATAATTGTGGGTTTTTGTATAAAACTCTCATTAATGCTATAATTTGTTTTTGCCCACCAGACAAATTAATACCTTCTTCTCCTAAAATTGTGGCAAAACCTTGAGGTAAGGTATTTACAAATTCTGTAAAACCATATTGGTTACAAAAATTCTCAATATTTTCAGGTATATCTTCTTTACCTAATAAAATATTTGTTACTACGTTACCACTAAATATGGTAATATCTTGTGGAACAATACCTATAATATTTCGCCAATCTTCTGTTTTTATATTTGGTAAATTGTACTGATTGTTAATTAATATTTTTCCATTTTCAAAAGGGTAGAATTTTTGTAATACTTGCCCTAATGTACTTTTACCGCTTCCGCTTTCTCCTACAATTGCTATACATTCATTTTTATTAATGGAAATATTAATGTTTTTAAAGAGTTCTTTTCTGCCTGCAAAACGAAACGAAAGGTTTTTAATTTCTAAAGAATTAAATTCTGATAAAGAAATGTTTCCTTTATTTTCTTCTTCTATAGAAGTGAATTCATACATTCTGTTAAATGCAACTTTGGCTTCTTGAATTTCAATATTAACTAAAGCTAAATTTGAAGTTGAAGCCGTAAGCATACCTACCAATTGTAAAATTGCAATGATTACACCAGCTGTTAATTGATTATTTAAAACTAGATAGGTACTATAACCTAGTGTACTTATTATAAAAACATTTGAAATTAGTTGATTAATTGTAGCATAGTTTAAACCTAAACGTCCTAAATCATATACAGAAGTTTGAAAGGTTTTATAAATACTATTTGTTTCTTTTGAAAAAAAGGGTTCTTTATTATTATTTTTAATAGTTTCTATACCTTTAATGGTATCTATATAATTACTCTCGTTTCTTGCATAAGATTGCATCACTTTTTGTTGTTGTTTTTTTATTTTTGGACTAAAAAAAAGAACAACCACTGTTAGTAAAGGAATCCATAATAATGTAATATAACCTAAAGTTAAATTATAATTAAATATTGCTATTGAAACAATGATAACCAATAATATATCTATGACAATACTTCCAATTATTTTTGAAATAGTTCTTTGAATTCTACTTGTATCGTTCATTCTTGCTACCATATCTCCAATTTTTCGAGTATCGAAAAATGATTTTGGAAGTTTTAGTAAACTATTATAAAAAAAGTGAATTACTCTTATATTATAATTTTTAGTTTGACGTATTAAGAATAAACTTCTTAAATAACCAAAGAATACTTGAATGCTAAATAAAAAAAATAATAGACAAATACTTGCAGTAATTTTAAAGCTGTCATTTGAAGGTAATAAAACATCTATCAGTTTTTGAGAATATACAGCAGTTGCTAAACTTAAAATTGCTAAAATGATTCCTAAAAACAAGGACATTGAAAGTAAGTTCAAATCTTCTTTTACATATTTATAAATCCATTGCCATTTTTGTTTACTCTCTGCTTTTTTCTTTACAAGGTTATCTGTTTCATTACAAAGTAATAAGGCTTTAGATTGCCAAATTTTTTCTAGTTCTTTCTCATTGATATATTCTATTTTAGAACTTGCAGGATTACTGATAATAAATTTTTCTTTTTTATAATCATAACCAAAACATATAATAAAATGTTGTAATTTTTCTTCAAATACAGTGTGTAAAACAGCAGGAACTTTGTTTTCTTTTAGAGCTTCAATTGTAGATTCATAGCCCTTTATTTCTAACCCTATTTTATTACCACATTGCATCAAGCCAAGCATTGTTGTACCCTGTTTGGTAGTACCACTATATTCTCTTAATTTTTCTAATGAATAATTACTTTTAAAAAATTTGAGAATTGTTTGTAAACATACAACACCACAATCTGATTGGTCGTGGTGTTGTGTGTGGTATTTTTTTAAACTTATTTTAGTCATAGATAGATAGCTCTAAACTTATTGCCAAGTTATAATCGGAAACTATTGAAAAATCTTTGCTAGTATTATCTATTTTTTCCCATTCATAATTTCCAAACTCTCTTTTTATGAAAGATATTGAAGTAATATTTTTTTTTTTTTTATTTGTGTACATAAAAGAAGGCAATACATCACCTAATTTTTTTTCAACAATTTTTCCATTAGTATCTAATTCTCCAATCATTTCTATACCAATAAAAATACCTGATGGAGGAAAGACAATAAATTCATCTGAAATATCAATTGTTAAAATCTCATCAGTGTTTTGATTACAATTTATGAGTATATTTTTTTTTGTTAAATTTATACCTGGAGTATCATTATTATTTTCATAAACATGGATTCTAAAAACACTTTTAAAGACTACGTTTGTTTTTAACATTTTATTACTTCTAGAACCTGGTATATCTTTACTTATTGGTATGAATATTTTTTTTAAATAAGCTTTTTTTAAATTTTCTTTATATTTAATCAAAGTGGCTAATTGAGTTTGTGGCTTAATATGCCATCTTAATGTTTTTCTCTTTTTTATATATCCAATTTCTTTAACTTTTAAGTCACCAGATAAAATAATAATCTCATCAAGGTCAATCACATTTTTTTTTAAAAATAAAGTGTCTTTTAAATTTTTATTTTTTACAATCAAAGGAATATATCCAAGATGTGAAAATCTTAAACTTTCACTATTTTTTATATTTAAAATAAATTTTCCATCTTCATTTGAATAAATACCATATCCATTTTCAATAATTTCAATAGCTACATATGGTATTGGTTTTTTTGTCTCAAAGTCTACTATTATTTTAGAAGTTGCTATTTGGCAAAATAATTTAGTTGACATAAATAAAATAATAAAAAAAGGTATTCTCATATTTTTTTGTTTTATTAAAAAACTGTACAGGTTTTAAAACCTGTACAGAGGAAAAATTATTAATTAAAAGACACATGGTACACTACTATACCAACTATCAAAATTTGTTGTAATACCAAAAACTTGATATCTGTGGGTGCAATAATACATGCCACTAGAATCTATGGATTGTAAGTTAGTGGAGCCCCAAAATTTACCTCCTTGAAGGTCTTCTAATTTGTTTACTGATAATTCTTTCATAGTTTTAAGAATTTAAAATTAATAATAATAAAATTTCTTATTTTTATTTGGAGGATAAATAAGTAAACCTTTTCTATCTAGACGTCATTGATAGCTAATTAAAATTCATTTCCATAACCATTGCAAAAACAAACCATAATAAAATTCCTAATCCATAGGTTTTTGAAGTTATGATGAATGCTTTTTTATAATTAATGTTCATTAATTTATGTATTCCAATTCCTAATATTAAAATTATTATTAATTGTTCTAAATTTATACTTGTTAATGATAATTTAATCCAAGGCACTGTTTTTTCACTACTAATATAATTTTCAAGGCTTAATTTTTCTGACATAGAATTTATAGAACCCATTGTAAAAGTCCAATTTTTTAATTTAACTAAAACGATAATTAAAAATTGATATACAATTACAGAAATTAAACTTAATAAAACTAAATTAAATATTTTTTTTAAACTTGACTTTACTTTAAAATATAAAAAACCAATATTAAGACAAAATAACATACCAATACTTTGTAAAAATATAAAAATAAAGTTTTGAATTAAATATATTTTAAATTCTTTTATCTCATTATCTTTTATCTCATTTTTAACTTCTATTGCCGTAAACTTAAACATTCTTTCAATGTATGAGGTAATTAAATAATATTCAAGCGTAAACACTAATACAATTAATATTAAGATAATTATGTTAATATATTTTCTTTTCATTTTTTTTTCATTTTTTCTTTTTTTTATCCATTCGAGTGAGCGAGCCTTGTTGCCAACGTTGTTGTATATGGTTTGTTGCGTGTTTCAAGCACCTAATTTAGTAAATAATTACCGACCAAGAAAGTCCGCGAGGACTTTCGTAAGTAGGCAAGAAGCCAGCAATAAATTATATACGGTGTTAGCAATAGTTATTTTCTTGAACTTCTTTTTTTCATTTTCGGCACTGAATTTCCTGGTCTAATTTCTGTAATAATTTTTATGTCAGCAACGTTTTTTTTCATAATTTTTCTTAAAGGTGTTTTAGTTTCTTTACTTTCTTTTATAAATTTTTCAATTTCTTCTCCTTTAATGGTTTTTCCTTCTGGCATTTGAAAGATTGAGCTTGTGTTAAATGTTGCCTTATTTTCATCTTCCGCAAGTGTCATAACTTTGTCAAGTTCAATTAAGTTTTCGTTTTTTTCAATAAATGACATTCCAGTTCCTAAATCGTAATCTAAACTTATTAAATCTGAAGCTTCTTCCATCATTTGAAGGTTGAAAAGGTCTTCTTTGGAAAAAGGAATATGAAAGTCGTTAAATCTAATAAAAGGTTTATCGTCAATCAACATTTGAATATGGAAATGAGGGAATTTAGCATTATTTGAATCTTTATGTCCATCTAAATCGCTTTTTCCAAAATTCATAGACCATTCAATGTTTTCATATTTGATTGTAATCTCTTTTAATTTTGAGCCAGATTTTTCATCTGTTAAATCATTGATGTTTTTAAGAGGTGATTCCAATGTAGCAATCCATCTAAAATAGCTTTCAAGTTTGTAATAGCCAATAGCTTCCGAAAGATATTTTTTAAAATGTTTTTTCTTAATTCCTGTTGGCAAAAGAAACCAATGAAAGCAAGGTTCGTAATCTGAAAAATAGTCTAATTTATTTCCGCATAAAACACAACATTTCTTTTCGTGTGCATCTTTAAATTCCTTAAAGAACTCATCATTTTCCTTAAGTTGTTGAAGGTTTTTTTCTTCAATTTCTTCAGGTTTTAAATCTTCTATGAATTTTCGGATTTTCATTTTAATTATTGCTAACTCGTTATATAGTAACTTTTATTACACATATCCCTTAAAATTAACTTCATATAGTATTTTTTATATTACTGTTCTTCTGTAAATATAATCTAAATATTTTATTAGTTAAAAGATGATATGAATTCTTTGTAACCAGAATGTATAAAGCTTGCTAAAAATAAATTAAAATTAAATCAAAATTTTAGGATACAATTTTCACCTCAACTTTATACAAAGTATCAAAAATTTCAAAAATAGTTTGGGCTTCTTTTTTTCTGATAGAAATTACATATTCGCAAGCCAATTCCATTTTTTGACTCACAAGGTTGAGGTTTTTTTCTTTGATAATTCTCATTACTTTATTCATCATATCGTATTCAAAATTCAATTGATACGAAATATCAATTGTCTTTTCTAGAATTTTTGATGCTTCTAAAGTAAGTTGAGCAGAAGTTTTATACGCATTAATTAAACCACCAACACCAAGTTTTGTTCCGCCAAAATAACGCACAGAAACAATTAAAACATTGGTTACTTCAAAAGACTGAATTTGTCCATAAATGGGCATGCCAGCAGAATTGTTGGGTTCGCCATCATCGTTGGCTCTGTATCTTACGTCTTCAATTCCTATTTGATAGGCATAGCAAAAATGGCCTGCTGTATGGTGTTTTTTCTTTAACTCGTCTAAACAATCTTTTACATCATCTTCATGCACAACAGGAAAAGCGTAGCCAAAAAACTTACTGTTTCTATCTTTAAAAAGGGTCTCTTCTGAAGGTTTTAAAATAGTTTTGTAGCTGTCTTCTTCCATTAATCGTATTTTGTGTAAGATCTTTTTATGAAAGATCATCAATTCTTAATTTTAATACTGAAGGTAATCTTCAAAAATGAGAAAATCTAAATTAGTTTTTATAGATGCCTATTAGTCCATATTGTTGAGCATACATCTCGTAGAAATTAGAAACTCATTTCATTATCGGTATGTTGGCTTAAGCCAAAGCTACAATAACGATTCCAACTATTGCCAAAGCAACGCCAATTTTATTCTTTAAACTAAATTGCTCTTTAAAAACTAAAATTCCGATGATGGTAGAAACAATTACGATTCCTACATTATTAATCGTAAACAACGTAGAGCTTTCAAAACCTTCTGTCTGTAGGGCTTTGATTAAGAAGACAATTGAAAAATAATTCGGAATTCCTAATGCAATACCAGCAATAATGTTCTTTACGCCAAAAGGTTCTCTTTTTTTGATGGTTTTAATCAATAAAATTACAAACGAAAAAATAGCAGCGATAAAAAATAAACTTCCAGAAAAAATGGACACATCATTTTTTGGAACAAACATTACTTCTACATATTTTATGGTGGTGTCAATAGCACCAGAGCCTAAAAAAAGTAAAATAGGAAAAAGCAAACCAGCATTTTTAGAAGTGACTGATTTTTCTTTTACAGAAGCCAAATAAACGGCTACTAAAGCAATAAGAATGCCTATAATTTTTAAAAGCGTAACCGATTCTGAATATAAAAAAACACCGAAAAATACGGGGATTACTACAGACATTTTTCCGGCAACAGACGCTACAGAAACTCCGTTTTTTTGTGCAGTCATGGCCATCACAAAAAAGATAGAAACAAATAAGATGCCTAAAAACACTGCACCTAAAAACCAAGGTTGATGCGGTATTTCGAGTACAGAAAATTCTCTTTCTGCCAATCCAAAACCAATGGTAAAAGCAACCAGGTAATTGATAAAAATTGCTTTTAATACATCAACTTTATAAACACCAAAATATTTAAAAATAACAAATAAACCACTAGAAATAAGAATGCTTAAGAGAAGGTAAATCAAAGAAATTTATTTTTAGTGAATAGTGTTATTACATCTTCTTTTCCAGGAATTAAATTCCAAACATGAATTCCTAATTTATTTGCGGCATCTGTATTTTCTTTTAAATCATCAACAAATAAAGTTTCATCGGCAACTAGACTGTTTTTATTTAAAACAAACTCGTAAATTTCGGCATCTGGTTTTCTAAAATTAATTTCATGCGATAAATAAAACTGCTCAAAGCAACTTTTAAATTCGTTATAAAACTTTTCTCCTAAAGAATTCTGAACCCATTTAATATGCAAATCATTTGTGTTGCTAAGTAAAAATAATCTGTACTTTTTACTTGCAGAGATTTCTTTTAAAAATTCTAAACGTCTTGCAGGGAAGTCTAATAAAATGGAATTCCAAGCAGCGATTAAAGCTGTTTTCGGAATGTGAAACCTGTCATGAAAAAACTTGATAAAATCATCAGTGCTCATCAATCCTTTTTCATAATGATGATACACTTGTATCATCTCGTCAGATATTTCTGAGACTCCAAGAGCAGCCATTGCTTTATAGGTTCCTTGTTTGTCTAGGTTAATGAAAATATCTCCAAAATCGAAGATGATGTTTTTAATCATGTGTATAAATATTTAAAATGTCGTTTTCTATTTTTTTGGTTGCTGTTCTTTTTGCGCTAAAAATAGGCGCTTTAATACCTTTTTTAAAAGTAGCCTCTCCAATAAAAACCATGGCTTCATCCCATAAATTAGCAACTATAAAAGTTTGTAAGGTTTGCGTGCCTCCTTCAATAATTACAGATTGAATTTTGTGCTTTTGTAAAACTTCGCAAATTTGTTGGGCAACGTTTTTATTGAAATTAATTTGCTCGAAAATGATATTCTCGTTTTCAAGAGATTGAAGTTTATTTGTATCGATTTCTTCGTTAATAATAAAAATTGTTTGAACGCTGTTATCGTATAGATTTGCGTTTTTTTGAATTCTTAAACCCGCATCTAAAACAACTCTTATGGGGTTATGGCCAGACCAACTTCTAACATTTAATGAAGGATTATCTGCAATTGCGGTATTTGTGCCCACTAAAATTGCCTGTTCTTTGCTCCTTAATTTATGCACTAGTTGTTGAGAATAGTTGTTAGAAATCCAAACAGGGTTTTGTTCATTTCTTTCTAAAGGAGCAACAAACCCGTCTTTAGTTTCTGCCCATTTTAAAATAATATAAGGTCTTTTTTGTTCTTGAACTGTAAAGAAGCGTTTGTGATGCGCTCTACATTCGGTTTCTAAAACCCTAACGGTAACATGAATATTTGCTTTTTTTAAGCGCTCAATTCCTTTGCCAGCAACCAAACTATTAGAATCTATGCAACCAATCACCACATTTTTAAGTTGGTGTTTTACCAACAAATCTGCACAAGGTGGCGTTTTACCAAAATGTGCGCAAGGCTCTAGCGTTACATAAATGGTTGCCTCTTTCAATAATTCTTTGTTTTTTACTGAATTTACAGCATTAACTTCTGCATGATTTTCTCCATAATTAGAAGTAAAACCCTCACCGATAATCTTGTTATTCAGTACAATTACGGCACCAACACTAGGGTTTGGACGTGCAGTTCCGATGCCGTTTTTAGCAATTTGTAAACAGCGTTTTATGTAAACTTCGTGATTAATAATGATGTTTTTTAGAGAAACTAAAATGTTTTTAGTTTAAAAATTAATTTTGATAGCTTCTGTTTGATCGACTAAAAATTCTTTTTTAAATCCAAAAACTTTATATACTAAATTCCCTTTAATTCTAACAGTTACTTTGTTGGTAATTAAGGAGTTTAATAAACCTCCTAAAACTCCGTTTTTACCAGTACTCAATAAGTTCTTTGTAGGAATATTTGCTAATAAAGGAATCGAAAATTCTTTTTTTGCAGGTATTTTAAAATCTTCAGAAAAAACTTGTGCCACTTCAATATCGTTTACTAATATTTTAAGATTATCGGTAGCTATTTTGCCACCAACATCATTAGGGTTTTCAAAATAAGCAATTGCTTTAATTTTAACAGTATCTGCAGCATAACTAATTACCTCTATGTTATCAACCTTAATAAAAACAGGTGGTTTGTTTACAGCGCAACTGCAAATTAGTAAAAGAGAACATGAAAAATAGAGTGCTTTTCTCATCAAAAATAATTAAAAAATTAGGTAACTTGCTCCGACAAAAATACAGTATTAAATGACAAGTAAAGATTTTATCATTAGAGAAATTGAATCGAAAGATAATTCAGAGTTAGCCAATGTGGTAAGAAGCGTAATTGTAGAAATGGGCGCACCAAAAGTAGGCACAGCCTATGAGGATAAAGCTACAGACCAAATGTTTGAAAACTATCAAAAAGAAAAAGCTACCTATTTTGTGGTAGAATACAATAACAAAGTTGTGGGTGGTGCAGGCATTGCGCAATTAGACAATTTTGAAGGTAATATTTGTGAGTTACAAAAAATGTATTTTTTACCAATTGCTCGGGGCAAAGGTTTAGGGTCAAAATTAATATCCGTTTGTTTAGATAAGGCAAAAGAACTAGGCTTTGAAAGTTGCTATTTAGAAACCTTACCGTACATGAAAGACGCCGTTAAATTGTATAAGAAATACGGCTTTTTAAGTCTAGACAAACCTATGGGGAATACCTGTCACTATGCCTGTAATGTTTGGATGATAAAGAAAGTTTAAAGCAATGGTGTATTATATTCTCGGACTTATTCATGTTATATTATTTAGCTGGGCGTTTTATAATATTATTTATTTCGGTGTAAGGCCTTCTAAATCTTTAAGTTGGGTTTTAATAACCTTGTTATTCCCTTTTTTAGGCGTTAGTGTTTTTGCTTTATTTGGTATTAATAGAAGAAAAATTAAGTTTTTTGAACTGAAAGAAACAAAAAAAAGAAAGGAATATATTCAACAATCTTTTAAGTCTAAAGGCGATTCAAATACCGATATGCTAAAAAATAAAAAGCAGCAAAAGATTTCTCAATTAATTTATAGCAATACAAATAGTAAGGTTCAAGATAAAAATAGTGTCATTGTTTTAAAAAACGGTAAAGAAGCTTTCGAGGCTATTTATAAAGCGTTAGAGGCGGCAGAAGTATTTATTCATTTGCAATATTATATTATTGAAAATGGAGAAATATTTTCTAAAATTGTAAAAATTTTAGAAAAAAAATTACAAGAAGGTATAGAGGTCCGAATTTTATATGACACACTCGGTAGTTATCACTTAAACAAAGAAACAAAACAGAAATTAAAAGATATGGGGGCAGAATTGTACCCAGAAACACCGTTTAAATTCGGGAGTTTTATTTTTTCTTTAAACTATAGAAATCACCGAAAAATTGCAGTTATAGATAATAAAATTGGTTTTACAGGTGGGGTAAATATTTCTGATGAATATATTACTGAAGATGTTGGTTTGGGTATTTGGCAAGACACACATTTGCAAATTACAGGCTTTGCCGTCAATTGCATTCATCAATCTTTTTTAAAGGATTATTATTACGCAACAAATCAAAATTTGAGTGATGATGAAAAATACACAAAGATGTACGGGCATAACGGAGATACGAAAATTCAAATTGTTTCTAGTGGTCCCGATTATGAAGAAGCTGTTGTGATGCAACAATATTTAAGTTTCATTAACTTGGCAGAGAAAAGTATTTGTGTTTTAAATCCTTATTTTATTCCTACCTTTTCTATTTTAGAAGCTTTTAAAATTGCAGCATTAAGCGGCATTAATGTTTCTTTATTATTGCCAGCAAAAAGTGATTCTAAAGTAGCAACCTACGGCATGTATTCTTATTTTGAAAGTTTATTAAAAGCAGGTGTTCATATTTATTTAAGAGACGATTTTTCTCATAGCAAGGTAATTTTTATTGATGATGAAATTGCCTCGGTAGGTTCTACTAATTTTGATTGTAGAAGTTTTGAACATAACTACGAGTTAAACGCCATAATGTACAGCAAAAAAGCAACTGCTGAATTAAAAGAGGAGTTTGACGAAAGAAAAAATAAAGCGCACAAAATTGATTTAGAAACGTTTAGAAAGCGCTCTTTTAAACAAAAAACATTAGAGCGTTTAAGCAGATTTTTTAGCCCATTATTATAATCCTTATGAATCTAACAGAATTTAGAGCTTTCTTTAGAATTGAACTTTCAGACATGTATCCAACGACAGAAATCGATTCTTTTTTCTTTTGGTTGCTAGATGAATATCTTGGATTAAAAAGAATAGACACGGTTTTAAAACCTAATTTTAACATTGAAGATAAGAAACTTGTATTGTTAAAGGCTGCTTTAGAAAAATTAAAGAAAGAAATTCCTTTGCAGTACATCATTGGTCATACAGAGTTTTATGGTTTGCCTTTTTTGGTTGATGAAAGCACCTTGATACCAAGACCAGAAACGGAAGAATTGGTTGAGTGGATTTTAATGGAAGTGAAAGAGATTCAAAATTCAAAAATGAAGAAGCAAGATGATGGTTCTATGCATGATCGTCATAATTTGCTATCTATTTTAGATATTGGTGCGGGTTCTGGCTGCATTCCTATTTCTTTGGGGAAAAATTTAAATGATTGCAGTATTGCGGCAATTGATGTTTCTACTGATGCTTTAAAAATTGCAAAAAAAAATGCAGCCCTCAATAAAGTTGCTATTAATTTTTTAGAGGTCGATATTTTGCAAGCCAAAAGTTTACCACAACAATACGATATTATTGTATCAAACCCGCCCTACGTTAGAGCGTTAGAAAAAATAGAAATACACAATAATGTATTGCAAAATGAACCTCATTTAGCATTGTTTGTATCTGATGAAAATCCTTTAATTTTCTATGAAAAAATTGCAGATTTAGCCAAGCGATATTTAACTAAAAACGGTTTGCTTTTTTTTGAAATTAATCAGTACTTAGCAAACGAAACTATGGATTTATTAACAACCAAAGGTTTTAAATCCATAGAATTACGCAAAGATATTTTCGGAAATAAAAGAATGATAAAAGCAAAATTAAAATAATTTTTTTTGTCAAAAACCCAAACTTTCTAATAAATAATTTGGGCAACTTGTGGGTTTACTATTTTTCATTTTAATAAAAGCTAAAACAGAATTTCCGGTGCAAATTAATTGATTGTGTTGGTTTGTAATTTTATAATCGAACACAATTTTAACCATTGGTTTTTTTAATAAAATTGTTTCAATGGTAAGTATATCGTCGTATTTAGCGGGTTTTATAAAGTTACAAGTTAAAGAAATTACGGGAAGCATAATACCGCTTATTTCCATATCTTTGTAGGTAACACCTAATTTTCGTAGCCATTCGGTTCTTCCTAATTCAAAAAATTGCGCATAATTTCCGTGATAAACTACGCCCATTTGATCTGTTTCTGAATACCGAACTCTGGTTTTTGTTAATGAATTTTTCAAATTGTATAAAACTTTTTATGTAAGCTATTTTACGTAAAAAATAATTAGTAATCAATAGCAATAGGGTTTTTTTATGATGAATTTTATTCACACTTTTGTAGTCAGCAATGAAAACGTAATAAATACAATTTTAATCTATTTTCTTTACCCAGAAAATCAACCCTATAATTAAATGAGTCACACCGCCGAATCCGTTTGGACAGACTGCCTGTCTTTTATAAAGGACAACATTAAGCCACAAGCATACAAAACTTGGTTCGAGCCCATAAAACCTGTAAAACTTTCTGGAGAGGTATTAACAATTCAAGTGCCAAGTAAGTTTTTTTATGAATGGCTAGAAGAACACTATATTAAATTATTACGTGTTGCCTTGGTAAGACAATTAGGCAATGAGGCTAAATTGATTTATGATGTGAAAATGGAGAATAATTACAGTAGTAATAGACCACAAACTGTTAAAATTCCGAGTTCTAATAGAGATCCACTAAAACCACAAAGAACTATAGCACCTTTAGAGTCTGATAAAAGAGAATTAAGAAACCCTTTTATTATTCCTGGATTACAGAAAGTTAAAATAGAATCACAATTAAACCCTAATTATAATTTTGAGAATTTTATTGAAGGCGACTCTAACAGATTAGCGCGTTCTGCTGGTATGGCAGTTGCCAACAAACCCGGTGGAACCTCTTTTAATCCATTGTTAATTTACGGTGGCGTTGGTTTAGGTAAAACACATTTATCGCACGCAATTGGGGTTGATATTAAAGATAAATATCCAGATAAAACAGTCTTGTATATTTCTTCAGAGAAATTTACGCAACAATTTATAGATTCAGTAAAATCGAACACAAGAAACGATTTTATTCATTTTTATCAAATGATCGATGTTTTAATTATTGATGATGTGCAATTCTTGTCTGGTAAAGCAGGTACACAAGATGTATTTTTTCATATTTTTAATCATTTACATCAAAACGGAAAGCAGGTTATTTTAACATCAGACAAAGCACCTGTAGACATGCAAGATATAGAACAACGTTTGTTGTCTCGATTTAAATGGGGTTTATCTGCAGAATTACAAGCACCAGATTACGAAACTAGAATATCTATTTTACAAAACAAATTGTACAGAGATGGTGTAGAAATGCCAGATGATATTGTTGAGTATGTTGCTAAAAATATAAAATCTAACGTTAGAGAACTAGAAGGTGTTTTAATTTCTATGATTGCGCAAGCATCTTTTAACAGAAGAGAATTTTCTTTAGATTTGGCAAAACAAATTGTAGATAAGTTTGTTAAGAATACTAAAAAAGAGGTTTCCATCGATTATATACAGAAAGAGGTTTCTAAATATTTTGATATGGATGTGGCTACTTTACAATCTAAAACGCGTAAAAGACATATTGTTCAAGCACGTCAATTAGCCATGTTTTTTGCTAAAAGACTTACAAAAACATCTTTAGCAAGTATCGGCAATCAAATTGGGCAAAGAGATCATGCTACCGTTTTACACGCTTGCAAAACTGTTGATAATTTAACAGAAACCGACAAGCAATTTAAGAAATACGTAGAAGATTTAACTAAAAAGTTAACTTTCTAGTATCGTAAAGCATTAAATTTATTAGTGAAACTCAATGTTGAAAAATAGCGAAGCTATGATTTCAACATTGTAAGTTGAATCTGCTTGTCCATTAGGTAGGCTTGTTTCAGTAACTAGCGATATTTCGGTATTGTACTCCGACGCTATGCTTTAAAATATTAAAAGGTTATTCTTTTTTGATACCTATATGGCGCTGCCTCTAGGTTGTTCATTCTTTAAAATCTTTCTTTTATAAATTTGATGTTGTGTTGGCGCGTATCATAAGCCTAAATTGTTTTCAATGAAAAAAGTTTTAATGGTCTGTTTAGGAAATATTTGCAGATCTCCGTTAGCAGAAGGTATTTTACAATCAAAAGTAAACACAGATAAAGTATTTGTCGATTCTGCTGGCACGGCTGCGTATCATACAGGTAAATTACCAGACAAACGCGCTATCGAGGTCGCTTTTAAATACGGTATTGATATTACAAATCAAACAGCAAGAAAATTTAGTATAAAAGATTTCGATATTTTTGATGTTATTTATACGATGGATGAAAGTAATTATCAAAATATTTTGATTTTAGCAAGAAATGAGGCCGATGAACAAAAAGTGAAAATGATTTTGAATGAAATACATGCTACTAAAAATGCATCGGTGCCTGATCCTTATTACGGCGGGCAAGATGGTTTTGAAAATGTACTTAAAATGCTAGATGAAGCTTGTGAAATAGTTGCAAGTAAATTCTAAAATAAACCGCGTAATTTTTCTTCTGAAAATTATTTATGTAAATTCGTAGAAGCTTCTTAAAATTTTTATTATGATTGGTAAACTATATTTAATTCCCACAACATTAGGTGAAACAGAACCTTTAGAAGTAATGCCTTTATCGGTAAAGAAAGTAGTAGAACAGATAGATTATTATATTGTAGAAAATGAGAAATCTGCTCGTAGGTTTATTAAAAAAATAGCGCCTAAAAAACAGCAAGGTATGTTAAGTATAAAATTGCTAGACAAATATGCTGTAGAAGAAGAAGCTCAAAAATATTTAGATGTATGCCAACAAGGAATAAATGTTGGTTTGTTGTCTGAAGCAGGAGTGCCCGCAGTGGCAGATCCTGGTGCAAGCATTGTAAAGTTAGCGCATCAAAAAAATATACAAGTAGTACCTTTAGTTGGTCCAAGTTCTATTTTAATGGCAATGATGAGTTCTGGTATGAACGGACAAAACTTTGCTTTTAATGGCTATTTACCTATCGATAAAGGAGATAGAAAAAGAGCGATAAAAGAATTAGAGAGAATTTCTTTAGACAAAGGTCAGTCTCAAATATTTATAGAAACACCTTACAGAAACGAAAAAATGTTAGCCGATTTAAAAGCTACCTTATCACCCTTAACCAATTTGTGTATTGCCGCAGATATTACATTACAGAGTGAATATATAAAAACAATGAGTATGGCCGACTGGAAACATCAACAGCCAGATTTACATAAAAAGCCTGCTATTTTTATAATTCAGAAATAGTATTGTTTACACAGTTGCTTCTCTATCTGCAACAATATTAGAAACATCATAAGCAGCAAACTTTTTCATATAGGTTTGAATAGAAGTTCCGTAAGCATCAGAAAAACGCTCTGTTCCTTTACTGCGCAAGAATTTTTTCACGTTACCCGCACCCCCTAAATGTGCAGCAGCTAAAATACCTGATTCCGTGATTTTAATACCATTTATAATTTTGCCTTTAGAATTTTTAATGTCTCTTCTTAAAATCCATTTATTTACTTGGCATAAAGCAATAAAAGCTTTTTCTTGTAATTCAGGATTCTTTAAAAACGCCTCTGTATTGTAAATGTTAAAGCGTTCTAAAGTTGTTCTTCCAAATTGATATTTACCTAAATATCCTAAAGTATTTACAACGGTATATTTTCCTTGCGATTCTTTAAAAGCAACCGCTTCTTTAAAAGCAACGAAATTTCTTTTTAGGTAAGGAATATTATAATCGATATTAGCAGGAAGTGTAACTTTTTTTTCTTTTTTAGAAGTTGTATTTACTGTTATCGTATTTGAAAAAAACAGTATGCTACCTATTAAAAACAAAAAATTTTTAATCATATAAGCTGATTTATTTTACGAGCGCAAAGATACCACGTATTTTAAAACAACTAGTTATCAGTATGTTAAATTTTTAAAAATAACAAATAATCTTATAAAAAGGTGATTTCTTTATTAATTAGGCTCAACTATAACGATTCTCTTTGATAAATAAGTAAAGAAAGTAGGTTTTTGTAAAGTGTATCATGATGTAACTATCTATTTACTCCTTTTTTATTCAACCAATTTTGATATTTTACCGCATTTCTGTTGTGTTGCGCCAACGTTTTTGCAAATTGATGGTAACCAATCTTATCAATATCAGCGCACATATAATAATAATCGTGTTTTTGCGCGTTTAAAACGGCGTCAATTGCAGAAATATCTGGCATAGCAATTTGAGATGGCGGCAAACCTCTATTTTGATAGGTGTTGTAAGGTGAGTCCAACGATAAATCGGCCTTTAAAACTCTTTTTACTACATAATCCTGACCTTTTATTTCTTTAATACAATAGATAATTGTAGGATCTGCTTGCAATGGCCAACCATTTTGTAATCGATTTAAATACAAACCTGCTACAATTGGGCGTTCTACTTTCTTCGCCGTTTCTTTCTGAACAATCGAGGCCAAGGTAATTACATCATTTCTAGACATGTTTAAAACCTTTGCTTTTTCTAGTCTAGAAGAAGTCCAAAAACGATTGTATTCAGAAAGTAATTTGTCTCTAAAATTATCTGCAGAAACCGTCCAATAAAATTGATAACTATTCGGAATGCAGATTTGAAAAACAGATTTTTCTGTAAACATCTGTTCGCTTAAAAACTTCTTATCAGAAAACGAAGTAAGAATCTCAAGAGAATCTATTGCCAGCTGCTCTGCAATTCTACTTGCAAATTTTTCTAATGTATCTTGATTGTTAAAGGATACGCTTACAGCTGTTTGGTTGCCACTTCTTAACATATTTACCAAATCGTTGTTAGACATACCTTTTTTTAAAAGATATCTTCCGGTTTTGGGTTTCGAGAAGTTTTTTTTGGCGGCAACCCATAAAAAGGTGTTGGGTTTATTAGAGAATTCAGCGATTTTTTCCTTAACATTAACTAAACTATCTGTATCATAAATATAAAGTTCGCTGTTGGTGGTAATTGCTGCTCCAAATATTTTCTGATAATAGTTGTATCCTAAAATACCTCCAATTAAAAAAAGGGTTGCTACTATGTAAATAATTTTCTTGTTCAATTGATTTTGATTTTTGTGTCGTTTGCAAAACTACACTTTTATCAACTGAAATAAAATTTCATCTTTAAATTTTCCTTCGGATAAAATCCAATCTTTTTTTAGTCCAACTCTAGAGAAGTTTTGTTTTTTAAAAAGCGAGATGCTTTGAAGGTTGTCTGAAGTAATATTTGCATACAATTGATGCAATTGTAAATAAGAAAAAGAGTATTTAATTAACAGCGATAATGCTTCTGAAGCAAATCCTTTTTTTTGAAAATCTGGGTGAATTAAAATGCCGATGCCAGCTCTTTTATGCTGCGGATCAAAATCGAAAATATCAATCATACCTAACTGGTTTTTGGTTGCGGTTTCTTCAATTATAAAACGGAGTTGTTTGGTTTCATAAATGTCTAAATGAGCAGTTTCTAAATATTGTTTTAAAAGATATTTAGAAAATGGTTTTTGAGTATGACTTACTTCCCAAAAAGACTCATCATTTTCTATTTGATATAGGAAATCTAAATCTTCTGGTTCTAGGGCGCGTAGATTTATTTTTTTATTGTTTAAGGTCATTTATTTTTTATTTTTATGAAAGAAAGTTTTACAAATTTGTTGAAAACTTCAAAATTCACCGTTTAGTTTGTTATCCTGAAAGGAACCCACACCTTTAAAACGACACAAACATACTCCATTCTGTCTGTCATCATGAAAAAGTTCTTACACAATTACAATAGCACAAATAGACCCCATCCCGTTTGTTATCTGTTAGGATTCCACTAGGATTCTACGCAATTACAAAACACAAATAGGGTCTGTTCTAGTTATCATTCTACGATAGCAAACACCCAAAAAAATAAAACAGTAGGCAACGCGTTGAGATTCTTTCAGAATGACAAATTGTACGAAATCTGTATGTGGTAAACTTCTAATTTCATTGCCTAAAATATATGAATCTACTTTTTTTACACTTTAACCTCTCCTTTAAAGACAAATTCAGCGGGTCCTTTTAAAAACACGTTTGTATAAACGCCATTTTCTTCATCAAAGGAAACCTCTAAAAGACCACCTTCTACTGGCAAAGAAACTACATTACTTTTTGTTCTATTTGTTTTGTGCATGGCAATGGCAACAGCGGTAACTCCGGTGCCGCAAGCCAAAGTCTCGTTTTCAACACCTTTTTCATACGTTCTTACTCTAAAAGTTGTATCATTTATTTGTTGCACAAAATTTACATTACTACCAGGAGCTTTATAAGAATTTCTAATTTTTTGACCGTTTTTAAAAACCGGATATGCATCTAATGCATTCACCATTTCTACATGATGTTGGGTTCCTGTATACATAAAAACAGAACCTGAATTCACAAGTATTTCTTTAACATTAATCATTTGTAAAGAAATAATATCATTTTTTATTTCTGCAAAATGTTCGCCATCAACTGCTAAAAAAGTAGTTTTCTCTTCAATAATTTGCAGTCTTTTAGCAAAAGCAACGGCACATCTAGCGCCATTTCCGCAAAAAGTCTGACTTCCATCAGCATTAAAATAAATCATTTTAAAATCAAACTTTTCATCGTTTTCAATTAAAATAATTCCGTCAGCACCAATTCCAAAATGTCTGTCACAAATTTGTGAAATAATGGCAGTATTTTCTTTTGGAAATATTTTCGTTCTGTTATCAAGCATTACAAAATCATTTCCTGTGCCTTGATATTTATAAAAAGTAAAATTCATAAAACAAAGATACTAATTTCAAGAGTGCAATAAGTCTGTTAAAAGGTGGTTAAAATGAGTTAAAAGCAAGTTAAACAGAATTTTTAAAATTGTTAAAATCGTACCTTTGGATCACAAAACTTAATATTATGAAAAAATTTTTTAGTTTATTAGGTATAGCAGTTCTAGGAGGTGCTATTACTTTAGGAGGTTATAAAATGTTTTTTGCCGATACCTTGAAGGTAAACAAATCTTCTTTAAATTCTATGCAAGCTGTTCAAGCAAGTTATAATCCATCATTTAATACAAATTCATCGGGCATAAGTGCAGATGTAATAGATTTTACTGTGGCCGCTGAAAAAACGGTGCATTCTGTGGTGCATGTAAAAAATACATCTATCAGAACGCAGTCAAACCCTTTAGATATTTTCTTTGGTAACGGTAACGGAAACGGAACAAGAAAATATGAACAAATAGGTACTGGAAGTGGTGTGATTATTTCTCCTGACGGATATATTGTAACCAATAACCACGTAATTGAGGGATCTAGCGATTTACAAATAACCTTAAATAATAGAAAGAAATATAAGGCCGAGTTAATTGGTGCTGATAAAACAAATGATATTGCGTTGTTAAAAATTGATGTAGAGGAAGAATTGCCTTATACACCTTTTGCAAATTCTGATACTATTAAAATTGGTGAGTGGGTTTTAGCCGTCGGCAATCCTTATAATTTAACATCAACTGTAACTGCAGGAATCGTTAGTGCAAAAGGTAGAGATTTAGAAGGTAACGGCAACAATATAGAATCTTTTATACAAACCGATGCTGCCGTAAATCCAGGTAATAGTGGTGGTGCTTTAGTAAATACAAGAGGAGAATTAGTAGGTATAAACACTGCAATTTCTTCTAAAACGGGTTCTTTTATTGGGTATTCTTTTGCAGTACCTTCTAACATTGCCAAAAAAATTGTGAATGACTTATTAGAGTTTGGTGCCGTGCAAGAAGCAATTTTAGGAATTTCTGTAGATATGAGATATACTGAAGAAGGGGTTAAAGTAGGAGATGTCTTTTATGAAGACGGAGAAAAAAAATCTCAATTAAAATCAGGAGATATTATAAAGAGCATCAATGACATTAAAATATCTAAATTTTCTGAATTAAAAGGTCAGTTAACATCAAAAAGACCAGGAGAATTTGTGGATGTAACCGTAGAAAGAGATGGGGAGTTAGTGAAAGAGAAAATCTTATTAAATAAGAAAAGCACCTATATATCTCGTGTTTTGGGTATCTCTTTGAAAGATTTAACATCCGAAGAAAAGAAAAAATATGATTTGAAAGGTGGCGCTAGAATAATGGAGAACTCAAATAAAAATTTAAGTTATTATGGGGTTAAAAAAGGGTTTATTATTACGAAAGTAAATAAGAAAACCGTTTTGACAGCTGCAGAAGCAAAAAGTATGATTGATAATAGTAATTTCGGAAATGGAAATCCGTTGTATGTTGAAGTGATTAACTTACAAGGCGAAATTGAAAGATACGGAATACGTTAAATGATTATTTTAAGTAAAAGTAAAAATCCTGATAAAAGTATCAGGATTTTTTTTGTCTTAAAAGTTTTAACGAAATCGATTTCGTGTTCTAAAAAAAAGAAATACTTTTGTGCAAACTTTAAATCAGTTACAAAGCTATGCCATCAATTTTAGATTACGAAAAAGAAGTTATTTCGCAAACAAAAACAAGAAGAGCAACCGTAGAATTTATTAATATAGTGCACGATTTATGGTACGATAAATCTATTGAACTAATTATGTTTAGAAATCCTCTTGTAGATAAAAGAGCAAGTGAAGTTTTAAATTTAATTAACTACGCAAAAGAGTTTGTAAATAAACCCATTACTATTTTAGATGCGTTAAGCATTGCAAAAGCAATTCAAAAAGTAGATTTACCGTCTTCTAAATTAGATATTGGCAAGTTGGCTTATGAATGTTATTTGCATCCAAAAGGCTGTGAAGACAAAGTTGCTTTTATCAAAAAGAAATTAAAAAATGCTACAGAGGCAAAAGACATAACTCCTAAAGACGTTGTGCTGTATGGTTTTGGTAGAATTGGGCGTTTGTTGGCAAGAGAGCTCATGACTAAAATGGGCAAAGGTTCTCAATTAAGACTAAGAGCAATTGTTACGCGCGGAGCAATTACACAAGATGTTTTAGAAAAAAGAGCATCTTTATTAAGCATAGATTCTATTCATGGAGATTTTTTAGGAACCGTGCAAACAGACCTAGAAAACAAAGCTTTGATCATAAACGGAACGACCGTTTTTATGATTTCTGCAAAAAATCCGGAAGAAATAGATTATACAAAATTCGGAATTACAGATGCTTTAATTATCGATAATACAGGTGCTTTTAGAGACGATGTTGAATTAAGCAGACACTTAAAATCGATAGGAGCAAGTAAAGTTTTAATAACGGCGCCTGCAAAAGGGGTTCCGAATATTGTACACGGTGTAAATCATACACAATACAATCCTGATAAGTTTGATGTTTTTTCAGCAGCATCTTGCACAACCAATGCAATAACACCCATTTTAAAAGTTCTAGAAGATAATTTCGGAATTAAAAAAGGACATTTAGAAACGATTCATGCCTACACAAATGATCAGAATTTGGTCGATAATATGCACAGTAAGTACAGACGGGGTAGAGCAGCAGCTTTAAATATGGTCATTACAGAAACTGGCGCTGGTAAAGCAGTTGCAAAAGCATTGCCGGCTTTAGAAGGTAAATTAACATCAAACGCCATTAGAGTTCCTGTGCCTAACGGATCTTTGGCAATTTTAAGTCTACAATTAAGAAGACCTGTTACAACAGATATTGTAAATGCTATTGTAAAACAGCATGCTTTAGAGGGCGATTTAGTAGAGCAAATTAAATACTCTTTAGATAATGAATTGGTTTCTTCAGATATTATTGGGTCTACAGCTCCTGCTATTTTTGATAGCAAAGCAACCATTACAGACAATGAAACGATTGTACTTTATGTTTGGTATGATAACGAATACGGATATTCTCACCAAGTAATGCGTTTGGCAAAACACATCGCAAAAGTAAGACGATTTACCTATTATTAATGAAGCTTTAGTTTAAGAGTCTAGCTTTTTTGTAAGATTCTTAAACTATATAGCTGAATTAATTCTGGTTCTAGTGCTGAATTTGTTTCAGTATAAAACGCGATATCATTCTTGAAATCAACAATGTTTCCCAAGAATTTCATCAAAACCAAAAGCACTTATATGTTTTAGGTTTTGTTTTTTAGAAGCTATTTCGTGCTTTTCACTATATCTTTTTAATTAAGACGCTGCAAATTTCTCCTTTTATGAGTGATGAGGTATTGTACGTTCAAAAAAATACAATACTTATTAATAAGCAATTAAAAAGGATGCCGTTTCAATCAGGGCTAAACTATTTTGCTTGTAATTACCATAAGAAGTAAATTTAGGCAAACTTTTATTTTCTAATTGCCTTTTATTTTTAATAAGACGTTGCGAATGTCACTTTTTCTTTGTGATGAGGTATAATACGTTCAAAAAAATACAATACTTATTAATAAGCAATTAAAAAGGATGCCGTTTCAATCAGGGCTAAACTATTTTGCTTGTAATTACCATAAGAAGTAAATTTAGGCAAACTTTTATTTCCTAACTACTTTATTGTAAAAACAAAAAAAACCATTTATTTTTATCAAAATTTAAATCATGAGAAAAGTAAGTTTTATCATAATTCTATTCGCAATATTTCACATGAATGCGCAAGAAAAATTACCATACTATGAAATACCTAAAATGGAAGAAAATTATACCGCACAAACAACTGTTGCGCGAATGATAGATGGTTTAGGTTTTAGATATTTTTGGGCTTCAGAAGGTTTAGAAGCAAACGATTTAAACTATCAGCCAGCAGGAAAAGGTAGAAGTTCTTTAGAAACCATTCATCATGTATATGATTTATCAAACACCATGTTGCGCTTAACAAAAACCGATTTTAAACAGATTACAGCTAAAGAAGAAATGACGTTTTTAGAAATGAGAAAACAAACCTTATTAAATTTTGAGGCATTTCGAAATAAAATTTTAGAGACAAAAGAGTTGTCAGAATTATCAACAAAGAAAGAAGGAGAAGTAAGCATCCCTTTTTTTTATATAATAAACGGTCCAATAGCAGATGCAATTTGGCACACAGGTCAGGTTGCTAGTTTTAGGCGTTCTTCCGGAAATCCAATCAATCTGAAAGTAAATCACTTTTCTGGAACTGTAAAAGAATAATTACTCTAATCAAACATAGACTGTGGCTGTTCTAATCTAGTCGATAACTCATTAAAGTATCATAATGTAATTGATAGAACTCCCCGATGTTTTGCGTCGGTGGTTAAGAGGAAAGTTTGAGAACCCATGCTTTCATCAAACTAAAAATAAGATTTTATCTGATTGATATCTTGATTGCCTTTTCTTGAGGCAGTTCATTGAATTTTTAAAAAATTTCTACACGTTTTGTAGCGCTGTAAGCATCTTTAAAATTTCACTTAATTATGTATAAGATACATACAGCGCTCTGAATTTCGCGGAATACTAAAACTTTAAAATCCGTGTAAATCTGCGAAATCTGTGTTTTTTTTATGAATTATTTAAAACAGTTACTCTTCTGTGAAAAAATCAATTTCACAATCAAATTCTGGCTTTAAAAACTCTTCTTTGCTCATAAAATAGTCAGAAGTAGTAAGTCTGTAGGTAGTTTCATTTTTTTGTAAATCCCAAATAATATCATTTGCTTCTTCAAACTCCTCCTCTCCACTCAATTGCTTGCCAAATAATCTAATAATTACATTATGGCTGTCTAAATTTTGAGTAAAACATTTTAATGCAATTTCTTTGGTAATATTTTCATCAGCATTTCTTTTTGGAGTAATTTCAAAATCTACAAGAGTGGCTTTCGTATTCGGAAATTTTCCGTTAAAGGCTTTGTATAATAGCTGATTAACGCAAAAAAGTCTTTTGTGTAAACCAATTCTTGGGTATTCTTCAGAAATCTTATCAACCAACATTTCATAAGAAAGAGAATCTATTTGTCCTTCATTTAAATGGTCAGATAATTTATAATCCAATACAATTGCTGCGGCTTCGCTTGGGTCTTTATCAGCAATTGCCATAAAAAGTAACTCTCTTAATTCTTTGAGGTCGTTTACGTTATCATTCGCAAAATCAAATCTTTTTAAAAGCTCTTGAAAATCTTCTACATTCCATGCATTTTCAAGGTCATCAACTGTAGAAATTTTATGTATTTTTATAGCGTATTTCATTTATTTAAATCATTTTTGATTATATATTGAAACTACGATTATTTTAAATTATAAACAAGTTTTTTTTCCTTTATATATGACGGTTGAACAAAGAATAAATTTATTGCGTGATGATTTAAACAATCATAATTACAACTACTATGTGTTAGATAATGCAACAATCTCTGATTTTGATTTTGATATAAAACTTAAAGAGTTAGAGAAATTAGAGCAAGAAAACCCTGTTTTTTTCGATGTAAATTCGCCTACACAAAGAGTAGGAGGTAGCATCACCAAAAATTTTAATACACTTGTGCATCTAAATAGAATGTATTCTTTAGATAATTCATATTCAAAAGACGATTTGTTAGATTGGGAAAAACGGATTCTAAAAATGTTGGGAACAACAGAGATTGAATATACCTGTGAGTTAAAGTTTGATGGCGCTTCTATAAATTTAACGTATATAAATGGGCAGTTTGTAAAAGCGGTCACTCGAGGAGACGGTTTTCAGGGAGATGAAGTAACGAACAATGTAAAAACAATTCGCTCTATCCCTTTATCAATAAAAAAAGATTTCGTTCAAGATTTTGAAATGAGAGGAGAAATCATTTTACCTTTAGATGGGTTTTTAAAAATGAACGAAGAGCGTGTTGAAAATGGAGAAGAAGAATACAGAAACCCAAGAAACACCGCAAGCGGAAGTTTAAAATTGCAAGACAGCGCCGAAGTTGCAAAACGCCCTTTAGATTGTTTATTATATCAGGTAGTAACATCAGAAAGAAAATATAAAACACATTTTGAGAGTTTGTCAACCGCCAGAAAAGTGGGTTTCAAAGTTCCGAATACCATTTCTTTAGCAAAATCGATTGATGAGGTAGTTGATTTTGTAAATAATTGGGATTCGAAACGTCATACATTGCCTTATGAAACAGACGGAATTGTTATAAAAGTAAATAATTTACAACAACAAGAAGAATTAGGGTATACATCAAAAGCGCCAAGATGGGCAATTGCGTATAAGTTTAAGGCAGAACAAGTTTCTACACTTTTAAATGAAATTACGTATCAAGTAGGCAGAACTGGGGCAATTACGCCAGTCGCTAATTTAGAACCTGTGCAATTAGCAGGAACCACAGTAAAACGAGCATCTTTGCACAATGCAGATCAAATAGAAAAATTAGATATTAGAGAAAAAGATACTGTCTTTGTTGAAAAAGGCGGAGAAATTATTCCGAAAATTACTAATGTTGATTTTACGAAGCGTTCAGCAGATTCAGAACCCACAAAATATGCAACCAATTGCCCAGAATGCAACACAGAGTTAGTCAGAACAGAGGGCGATGCAAAACATTATTGTCCAAATGAATTTGGCTGTGCTCCGCAAATAACAGGAAGAATTCAGCATTTTATCAGTAGAAAGGCAATGGATATCGATGGTTTAGGTGGTGAAACTGTAGATTTGTTGCGGAAAGAAGGATTAATTAAAAATTATGCAGATTTATACGATTTAACAGTAGCACAGGTAATTCCGTTAGAAAGAATGGCAGAGAAATCTGCACAGAACATGATTCAGGGAATTGAAAAATCAAAAGAAATTCCGTTCGAAAAAGTACTATTTGCACTCGGAATTCGTTTTGTCGGTGAAACGGTTGCTAAAAAATTAGCAAAATATGCCAAATCAATCGATAATTTAATGATAGCAACTTTTGAAGAACTCATTAATGTAGACGAAATCGGAGATAGAATCGCACAAAGTGTCATCGACTTTTCGTCTAATTCAGAAAATATTCAACTAATAAATCGTTTAAAAGCCGTTGGTGTAAAATTAAAAGTTTCTGCTGAAAGTTTAGAGAACCAAACCGATAAATTGCAAGGACAGGTTTTTGTAGTTTCTGGCGTTTTCCATCAAATGAGCAGAAACGAATTGAAGAAAGCAATTGAAGATAACGGGGGTAAAGTGAGCGCATCCATCTCTAAAAAAACAAACTTTATAGTTGCTGGCGATAATATGGGACCAAGTAAATTAACAAAAGCACAAGATTTAGGAATCGAAATTATTTCTGAACAAGATTTTATTGCTAAAATTAATGAATAATCAATTCTAGTCTTTTTATTTTGTAACTTAATTAAAAGGAGGCCAGTTCTCGTAATTATGAGAATTAGAAATTGTTACAAGAATATCTAAAAATTTGAAAAAACTACTATACATATATATAATAAGTCTCTCATGCATCGGTTTTGCGCAAAAAAGAGAAACAGATTCTTTACCAAAGAACATAGATGAGTATATTTTTGTAAAGCCAGGAGATACTTTAACGGTAACATTAAAAGAGTTTGCACTGCTACCAAAACAAAAATTTCAATCTAAAGATGATATTCGGTATTACTTGTGGTTCCGCAGAAAAGTATTCAAATCATATCCTTATGCAGAGTTGGCGTCATCAAGACTAGATTCTTTAAACGCGCGTTTAAACCGAATTGATTCTAAAAGGAACCGTAGAAAGTATACAAAACAAATTCAAAGTTATATTGAAGGCGAGTTCACAGAGCAAATTAAAAAAATGACTAAAACTGAAGGTCGTATTTTAATAAAATTAATTCATCGTCAAACAGGGTTAACAGCCTACGACAATATTAAAAGTTTAAGAAGTGGCTGGAAAGCTTTTTGGTACAACACAACTGCTAATATTTTTAGTCTCTCTTTAAAAACGGAGTATCATCCAGAAACTATAAACGAAGATTTTCTCATTGAAGATATTCTACAAAGAGCTTTTCAAGACGGTACTTTAAAATTTCAAGAAAGTAGATTAGATTTTTATTTTCCTGAAATTATTATAGAGAGAAAAGCAAAAATAGATGTAGAAGAGTACAAACTCATGTTTGCCAAGATGAAAAATAAGAGAAGCTATAAACGATCAATAAAGAATAAGGATTAATTTTAGGTGTTCCCGCACAAAAAAGCGCGGTCGGGCTTTCCATTATATCTTTTTATGCGTTGTTAATTTAAAGTTCACCATTTAAGAGAACATAGTTGTAATCCATCAAAAATAATTTCGTTAATTTAGAGCATAAAAAGGATGCCATTACAATCCCTAACATGAGTTTTAGCATTTTAAAAGAGGGCAATAAAATACAAAAGGGTTTTCTTTTCAACAAAAACAAAAAACGAGTTAGTCTATGAAGGCTATTTTTTTATACAATTAAAACAATACTTTGATGCTAATTAGAAAGAATATAATTTCAATTGGCCAATACTATTTCATTCAAAATTTTTTTTCGCAATAAAAACGAAGCAACCGAACGATAAAACACCGTTTATTTTAAGAGAGTTTTTACTAATTTTGACCATGATAAAAAGCAGCATTAAGTATTTCGGCACTTATTTTAAATAAAGGCATTGTTTTCAAAAAAACATTTCTGTGATAAAGAGCCTATTTTGAATGCTTTAAGAATTAAACACAAAAAACTTCAAAAAAGATAGTTTATAAAGTAAAAAGTAGTTGTATGTTTGCA